>PNLN01000073.1 GCA_013823055.1 Cyanobacteria bacterium DS2.3.42
TAAATTTCCCTGCAGAATCGCAGCGGCAGTAAGTATGCTGCCGTCGGCCAATACCAGCCCGGAGGCGAGCGGCTCGTCCGGATTGAAGACTGCGTGTCCGGCAAAGTGCACGACGGGATACTTGCTGAACAGCTCAGGCAATGATTCTTGCACTTCCTGGTTGGTCAACATTTTTGTGCGAGTCGAGGTCAGTTTGCCGAGGTCAAAGATCGTTTGGGCTTCTTCGAGCGTGTAGCTCAAGTCGTCGAGACCGGCTGCCGATCGCAGTCGCGAGCTGAATACGACTCCTTCTTTGCGGGTTATTGAGTAATCACTGATGGCAGAAACAAGATAAGGGGCGGACGTGTCATTTGGATTTTCGGTTTGATCATCAGTTAGATTGTCAGTTTGATCTTCAGCTTGACCATCAGCTTGATTGCCAGTTTGTTTTCCACCTGCCTGACTTTTCGATTGACCCTCTGCTTGTGACTTGGCAAGAACAGGTATCAAGCTTGTGGTCGGCAGATAGCTGGTGGCGAATCTCTGGCAGACATAACCTTTACCGTCATGCAGGGCGCTGAAAGGCAGATGGAATAAGCTTCCGTGCGGAACCAAGAGAATGTGTTTGATGTCTTCCGGCACCTCGTCGAGAACGGAGCCGAACAGTCCGGTGTATAGCCGTTTGCACAAACTGACCGGAACTTCCCAGCCTTCTGTCGCGGACATTTCCAAGAAATTTGCGAGATCTTCTTCCAGTACCGTCAGTTTTTCCGCATCGGTAATTAGGTTTAAAGCCGGTTGCGATGCGCCATGCCAGAGACTTGCGGACAACAAATATTGATCTGTCCAGTAAAATTCTACAATTGCCGTATCGCGACTTAGTAGAAAGGGACCGTCGGCAGAATCATCGGCCGGGCGATGCATGGCATCGCCCCTATGGGCGTCCGCGGTCGAAGCTGCATCCTTCGAGGCGGCACCACCGGCAGTGCGTTTTTCATTCCATAAAGAACTGATTTCGGCGAACGTCAAAGTAGAGGCGCAGACCAAACTTGCGTAGTTTGGATGCCGCCTGCGCAGTTGATTGACGACGTCGCGCCACTCGGCGTAAATGCGCTGCGAATCTTCAGCCGGGATGGCCGCACCCCGGGTTCCGCTTTCGCCACCAGAGCTCGAACCTTGCCAGAACAAGCGCTCGAAGTGGGCGATTTGATTGCGCAATTCCGATTCGTGATGGATAAGTTTTTGCAGAGATTGATCGCCTGAGTCATCCAGTTGCGAAACATCAATAGGCGAATTGCTCAAAAGATCGAGCAAGGCACGCGATTTTGCGCGACCGACATATTCGAGCGCTTCAACCCGCTTGCCCATCGACAGGCAAACTTTGACCATGTCGCGGTACATGTCTTGACCGCGATTTTGGAAGCTGGTTTTTAGGTCGTCGGCTTTGATTGCCGAGCGCTGCTCGTCAAAAAGTTCGATCGCGGAGCTGAAGAAATCGAAGGCCGGCTGGAGCTGACCCATTTGCTGGTAGGTCTTGCCCAAGTTCGAAAGGTAAATCCTTTGTCCCTGCCGGTCTTCTATTTCTTGGCTTATTCCGAGTGCTTCTTGATAGCGCTCGAGAGCAAGATTCAAATTCCCTTGTGCGAAAAAGCAGTCGCCCAGGCTGTCCATGTGCGCTGCTTGCGATTGCAAATCTTCCTGACTCTTAGCCAGGTCTACGGCGCGTTGGCAGCACTCGACTGCTTTTGTCAGGTCGCCTCGCTTCAGCCATGCGTTGCCGATATTGCCGAGCCAGATGCCGACGCGTTTGTTGTCCTTGGCTTTTTGCGAGAGCGTGAGCGCTTCTTCGTAGCAGGTCGCCGCTTCTTCATAGCGTTTTGCCTCGAAGAGCGAATTGCCCTGGCTGCCGCGACAGATTGCTTGTGTTTTTCTGTCGTTGTTCAAACCAGCTTCGTTGAAAGCGCGTGTGAAATAGTCGTTGGCTTCGTCGTACTGGCCCAATTCCGTATATGCCAGACCGAGACTGCCGAGCCAGGAGGCTTTGTTTGGCGTGTCATCGCGCACTTCGATGGCGTGACGGAACCATTCTATAGATTGCTCCGCCCATCCTTTTTCCAGATAGAGGCGACCGAGATTGCCGAAAGCGATTTCCATGCCGTTGCGGTCTTCGCATGTGTAAGCGGCATCGAGTGCGCGCAGGAAAAATGCAATCGCCTCGTCGGCCAGCCCGTCGTCGCGGAATTGTTCCGCCATGAGCAGCGATGCATGCGCTTCTACTTTGGAAAGACCGAATTCGCGGGCGGTGTCGATGGCGATTTGGAAGGCTTCAACAGCCTTTTCCTTTTCGTCCATGCCGGCAAGCGATATACCTTTATAGCTGGAGAAAACAGCAAGTGCGCCATGGTCGCTCACCTCTTTGGCGAGTTCCACAGCTTTCTCGTAAAAGCCGACCGCTGATTTGTAATCGCCTTTCTGAAATGCACTCCAGCCTTTATCGCCTTGGGCTTCCATGGCGGCTCGTTGCTTTTCCAAATTGACGGGCTTCTTTCCCATCTAAGACCTCAGGAGGATGACCCCTCCCCTCCGTACTTGAAGGATAACTACTTTTCAGCCAAGACGAAAGCTGCACAAACGGTGGTCCGGTGGGGCCCTTTCATCCTTTGGTTGTGTGTATTTATCCGTAAAGAGGCAATTTTGGACAGTCTTGCCGCCTATAGCTTTCTAATGTTTGGTCAGCCGGTACTGGGCCCGAAAAATTGGTACTCAAATTGGGCGATGCATGGCATGGCCGCTACAAGCGAATGTCGAACGACCAACTTTGCCAGCGACCAATTTTGCGACTAACACCAGGATGTTGCTGGATTAAAAGGCGCGGAGGTGACTTGTGTAAGGACCGTAGCTGGCTACTTGCGGAGGCAGGTGTGCTTGTACGGAATAGTTGCTCTGGCTGGCTGACCGCGGCGCGGCCTTAGCGACAGGGCGCGAGGCAACAACTTTAGGTCCTTTGCTATACCGATTTTTCGGGCGCATTTGCACAACATTGTGCTGTTGGGCGTAGTGCGCACCGTAGATATTAGAGCGGAAACCGGCTTTCGGCAGGTTGTGATTGCTGCCGTGCCACGAACCGAAGAATGCTTTCGGTGCGGTTGGGCGCATGTTGCCGTGACCAAGTCCGGCATTCATTGCTCCGCCACCCATAGCTCCGCCACCCATAGCTCCAGCTCCCATAGCTCCAGCTCCCATTGCTCCAGCACCCATTGCTCCACTGCCCCGTCCGCCGCGGATGAAGTTTTTCAGCTGAGCTTCAGGAACGAGATTGAGTGGAAAAGGCGCGGGACCGGCGCTTGATTGTTGTGGTTGTGCTCCTGCAGAACCCATGGGCATGCCCAATTGGCGCTCCAGGTCGGCTTCTTTGGCTGTGAGTGGTGCAAAATTCTGCGGCATGACGGGTGCTTGAACGAGAGTCGCTCCAGCTTGAGCAATCATTTTTTCGTCGCCTTTCGGTTGACCGAGCCAATCGTCCATTCTATCTTGCAGAGATTGTGCGCCGCGTCTAGCAGACTTGATGTTTTTTGCTGATGGAGCCGCACCAAGATGGTGTGCGCCGGAGATTGCCTGACGAGCCATCGCTACTGCCGAACTCTTGAAGCTGGTGGAATCAGAGCTCGAGAGGCTTCTAGGCACGCTGTGAGCCAGCGATTGCGGTTGGCGATAGACTCCGGAATTCGAATAGTCGGAATATTGAGATTGTGAAACATTGCCGTTGAGCTGCGATGGATCAACCCCCATTCTGGGAGTTTGCGAAACGAGCTGCATGTCGAGATCGCGCTGAGATGGAAGCTTGTGGGCTTTGTGCATCGGCTTCAGGCGAGCAACATAGGCGTCGAATGACTTGTCGCCGCTGGATATCTTTTCGGGCATTGAGACTTTCAGTCTCGATGTCGGTAAATCCGCTTTGCCCTTCTTTATAGTGGCAAGATTACTCTTTAGCCAATCGCTGGTGTCGGTGACGCCTTCTTCGGCTGCCGGTGCCATTTGGCAGAATGCAATTGGAAGAGAGGCTGCGATGTTAACGCTGAGAAGTAGTGCAGATAGTTTCATCAGGATGCCGGTCCGCTTTTGCCAGAGGTGGAGAAGATTAGTGCGCTATGCACGTCGGCTGGGTCGAGGGTGAGTGACGCCTGCCGATGAATTGAGTTTATGAGCTGGGGGTAGGTAAGTCACTGGGAAAAGTACGCAATCAATCGGCCTAGTGCCGATTTCGAGCGATGAGGGTGGGAATATTCCCCTCTTGAGAACCGTCATTTAATGTGAAATTGGCGGCCATTTAATCTTCTTGTTCGGCAACGCACAAATTTCAATTTTGGACTTTGGCAACATATAGAAGTAGAGGTGATTACACCTTCTGCTTCTTTCTGAAGTTTCCAGATGAATGCTTTTAATTCGTAGCTCTAGATGTCTGTCTCGCGCGCTTTAGCGTTTTGAACTTCAGTTATTTTCTGCCTGATGGACTCTGCGAGCGTCATCGGCTGTTGAGACGCTGTCTTCATCTGTTCCTTGGAGCGTTCTCTCCAAAATTTGGCGGATGCAGCGTTTTTCTCCACATGAATACCCTTTTCGTACCATTCGGCAAGTTTTGCCTGGGCCATTTCCACGCAACCCTCAGCCGCCTGAAGGTAGAGTTTATAAGCCTTCGCGAGGTCTTTCGGCACGATTTCGCCTTGCTCGTAAAAGGATGCAATCTCATAAGCTGCTATCGGTGAGTCTTTCTCTGCATCCAGGGCTTTTTGAAAGCATTCGAAAGCTTCTTTTGAGTTGCCTTTTTCCTGAGCTGCATAGCCTTCATACAGGCTTTTTATAAATGAGTTTGGCATTGCTTACTCGCTGTTTTTGGCTAGTTATCTAGATTATGCACGCTGACTTTTTTTGAAAGGGAATGCTTGTGCCTACAAAACTGTTTTACTCATTACGACGAAAAATGGCCATTTTTCGTCGTGGTCGTTCAGAGTAAAAGTCTCGAAACTCCCAATCTTACGACGTTGAAATCGAATTCTGAAAGCACAAAAACATATCAAACGTCTGAAAAAGCTTGCCAGGTAACAGTTCTACCTTTATGACGAAAAATGATGATTTTTCGTCGTGATTGCTGCCTGAAATTTTGAGTATCTAGTCCCAAACTAATCGATAGCCGACGCCGCGCACTGTGAGGATATGCTTGGGCTGGCTGGGGTTTTCCTCGAGTTTTTCGCGCAAGTATCTGATATGAACATCCACAGTACGGCTTTCGCCCAGAAAGTCCGACCCCCAGACCTGCGCAAACAGCTGATCTCGGGTGAAAACTCGATTAGGGTGTTTGGCCATCGCCGCGAGCAATTCGAACTCTTTGAAAGTCAAATCAATCTGCTGATTGTTCACAGACACGGTCCGGCTGTCCATGTCGATGAAAAGTGCACCCAGACGTAAACCTTTGGGAGCGGGCGCGGTGCCGGGCGCTTCGCGTAAATGAGCCTTTACCCGTGCGACCAATTCCCGCAACCGCACCGGCTTTGCGATGTAATCGTTGGCACCGAGCTCCAATCCAACCACGGTGTCGATTTCCGAGGTTCTGGCGGTGAGCATGAGAATTGGCGTCTTTCTGTCCTGGCTGCGAACGCGGCGGCAGACTTCGTATCCGTCCAATCCAGGCATCATCAAGTCAAGAATAATCAGGTCCGGCTTTTCAGCTTCCGCCACTTGAATGGCTTTGATGCCGTCATGGGCCAGCAGTGTGCCGAAGCCTTCCTGATTCAGCACGTACTGAATCGAATTGGCGATATCTACTTCATCGTCGACGATAAGTATCTTTTTCATCTGACCCTTCAGTCGTTTTCACTCTCAACAAGTGGTTCATAGTATCATCGACTTTGGTAGCAATGCTGCTTGATTTGCCCTAATTTTGGCTTTGCTCCAAGAGGGCGAGTCTTTTAAATATCGCGAGATATCGAAAGATATCCAATGGTATTCAAAAGTATCTAATTCACTCTGGTCGGGACTTCTTCGTCAATGTCTGGTCAACACCCACATCGCTTTGAGCGCATTTTCGCAGTGGTGTTGGCTTTGTTCGCTCTTTTCTGGCCGGATTCTGTGGCACTTTCGGCAACTAAGAAGCCGGAAGTCGACAAGCAGCAGCCCCTCTTGTGGCCCTCCTTCGGTCCGTATCCGCCTATGGTTCACCCTGTGCGCATTGGCATCGGAACGCGCGCCTCGGTGGCGCGTATCGCTGTCTGGTCGCCCGGCTGGGTGTTTGTTGACAATCGCCCGGTGATGTCACTTAAACCGCAGGTCATTTATCAAGTCAGCCCCGGAAGAATTACTGAGCTTGCTACTGGGCGCTCCTTTCCTTTGCCAATTGATAGGCGCACTCAGATTGCCAGTCGTGATCCGTATGGAACATACGCCGTTTGGGCCAATAACCGCTGGTGGCGTGGCAGTTTGGAATTCATCTTGACGCGCGGTGTGACGACAATAAACTTGCTCGATCTCGAGGACTATTTGCAAGGCGTGGTTCCCTCTGAAATGCCGGCAAGCTGGCAGCTGGAGGCTTTGAAATCGCAGGCTGTGGCAGCTCGCAGTTATGCAGTTGCCCACCTGGGCAAGGGCTCGAAATGGTTAAACAGCGAAGGTTTTGACCTGGTTCCGGACGTGCGAGATCAAGCGTATAAGGGTTTGGCTGCGGAAGCACCATCAACCAGAATCGCGGTTTATCAAACACAAGGAATTATTTTGAAAGATGCCGGTCGAATCAAACCTGGCTTCTATCGTGCCACCGTGGGTGATTACTACGAGAATTTGAACATCCGCACTAAATCCGTACCCAAAGCCACTCTTGAGCGACTGACTGGAGTCAGCGGAATCGTTGGTGTGACAGTGAAAAAATGGGACGCGAACTTGAACGCGCATACGATTCAGGTAATGGGTTCTAAACGCGGCGCCAAAGAAGTGTATGGAATTGCGCTGGCAAAAATGCTGGGACTTTCTACTGCCGGTATTCTCGACGTCAAAGAAGAGGGCAACAACTGGGTTTTCACATGCCGTGGACCTGGCAATGGTGCGCGTGGTTTAAGCCAACACGGCGCTAACACTTTGGCGAAAAACGGCTGGCGCTACGAACAAATTCTGCAGCACTATTATCAAGATCCCGACGGTCAATTGCGTCTTGAATTTATCGATCGCTCCAGTTGGGCAGCAGCCGCAGCAGCGGCCGCCGCTAGATACCGCAATCCGGCTGTGCGTATTCGAGGACAATCACCGCCGACAAAACCGGCGGCAGAGGAAGAAGAAGAGCCGAGCGATAAAGAAAAAGAGAAAAAAGACGAAGAGTAAAACCAGAAGCAAAAGCAATCCAACGAAAGCAAAAGCAAAAAGCAATGCAATGCAACGCAAAAGCACTCAGGCACCCCTAAGGAGCAGACATGTCCAGCCAAACAGGCGAAACCCGCATCAAAACTAACTTTCTTGAGAATCAAGCTAAGGAAGTTTCTGACAAGAAAATGTCCAAGGGACCGATCATCGCATTCGGAGTTATTTTCCTTGCCGGCGTCAGTTTTGGGGGCTTTAAGGTCGCTGAGTTCTTGATGAACTACGAAACCATCGCCATGATGAAGAACATCGAACTCATTTTGGATAGCCCAACAACGAAGGATGGGCAAGCGACTGTCGACATTGTTGTGCGCAACAACAATCCATTTCCTGTCAAGGGATTTGAAGTGAGCTACACCATAGATGGTGCCACCGGCAGCACTGTCGCAAAAGGCGTTGCTAAAATTCCCACAGTCGTTCCTGCAGCTGACGAGCGTAAATTCGCAACGGTGCCGCTCGGCACAATCAGCGGCGCTCCCGGCAAGATGCACGTGGATCTGACAGCGGCAGTGATTGCCGAGAAGTCTAAACTCCCAGGTGATATTCAAGCCCGCATTACTGATGCTTTGTTCTTAAAAGAGCAAGACAGCGTGGCGGCGTTCGAGCAAATCTCCAAGGAACTGCCTGCGTCACCTGTAGTTCTCACCGGCTTGGGCTTGGCATATGAAGAATGCGGAATGAAAGACAAAGCAAAAGAGTCTTACGGTAAGGCAATCGCCGCCGCAGAACTCGAAAGTGCCAAAGTCGGCGCCGACGCTGCCAGTGCGGCGACTACAAATACCGGCGTGACAGGTTCAAGCACACCCGGCACAGGCTCCAACGCAGGCTCCAACGCAGGCACTAACACAGGCACTAACACAGGCACTAACAACTCTACAGTGGAGAACGCACATTATCACTTGGGCGTTTTGCTGCTGGATTCAGACAAGAAGAAAGCAAAAGCCGAATTCGAAGCAGCCGCACAGCTTGACTCAAGCGATCCGGCCGTTCAAGCGGAGCTCGAGAAGCTGAAGTAAGCGCAAGACGAAGCCGGTACGTTTAGGCTCCGCTCGGCGCGCTTCGGCGCGGCCGGAACGTTTAGGCTCCGCTCGGCGCGCTTCGGCGCGGCCGGAACGTTTAGGCTCCGCTCGGCGCGCTTCGGCGCGGCCGGAACGTTTAGGCTCCGCTCGGCGCGCTTCGGCTCCGCTCGGCGCGCTTCGGCTCCGCTAGGCGCGCTTCGGCGCGGCCGGAACGTTTAGGCTCCGCTCGGCGCGCTTCGGCGCGCTTGGGCGCAGCCGGTTCTGTTATACAAATGATTTGATGGCGACGGACTCAATTGATGAAAGCCAGGTGAAAAAGAAAAAGCGCTAAAATTACGCGAAAATTCCGACGAGCAAAGTTTGCGCATAACGTCTCAAATGATGGACATAGCGAAAGTTTTGGCGCCCGATCAGCGGCGCAATACAAAGCTTTCAAGGGGTTGAATGGAATTAGGACCGCTTTGTGGACCTCACGCTCCTCCACATTTGAAAGGAAAATAGGAAACCCAATGAATTTCAATAAAATTCATCTGCGAAAAGCGCGAGAAATTGTCTTAGGTTGCGCCTTATGTACATCTCTAGCGACAGCAGCATTTTCTGCATCTGAAGAAAAAGAACCGAATTTCGTAAGACCAACCATTGAATACGACGAGATTATTGATCCAGGTCGTACGCGAGCAGGCTCTTCACTGATGAGTTCTCAACTCGCAGTGCGTTCAGACAGAACAGAAAGAGCCATTCAGCTTGCTCGTCGCGCGATGAAACGCAATCCGGATGATTTGGAAATTCATAAAGCGCTTGCTGAAGCGCTTGAGCAAAAGCTCGATAATCAGGTCGACAAAGATCCGCAGCTCTACAACGAATGCGTCAAAGAGTGGCTCATTGTGCTGCGAAATGGTGTAGGTCTGGAAAAAGGCAACAATTTCAGAGGAGTCGGCTTGGATTTTGCTTTCGGCGATGACGAGTATTATGGCCTGGCAAAACAGAGGCTAAAACATCTGACCGGCTATGCACCAAAACCCTGGGAGACCAATAACAAATACCTTGCACGTGTATTGAGACCAGCTGAAACCACAATCACCGGCAAAATCCTCAACCGAAAAACTGATGCCAAATAACCTGGCTCCGAGTTCCATTTTTTTGCTGCTTGATCAACTCGGCGGCGAGCTAATTTCTACCAAACACCCATGACGCTTGTCGCCATCGGCGCTGTCATCGCTATAAAGCCTGTTTGTTGCTGGCGCGCTTTATCCATGCGAAATTGATCCATCTTGCGATAAAGCTCTTGTACGGTACCGGAATTCTTTCCGTAGGCTTCTTCGTAAATTTGAATCACTCGTGAATATAGCGCTTCAGCTTCCGGCTTGTTGCCTGATTGTTCGAAGACTTCAGCCATTTTTGCAATGCAGCTTGCAACGCTCAAAGCGTTTGGTCCGTGAATACTTTCAAGGATGACTACTTGCCGTTTCAATATCTCGGCAGCTTTATCAAACTTGTGCAAAGCCTGATAGACACGCGCTAATTCAGTAAGTGTATTGTTGGTTTCGACAGCGAATGGACCATATGCTGCTTCCTCAACAGCCAGTGCGCGCTCGTAAAGCGGCAAAGCTGCCAGATGATCGCCTTGTCGTGTATAGCACTCGGCTAGCCGGTTGAAGGCAAACACCATAGCCAAACTATCGGAGCCGACTACTTCTTCTTGCAATGTGACCAGGAAGCGATAGAGCGCTTCAGCTGCTTCAGGCTTGCCGACTTTCTCGTAAATATTTGCCAGTTGCTCGACTGTCTTACTGTAGCTATCTTCGATTGGTGAAGTCGTCAAAGACTTGATGCGAAGAAGGGTTTCGGCGAAATCCTCAGCCAGTTGATAGCGACCAAAATTGGTGTAGAAAGCGGTGACGTCTTCCAGACATTTCTCTGTCTCAGGATGTTCTTCACCAAGCGTCTCGATTTTCATATCCAGCGCTGACAAGAAAAGCCTCTCAGCATCAGCGTTACGTCCCTGCTCAAGGAAGCGCTGCGCCATCTTCGCAGGATCGACGCTTAATTCGACGGTTTCTTTACTGTAGTAATTGTTTAGCTCTGTGCTGGTGATCGCCGGTTCGTGACGTTTGTGTCGCGAATGCTGACGAGTGGGGGCGTTTGTAAGCATCGCCTGGGGGCCTCTTTTGGGGCGTGTATATTCCACTGTTTCACCTTATTTTGATGAGGGAAACCAAGGAACTGCGCTGGAAGCTTTTAATGCGCAGCTCAATCATAGGCAGGAGCGAGCCTAATGACAAGTATGTCCAATGCGTATATTGTTGGAAAAACCGCATGAAAAGCCTGACTCCATCAGTTGCATGACAACGTAATATATGATCATTACTTCTAGGTAATTTCGAATAACCGGCAGGCATCTGAGTAACATGCCGAAATTACAAAATCGATATTTGGACGAACCTTATAACTAATTACACGAGCAAGACGTGAAAGTTTCGCAGCCGCCCTTAAGTTTCGCGACATCTGCAAGGCACGTTCAAATCCCTTAAAACCGCAGCCAGTGCGCAGTAACGGGTGCCAAGTTCGGCGAGCAGTGAAGCCCATCGGGCAGGCTTGGTGAAAGACGATGCAATCATCACTCGGTTCCCGCCGGACTGAAAAAGAATTTGCAGCCGTTTATGAACCATGTCTAAGCATCGTTAAACGCAGTTGTCTGGACAGCGATTGCGCCACCGGAATATCATTGGAGCGTCCTGTTGAAAACTCGGCAGGAAGGTAAGCAATAGGGTTTATTCCCAGGAATTCAAACAGAGAGCTGATTGGATACCGATAAGAACCTGGCACAGCCAGAAACTAACAAGAAATTCCGTTTTCCCGGCGGCCGATTCGGCATGTCGGTGCTTGGCTTTGCGGCGGTGAATGCGGCGCTCGTCTCCTTTGTTTTTTCCACCAATTTTGCATTTCCAGGCGGGACAATCGACCAGGACGTGCTCTCGAAAAATCTGAGCCTGAGTCCTAGTTTTGGAAGCTGGACCTGGTGGGCGGCGCACGGTTATTTCGCTGAGCCTAAAGCGCCGGATGTCGTACTGATGGGCAGCTCCCTGGTCAACTCAGCATGCTGGGCGGCTGATGCTCTCACCACAAAATCTCCAATCGATTGCGCGCTGCATCATCGCGTCGTGACTTTGGAGAAGCAGCTCAAAGAAAAGGCTTTCGTAAAAGATCCGACTGTGCTCAATGTGTCGGTTCAAGGTGCCGGCGCTTGCGACTACTACATGATGACCCGCGGTTTGATGGAAGGAGCGCGCAAGCCTAAGGTGCTTGTATTGGGCATCGCCCCTCGCGATTTCATAGACAACAAAATCCACAATTTGGGCGACACTGAGCCATTTATGTTTTACCAGCGCTATGTCAATTTCGATGATGACGTGGCGCGTGCCTACACTAATCCACTCGCGAAGCTTTTGGGCGAAATCGAATGGAAAATAGGACGTCTGCCGTTGAGACGCTTGCATGCCGCCGTGGCAGGACTTTTCTGTGAGCGCGATAGTATAAGTAAGACTCGTGCGCAATCGGAAAGTCAACTTCGCACTGCCCTTTCAAGCAGTGTGTCTCGTGTTTTTCCTGGTGACATAGTTGTGCCTGCAACGCTTACAGAGGGCTGTTTCGACAACACCAGAGAGTATTCTAGTCGATATAAAAATCCGCACCCAAAGCATTTCGAAAATCAGCTTTTCTTTTTTGAAGAAACACTCAAGCGCATGAACGCTCAAAACATCAAGGTTTTCGTGGTTGATATGCCGACTATGTTGCGGAATCGTGAGATGCTCCCTGTTTCTTTCTGGATTGACTACACGCGGGAAATGCAAAATATCTGCGCACGGCAAAATGCACAATATCTTTTCCTTTCAGCAAGCCCTGACTTCGTCAAAAAGGATTTTGTCGACACAGTGCACCTCAACTTTCGTGGTGGCACCAAACTGTTGAACATCATTGCCGAAGAGATCTCGCGACGTCCCCAGCTTTCATCAGTGCTGCAGAATTCGATGCTCAGCTCGAAAAAGCCTGAAGTGACTAACTAGCTCGCTTTTCTTCTCACGTTGGTCCGCACTATGTGACCGTTGCGACTGCCGACCTGCGTTACTTTGAATTCGTTTTCTGAAATTCGCTGTACTGTGTAGCTGTGGAATTGCGGCGCGCTTCCCCTATACATTTTTGTTTGGCTGACTAGCGAAGAACTGTCCATGTCGTGATTGCTTAAATAGACTGCGTCTTTCTTCCCTTGCGCGTTGCGCTCGAAGTTAGCCAATTGTGCCGGGCATTTATTGCACCATTCTGCGCCCCAAGCGGCTTTCAATACCAGCTTCTCGTCTGCCGCTTTGACCAGAGCATTATGCTCTGCCACTTCAGCTGAAATGTCGTGCGCTTTCAAAAGATTAGGAATTTCCGGGTGAGCAACTTTATCCTGTGGAAGCGGTTTTGTTTGATCCGGCCTGGTTTGATCCGGCCTCGTTTGGTCCGGACGAACCTGAGGTTTCACGTTCGTCTCCGGCTGCACCACAGGTTTTACTGGCGGTCTAAACGGCTGTCTTATATCAGGGTTGATGGGTGGACGCCCATCGGAGAGTTTCTGCCGATCCGTCTGCAGGGGCGGGTTTAATTTATCCGCTGGGTTTTGTCTTGGTTTTCCATCCGGACCGACATCTTGTTGTTGACCAGGTCCAATCGGACCGATCTTGTTCAATTCATGTTGCGCCACGCGTTTTGCAAACGTATTTTCAGCTTGCGGTGTATATCCGGCGTCGCGCAGCCTGGCGCGAAATTCCGGATTCATATACATGTTTGGATTTCTGTCGCCTGCAGACATCAGCCATTGTTCGCCGACATCTTTGTAATTGGGATTCCACTTCATGCAGTTGAAGCCAAACTCCATGCGCGTCTTCCAGGCAGCATCTTGCAGAGTCTGAAGCTGTTGCGCTTGCTTTTGCAATTCTGTAACTTGCGTTTGATCGCCCTTGGCTTGCGCAGCTTTTATCGCTTCTTGCGTCTTGGCCATGTCTGCTTTTACAGCTGTTTGATCGACTTGGTCGGCGGCGCGAATCGCCTTCAAATAATGCTTTTCGCCTTCTTTCCAGTCAGTGGCTTTCTTGCCGTCTTCAAGCCCGCTTTGGATATCTTTGAGAAGGTCTGCGTTTTTCGTCGCGGCCGGCCGAGTTTGCTCCACAACGTCGGCTTTGGGCGCTACTTCATCTGAGGGCTTGACGTTGAACTGCCGCCCTTTCATCGCATCTTGCCCGTACTTCACATGATCTCTTAGCGTTGCCTGAATCTGATCACGCCCGCCCCAAGCAGTCATCATCGCTGATTCCGGTATCGGATTGCCGGCTGCATCAGGTCTTTGCGTAAACATAATTGTGTGCGCAAGGTTGTGACCGCGGATGTTTTGGTCGACGAATTTCGCTAAATTCGAATTTGGATTTTGCGCGACGCGATCCATATCTATATAAACGTAGGTCGCACCTTCTGCCCCGTTTTTTTGAGCAGCGGCGATGGTGGCAAGTAATTTCTGTGTGTCCGGCGTATTCCTGGAGCCAAACACGGCAACAACCGGCTGCCCTTTGGCTGCAGCGTCTTTGAGCGCTTGGTCGTAATTTTGGTCTGTATATTTGCAGGCACCCTTTACGGCTGCGTCGTACTGATCCGGCGTGGCAAAAGCATTTTGCTCTGGACGGATAACTTCGCCGGCATCGCGCGTTCCGCAGGTGCCGCCTCTCTGGTAATCACTTGGATTAAAGTTCGCACCGTTATTACAAGACCCGCCTGCGTCGTATTGATACGCTTCAGGCTGTTGGTTT
>PNLN01000222.1 GCA_013823055.1 Cyanobacteria bacterium DS2.3.42
CGGTTTCCCTACTTCTTTTAAATTTGATACTATTTCATATAAGAGAAGCTTGCAAAAAGAGAAAAGCGAGGAGGAGGATCCTCGCTTTTCAAAGGCTACCAGCGCCGGTGCTTGCGGATCTTAATGCGTTGCCGCATCAAGTCCCCAAGTGCCGGCGCCCTCCTGGTAGTTCAGTTCCAGAGCGGATTCGCGGAACCGAACAGGCGACGCTCGCGCATGGCTTCCTTGTCGAAGCTTCCATCCTCGCTGCGGATGTAGAAGCCGTCGCCAGTGAGGTCGCCGTCGAACGTCTCGACATCGCCGTCGTGGTCGTCGTCGCCGAAGTTGCTGCCGAAGATGCGGTCCTCGCGACGAATGTCGAGAGCCATCTCCAGAGCGTCTTCCGGCGTCCAGCCCGTCTCCGCGGTGAAGCGGGCCGGGTCGGTGACCATCAGACCGAGGCCGTCATTGCGCTTGGAGGCGCTGCGACGACGACGGTTGTTGCGGTTGCCGAAGAGGCGATTCTCGCGGTTCACTTCCTTGGACATCGCGGCAGCTTCCGCGTAGGTCCAGTTGGTGCCCGGGATGATGTCGTTGCCATTGCCGATGGTGTTTCCGATTGCGTTTTTCATAACAGTTCTCCATTTTGCCCGTGTGGGCTGTCATGACCAGGTAAGGCGCTTCCTGAGAGCGTCTCCCTTTGTCGGTTTAACAAACAACCGAAACGCAACATGCGTCCCGGCTTCCACGAAGTGGAAAAATCCTCCTCGTGGTTTTGTGACGCCACCACCCGGTGACATCACAACGCCGAAGCTTTCGCTGTCAGCGTTTCCGAACATCTGCAGTCCAGGCGACTGCAAATGCTTTCGAAACTTGTGCACAAACGGGCTGGGCTATGCCCGTCCGTTGAAATTCCTGGGCAAAAGCAGGTCGCCGGAGTCCGCGGATTGGTCGCTGCACGTGAGTGCTTTGACGTTCCGCGGAGTCCGGCTTCCCATGCTTAGTGCGAGTGCCGACGCGAACGGGTGATGACCACGTCCTCGCCGTGCAGGCGACCGGCCTTGATGAGCTGACGCTCGCCGCGGCTGTAGCCGTTCAGACCAGCGTTCTCCGCAGCAGCCTCGGCGACCATCTCGCAGAGCGCAGCCGGCGAGTAGCCGTTGCGATCGGCGGCAGCGACGATCTCGGGGGAGATGATGGAACCGTCGTCGGCGATTTCGTCGAAGAAATCGACGCCTTCGGTCTCGCTCGGGTCGTGACGCAGCAGGGCGGCGGCAGCGATGTTGCGGTCGTTCTCGCGGGTGGTGATTGCAGTGTTCATAACAGTTCTCCATTTGCCCGTGTGGGCTGTCATGACCAGGTAAAGCGCATCCTGAATGCACTTCCCTTTGTCGGTTTCACTACACAACCGGTTCGCGAAAGCGAGCCGGTTTTTGTGATGCCACCACCAGGTGACACCACAACGCTGGAGCTTGCGCTGTCAGCGTTTCCGAGCATCGGCAGTTCAGGTGTTCTGCCAATGCATTCGAAACTGGTTACAGACGGGCGGGCTAGACCCGTCCGTGAAATTCGGGGGCGAAAGCCGGTCGCCGGAGTCCGCGGATGGGTCTAAGCGTGAGCTTTGACGTTCCGCGGAATCCGGCTTCCCGTGCTTAGTGCGTGCGACGGCGGGGACGGGTGATGACCACGTCTTCGCCGTGCAGACGACCTGCCTTGATGAGCGCGCGCTCCGAGCGGCTGTAGCCGTTCAGACCCGCGTTCTCCGCAGCCGCTTCGGCGACCATTTCGCAGAGCGCAGCCGGCGAGTAGCCGTTGCGGTCCGCGGCGGCGACGATGGCGGGCGCGATGATGGAACCGTCGTCGGCGATTTCGTCGAAGAAATCGACGCCTTCGGTTTCGCTCGGGTCGTGACGCAGCAGTGCGGCGGCAGCGATGTTGCGGTCGTTCTCACGCGAGGTGATTGCAGTGTTCATAACAGTTCTCCATTCGCCCGATTGGGCTGTCATGACCAGGTAGAGCGCATCCTGTATGCACTCCCCTTTGTCGGGTTCACCAAAAACCAGTCTGCGACAGCAAACCGGCTTACTTCGTCGCTTTGGAATTGCTTCCTTGGCGACACTGCACGCTGAACCAGCGAACCCTTGCAGGCATCGCGAGCATCAGCGTTTTCGGGCAAATGCAAATCAGGTTTTTGCACTTACCGTCGAAATTCGTGGGCTGACCGTTGGGCTGCGGTTCAGTTGTTCTTAAGGTGGCGCATCGCGAAGTCGAACACATCCTGTGGAGTGCTCCCCTTCGGTGGCTTCACCAAAACCAGGACGCGGCGTGCATCTCGGTAGAACATGCAGAGCGGAACGATTTCCTCTCTGTACTTCACCAGCCGAGCGCGAATCACCTCAGGAACGTCATCCTTGCGCTGAATCAGTGGACCTTTGCAGGCATCGCAGACATCAGGCACTTGAGGCGGAGAGTATTTGAGGTGATAGGTGCGCCGGCAGGCGGGATTGGGACAGGTTCGACGATGGGTCAGGCGCTCAACGAGCTCTTCGTCATCGAATTCGAGCAGAAAGACCCAGTCCAACTTGATTCCCTGCCACGCGAGCGTACGCTCCAAAAGAAGCGCTTGCTCAAGCGTGCGCGGAATTCCATCGAAGATGGCACCGCTTCTGTAGGCAGGCAACGTGAGTTCACGTTCAAGAATCTCGTGGACTAGGGCATCGGGCAGTAATCCGCCTTTGCTCATCTCTGCAAGTCTGTCCCCGTACTCTTTCTGGATATCATCACGCCGCAGCACATCACCCATCCCGAGGGGAGCAAGTCCACGAGCAGGTCCGAGCTTTACAGCAAGGGTTCCTTTTCCTGAACCTGGTCCGCCGAGAAGGCCGATGTGTTCTTTCTTAGGGTTGCGACGGAGGATCAATTTGGCGTAAGTGCGAATGAGGTCATTCATCAACATCCGCCAGCGAACAGAGTGGGGTAACTTTGTCATTGGCATCTCTTCCGAGTCTGGTCGTTGCTATTCGAGTTTTTGGCTCAAATTTGGTTGCAACAAGAAGACGGAAAGCCCCGCCACAGCTAAAAGTGCTGAACTGGCAGGGCTAACTGGTGATGGATATAAGTAAAAGTCTCGGTGGTGTTGGGTTTGTTGGAATGAAAGTGGGTTAAAAAACGTACTTTGAACCTAGCGTGTACGTTAGAGATTAAGCAACCTTGGATAGCTCTAATAACCGCGTAGAGAAACTCAATTCAAAGAGAAGAGCTGATTATGTTCAACTACAGTCTGATCATGAGTAATGACAATAACTTCCGGAGCTTGACGTCCCACCTTTTGGGGTAGCTTTTAATGAGATAGCGCTAATGAGCGCAGGGGGGAAAGTACGTCAAAACTTGAAGCTATGAAGCACTAGCGCAGGCTGGGTGAGGTTTTCAGGCGACGAGATTGTGAGAAACCTGATTTCCAGTCCGCGCAATGGATAGCGCGGTTTGTGAGAGGTGGTTAATCTGTTCGCGAGCTGGTGATAGGCCAGAAGAAACTGCCTAGAATGGCCGAACGCGTTTTGACCTGGAAGGCGTTTTATCCTGGTGCGCGTTTTACCTTGGTGCGTGTCTTAACTTGCTCCCCGGTTTGCAAAACTCAATGGACGATTTCACTACCTGCAACCTCTGCTTTCAGCCAGGTACTTTCGACACCGCTGCAGAGAAGCGGAAAGTTCGCTGCCACCTCAGATCTCAGTCACACCTGGACTTCAATGTCTGGCGCTGCGCTAATTGTTTGAGCCTGCATTGTCTTGAGCCTGTGGACCTGGATTTTTTCTACGCTCGATACCCGTTCCGCGCTCAAAAGTTGGATCTCGGTACGCGAGTTGTTTACGCAAATCGACTCGGTTTAATCAAGGAAAAAGGCGGTCTGGAAAAACATCACAGCATTCTCGATTTCGGCTCGGGTCAAGGTTTGTTCGTTTCCTATCTGAAAAGCCAGGGCTATGCGAACAGCTTTGCTTACGATCCGTACCTTGCCGAGAAGTCAGATAGCCAGTTGCTTTCAAAGCAATACGATTGCGTCATCGCTCAAGATGTTTTGGAACACGTCGATGACCCGATTGCATCGCTTCGCGTTCTCAGTTCCTGTTTGAAAGACGGCGGTGTTCTCGTTGTCGGAACACCGAATGCAGAGGGGATAGATTTGCAGCAGTCGCTCAAGTATGCCAACGAGCTCCACCAGCCGTATCACAGGCACATCCCGTCTGAGAAAACGTTGCGTTCGATTTTTGCGCACTTGGGCTTTTCGAAAACCGCAGTCCACAACCGCTACTACTTCGACACTGTCATACCGACCATCAACACTCGTTTCATAAACGAGTACACGTTGCACAGCGGTGCATTTGCAGAGGCTCTGGTAGAACCGCCGAACTGGCTTTTGATGCTGAAGAAACCGGCATTGATCTACTTTGCTTTGGCCGGGTACTGGCTGCCCGGCAACGCTAACATGATGTTTTTCTGCCGCCGATGAGCTGGCAAAACGATGCCTTCGCAACGATGCCTTCGCAACGATGCATTCACTAAACCATGTAGCAGTTTGGTGGCAGACAATATAGGGTTTTCGAGCGCGTTTTACCATCATTACCGGTAGAAAACTCAAAAACGTACCGCTGATGATGGTAAATCGCTGTTGGTAACCCGGATTGAGCGAGCCGAGCGTCTGGGCAAGCACCGATAAGTGGCTGAAAAACGGCTCGAAACGCAAGAAGAATCCCCACATGAAGCAGTCGTTTAAGGCTAGCCATCAGGGTTTGCTTGGGTTGAACCGGCAAAAACTAATTGTATTATAAATGCTAGTAGGCACTTCTGAAAAAGAAAGATGGCAGACTGTGCGGGGGTTTATGCCGCACAGTCTGCTCTTTCAGTGGTCATGCAGACCTCTCGTTGCTTACGCCGGGCGGAGTGAACCCATCCGACGCTTCAGTTCGACCATCAGTCGAGCGATGTTCAGCGAGTCGCTGTCGGCGCGGTGCGGGCGTCCCTCGAATGCGAGTCCGAGTTTTGCCAGCTTGTCTTCCAGTGACACGTTTTCGAATTGCTCCGTGTACATGGAGTAGAGCACCGAGACATTGAGCTCATCGTCACCAAAGGGCGACGACTTTCCGAACATGGCGCACTGCCAGTCGAAGAACTTGCGATCACCAGCGGAATCCGAGACAAGAAGCCGGTTTTTCGAACCGTACTTTTCGACGAGGCGGCGAACCGCTTCTTCGAACTCGACTCCCTGCTTGCGGAGCGCGGCTTCCGTCCAGCCGGTCAGTTCCGTGCAAAACGGACTGATTGTCGACATGGTCGGAATAATCGGGATGCTGCGCACTGTCAAAATCCGCATGTCGCGAAGATCGACGGTGGTCAAGCCTACCTCGATGATTTCTTGCCGCTCATCGTCAGGAAATTTTCCGTCAGGATAGCAGCTCAATTCGAGGTCCAAAACGTTGGCCAAGTGTGATTTCATAAGCTGCCTTTCTAGTTTCTAGGAACGCACGCAGTGCGCTCCTAGCACTGAGCTTCAACGCGGGCCTTGAGGAACTCGATGTGATCGAGTTTTTCTCAAGGCCCGCTGTTTCCGCTCAGGAAGTTTTGTTGCTTTGTGGTCAAAGCGGCTGGGCAGAACCCAGACGCTCTTCGACCTGTTCGAAGACGCGCGCCAAACTGGCCTCCGACGTGATCACGCCGGAGATGGTGCGCTCCATGGTCATGGGCGGCTGCTTGGGCACTATGCCCTTGGCCAGCGCGTCGCGGCGAGCCAGGCTGCTCTTGAGCAACTGCCGCTGCTGGTACGGACCGGGCTCGACTGGGGTGCCCCATTCGACGCCTTCGATCTCGTGCAGCATGGGCAGAAGCGTGCCGCGGAAGCTTTTGCCGCTGATACCAGTGGCGGTGATGTTGAACTGAATGCGGCCGTTCTGGTCGTTGGGAGTGACCGTGAAGATTACACGGCCGGTACCGAAGACCTTATCGACCTTGCCGAGCTTGCGGTCGGGGTCGACAGCAGCTGGACGGCGGGCGAGCGCTGCTTCGATGACCAGGCCGACGATGCCCGAGGCGACGATGCCCAGGGCAAAGCGCCAAACCATCGGCAGGCTTTCATGCAAGAGCCAGCCGGTGACCAGCGGACCCACGAGAAAGCCCATCAGCGCACCAACCAGCACCGCTGCGATCCAGGGGAACGCTTTGGAATCGATCAGATTTTTCATGCGGATTTCTCCGTTGTTGAGAGTTGAGAGATTACGTATCCCCGGCGGGGACGCGCTTCTTTACCGGAATGAGACCCTTGCGGATCCCATCGTCCAGTTGGCTGCAGGTGACACGATAGGCGTATTGCTCCATCTCGCGGCACGAGCGTTCGGACAGACTGAAGGTCAGTCCGGCCACACTTTTCGGTGCGACATCGATGACCACGTGGTCGTTTTCGGGCATCTTGAAATACCAGTCGAGCACGCTCGAGCAGGTCATCTCCAGGAGGTGGAAATACCAGTCCATGGGCGACAACCACTCGTTGGGCAGCTCTTTGGCAAAGCCGAGATTGGCGACAATCGCCCTGCCTTTTGCCCACTTGTGTGGGTTGATGTCGTGAATGCCGCCGTCCATGAGGATGCCGGCGCGATGCATTGAAGCATCGCCCTTGCCGCCCCAGTGAAAGATTGGCTTCATGACTATAGGCACCGCGCACGAGGCGCCGACTGCCTTGACCACGTTGTAGTCCGTACCCTCGAAGACAACGGGCTCCCGGCGGAGCATGTTGTAGGCGAGAATACGCAAGTTGGCTTGCGGAGCCAGCTTGTACTTGTCGACCAACTTCGATGAGAACTCTTCGATGTCGATCAGTCCACCCGAGAGCATGTTGAACGGGTTCAGGAAGGCGAGCGGATTTCTCACCGCGGCATTGCGGAGATCCTCCTCCAGGAAGATATCCAGCATCTCTTTGGGAGAATAGCCGTTGGTGAAGAACAAGCCTGCCAGCGAACCCGCAGACGCGCCGGTGTACATGTTGACGTGCACTCGCTTTTCAACGAGTGCACGCAGGAAGCCGATCAGACAGAAGAGCTTGATGCCGCCGGCACCAAGCACGACTTCGATAGTCGTGTCGCGCTTTGAGTTAGGCATCTTAGCCTCCAATCTCACTCGGCGCCTTGCACCGGGTGGTCATTGGGAACCCGAGCGGTTGCTGAAATCCACCTTCGGAGGAACCGAGGGCGAAAGCAGCGTTGCGGATTTCCAGTTGATGAGAATGGCGCCGAGGCGCCCGTTGCCGTCGTGAGCCGGATGGATGCGCTCGAGCTCGATGTAGAATTCGAGTGGTTCGAGCGAGTCCTGATACCGGATCAGAGTCGACATCTGGTGCTCGATGTTCTGAGCGCCGATGGTGTTGCCGTTGGCGAAAGACACGGGCGTCTTGCGATAGCCCGATGCGTTCTTCTTCGGCTCGATCATGGCCAGCATCTCGAGCACGTCTTCCTCGACGATCACACCGGCGTTTTCGGCATGCTTGCGCACGGCGAAGTCGTAGGCGTTGAGCATCCAGGCGACCGAAAGGGGACCGCTTTGCTGGCGGCTGCATTCCCCTGCGCAGAATTCGACGATAGCGTACAGCGTGCTGTTGAGTCTGCCATCACCGGCGGTGGCGTTGGCCGAGCCGACGGCGGCGATCACTGCAAGTTCGTCACCGTTCACCTCCTTTACTTTGGAGGCGCACTCGGCTACGAACCGCATCTGTGCCTTGGTAAACAGCATAGATTGGGTCCCTTCTTCAAACGCATTGAGTGTTTTTTTGATGATGTTTCACAGACCAAGCCCCTGACAGGAAAACATCTCCGCCTGGGCGAGGATGTTTCCTGTGCCAGGCAACTCATGCTTTGCGCGCGATGCGCCCGTGCACGAATTGAATCGCCAGCACCGCAAGCAGTATCGCGGTGCCGGGCGTCCGGGTGACGAAATCGAAAACGAGATCCAGATAGGGCATTTTCATCTCCAGTTTCTGTGGTGAGAAGTGAAACCGACCTCTGGCTACTTGCCTTTGGTCAGAATCTCGATAGCTTTGAAGAGCTGAACGTCCACTTCGATGTCGCGCGGCTGGTCGGCGTCGTGGTCGGGGTTGAGCCCCTTGCCGTGCCAGCTTTCGCCTTCTGGGGATTTGAGTCCCGACACCGTTGTGAACAACACGCCGCCGTTGGCGAGACGCTGTCCGTTCCAGGCAACTCCTTTGCCGAAGGTGCGCTTACCGACAACGGTGGCGCGATGGTTTCCAGCCAGAGCCGCAGTCACGATTTCCGAACTGCTGGCACTGGAGCCGTTTACCAAAATTGCCATCGGCTTGGTTTGCAGAAGCGGCGTCTGACACACCGAAACGTCGGCTGAGTCCTTGCCCAGGAAGGGCATGAACTTGCTGATTCGCTTCGTCGTGACATCAACCACCCTGCCGTTGCGCTGGTCCTGCTGGAACGCGATGCCTTCCGGCAAGAACGTTTCCACCATGTGCAGCGCCAGAGATACGTCGCCGCCCGGGTTTCCGCGAAGGTCGAGGACGATGTAGTCGAACGACGCCTCGAATCCGGGTTTCTTCTTCAGCTCGTTGATGGCCGCCTCGAAAGCGTTGTAGTCTTCTTGTTCGAACTCGGGCAGCCTCAGGTAGAGGACTTTCCCGGGCAGAACATAGGCTTGGGAGTTGCCTTCGAAGTGTTTCGCCAAGACGAGCTTGATCGTTGCGTCCGCGCCGTCGCGAACGTAGGTAATCGCCATTTCGTTTCCGACCTTACCGGTCATCAACTCATCGACAGCCTTTTCGGTCATGCCGGTGAGTGGCTTCTCGTCCACGGCCTTGAGCACGTCGCCGACGCGAAGAGCTGATTTGTAGGCGGGAGAGCCAAAGTCGAGAAAGGAAATGGCGATCGTACCGTCTGCATTGACGCGGCTGCTGACGCCGAGGCTGACAATGTTTTCTTGTGCTTTACGCGAATTCTCCTTCATGTCCTGAGCGCTGGAGTATTTCGTCCAGGGGTCTGACAGAGAGGAGAGCATTGCCTTGAGCGCCAGGTCGAGGTCTGCCTCGGTCAAGAGCTTTCCGTCATACGCATGTTCCCACTTGCCCCAATCCTTCGCCACCAGAGCATCTGCATCGTAGTAGCGAGTGGCGATCTTGTGCCAGACGGAGTGATAGAGCCCCTGAAGCGCTTCCGGAGAAGGACTTTGAGGAGCTTGAATCATTTCACCGAACATGAAACGGAAGATCCGTTCGGGATTGATCGTCGGAACTGTGGTGGGGGCTGGATTTGCCGGTTTTGCCGGCTGTGTGGTTGTCTGCGCATGGACGTTGCTCGAAAGGGCAACGAAGAGCGCAAGAACGACCACCAGTAACTGACTGTTGTTTTTCTTGTTTGTAGTCATAGTGATGTCCTCGCGGCCCGTACGGGCGCGACATGGCTCTGTGAGCGGAGAGCCGAACGAGGTCCGAGCGAATACAGCCAGGCTCCCGAACCTCAGGAGGGACCAGGCACAGCGACAGATCCCTGCTCAAGGGACTGTTAGTCGTCGCGTCGCGTAGAAAAGGGCGTGCTCAATCTCCGGGTTTCAGCCTGTGATGAAGGGCCTGAAAGTGGTGATTGAGCAGGCTTGACGGAGAGAAAAGAAAATCCTTTGGTGAAAAGTTGAAATGAGAGTTAAATCGACCCTATTGGTTATCAAGAGAAAAACACAATGAATTCTTACTTCACTTCAAAATCCCAGAAAGTAGCTTAAACATTTGGCTGGTAATGGTTTTAGGGTTTATAACCTGTGTCGCTTCTATAGACACTAGCTCCGCTAGGTTATCTTGACTAGCTGTTGATCGCTTGACAAGCTGCGCTAATGTCAACTGTTTTTTGAAGCCGAAAAATTGCCTGCCTAATGTGTTTTAGGTAAAAGCTCTATGTCTCGCGAAAGCTTGCTTAGCTTTAGAGAAGCTTGCGCAAGCGCCTGCCTATCGCGGGCCAGCCGCATTGGGCTATCCTCTCGCCATATCTCCAGGAGAAAACCAAGAGCTAATACTCTCTTGCAATGAAGACTCAGATAGTGTTGAGTATGCAGATTGGCCTGGCGGCGGCAGTTTCGACTGAAAACCGCCTCGTTGAAAACGGACATTTCCGTTTTGCTTCTCCTCCTCAACACAGGGTATCCCCAGGGCATCATGAATTATTCGGAGGCAATCGAGTTTTTACTCTCTTTTCCTGACATGGAAAGGGGTACTCATGGTTCGAGGGGCTCGACTATGAGTCTCAATTCCATGCGCTCGCTTTTGAATCGCTTGGGAAACCCTCACCAGGGACGTAACACAATTCACGTCACCGGTTCGAAGGGCAAGGGCAGCACTGCCACGATGATCGCCTCGATTCTCAATCAGACAGGCTTTACCACTGCCCTGTACACAAGCCCGCATTTGCACTCTTATTGCGAGCGCATCGAATTCAATCTGGTGCCGATATCGCAAGAAGAATTCGCCAAAGGCCTGACCGAAATACTTCCGGCCATCGAAGAAGAGATGAAGGCAGACAAGGCTCCTTTATCGACATTTGGAATTTTGACGGCGTTATTTTTTCATATCTCCGCCCACCGGACGCCCAAAACTCACTGGCAGATTGTTGAAGTCGGCATGGGTGGACGTTTCGATATCACCAATGTCTTCGACAGCACAGACATCGCTGTAATAACACCGATTTCGCTCGAACACGCCGAGGCTCTCGGCAGCACGCCGACCGAAATTGCAAACAATAAAGCCGGCATCATCAAACCGGGTTCCACAACCATTCTGGCTCCGCAAAAGGACATGGGTGCAAGAAGCGCCGTGGCCAGAAATTGTGCCGAAAATCGCTCTGAATTTGTTGATGTTGGACGAGCCTATAAGTTCAAACAATTGACTCAAAGCTCGACTGGGCAAACCATGCAAATCGACCGCTCCGGCGAATCGATTCAAGTCGAAGTTCCTCTGATCGGGCAGCACCAAATGCTCAACGCCGTCACTGCCGTGGCTTGTGCCGACGCGCTGGCTGCACGCGGCGTGCCTGTGGCAAGCAAACAAATCATTGACGGATTGAAGAGCACGAAACTGCCCGGACGCCTGGAAATTATGCAAGGCGAAGTGACTGCCGATGGCAAGATCAAAGGTCCTCTGGTGGTCGTAGACGGCGCTCACAACCATGAGTCGGCAGCCGCACTTGCTGCAGCCCTAAAACAACTTTTCCATGTCGAGAAATGTATTTTCGTGGTCGGCGTCAACAGCGACAAGAACATCACGGCGATCTGGCGTGAATTAGAGCCGCTCAACAAATTCGCGGTTGCCACGCGTTCGCAGAACGCCAGAGCCCTCGATCCTTCGGCAATTCAAGATGTTATCAGCATGTTCGAAGCCGAACATCCGGACGTCAGTATCACCGAGTCGGTGCCCAAAGCAATAGATAAAGCACTTTCCATTGCCACAGAAACCGATGTCGTCTGCATCATGGGTTCACTGTATGTAGTGGCGGAAGCGCGCGAATACATGCTCAAACTTGAAGCCGGCACCTCAACCAAGCGCTCCTGAGTTTTTAGAAATTTCTATAAACGCCCGCAGGTGGCTGATATTACGCCCTAATCAAGGGTCTCATTACACCTGAGCCTGGGTACAAAACAGGCATAGATCATCTTAGCCTTGCACTGGTTTGAGCAGTGGAACACGACGATCCCAAGACCCTATCCTATACAGTTGCCGGACAGCAAACTCCGCCTCCAGGCACACATGTGTGTCCCACTTGCGGGCTTGAAATTCCGATGTCGATAGCCAGCTGCCCCAAAGATGGAACGCCGATAACCGTTCACGGCCAACCGGGCATGCAGCTAGTCGGTAATTATGAGTTTCTCCAATTTATCGGCGCCGGTGGCATGGGCGTCATCTATAAAGCGAAGCACCCGGTGCTCAACCGTCTGGTCGCGATAAAAATGTTGCACGGGCATCTTGTCTCGGATGCCATCATCAAGCGCTTCCAGCAAGAAGCTGAGGCGGTTAGCACACTCGATCATAGAAATATCATTCATGTGCACGATTTTGGAGTTTCCGAACATAATCAGCCTTACATGGTCATGGATTTCGTTGAAGGCAAGCCGCTTTCGGAGGTTTTGCAGACTACTCCGCTCGGAATGGAAGCTGTAATCAACATCATCATTCAGCTTACCGAAGGCCTGCAACATGCCCATGACAGAGGGGTTTTGCACAGGGATTTAAAGCCCAGCAACATCATGGTCACAGATTTCGATTGCGATTTTCCGGAAGTGAAAATCGTCGACTTCGGCATAGCCAAAGTGTTGGAGTCTGAAAAAACGCGGATGACGCAGACCGGGGAGTTGATTGGTACACCCCAGTACATGAGCCCGGAGCAATGTCGTGGTGGCAATTTGGATGCGCGCTCGGATATCTATGCTCTCGGGTGTGTTTTGTTCGAAGCTATAACCGGAAAAGCTTTATTTGCAGGACATTCCATGGTGTCCGTCATTGTCGATCAGATGAACACCGCACCGCGCACGCTGCACGAGACACGCCCCGACATGACCTTTCCAGGGCAACTGGAAGATCTGGTTGCAAAAGCATTGGCCAAAGATCCAGCTGATCGCTATCAGTCGATGTCCGAGCTTTCGCAAGACTTGATCGAAGTGCAAAAAATCATTGCCCGCCAGAGCGCCAGCGCCTGGTCGAAAATGCGCGTTTGGCGTTTGAATAGAGAGCAGCGCAATCTTTTTCTTCTCATGCTTGGCTCTTTAGCTACTTTAGGAACAGTAGCCATCACTTCTATTTCATTCATCAAGGTAGTGCACGACTCGCAAACGACACATATCACCAAGGCTGTTCTCAACAATCCGCTATCCGGAAAAAGCACCGCCCCTGATGCCAAAATGCTGGAGCGTCGCAAGCTCTGGCCGTATCTGAATATGAGTAAGGCGGACGATGAGCTGCTCAGGACATTTTTCGACGTGGACACGGGAATTCCCCGTCTCGATCTCGATAATCAAAACATTACAAGCTTGGGTATGCCCTATATTGCTCAACAGAAGCAATGCGTAACGCTTCATCTGGAACGCACAAAAGTGAAGGATCAAGACCTGACTTATGTGGCAACGATGCCCAAACTTGAACGCCTTTATTTAGACGAGACGGCAATTTCAGACGGCGGGATCAAGCACATCTCTGAAATGCCGAAACTCAGCAAACTTTCACTGGAAGGCACCAATGTTACCGACCAAGGTGTGAGATCTTTAGTCAAACTCAAACTCAGAGATCTCAACTTGAGCCACCTGAAAATTACTGGCGAAGCTCTTTCCATAGTCGCCAATTTCCCAGAGCTCAGCAAGTTGTATTTGGGAATCTACTATCCGAAAGGTGAAAAAAATCTGGCCGCTCTGGCTACTTTGAAGAATCTAGAGTTGCTTGATTTGCGAGACAACCAGATTAGTACAGAAGATCTCGCTGACGTGGCGCGCATTTCCGGACTAAAGGATTTGTGCCTCAGCAATTGCAAAGTTGAAAATGGCGCATTGCAGAACCTGAAGTCCCTGGAGCATCTGGAAGTTCTAGACATAAGCAAGAACGTATTAAACCCCGCCAAAATCAAGGAAATCGCCCAATTGCCCGCACTGATTACATTGGATTTGAGCTCATCGAATGTCAACGATCAGGCCCTGGCTGATCTCGCCAATGTGCTCCCTCGCTTGCAACACATTGACTTGAAAAATACTGTGGTGACGGAAAAGGGCGTGATGCAATTGAGCAAGCTGCCCCAATTAAAATCGGTAGAATTGGCTGGCAGCGCAGTCAGTCAGAGGTCCATTGAGGCTTTGGAGAAGGCGCTCAACGGAGCCAAAGTCAAATTCTAGGGGGCGCTTTGGACGCTGATGAAAATCTCACGCGCGGCACTCAGTCGGAAAAAATTCCGAAAACGCCTGCGCATACGCCCGCAGGTAAAGAGCCGAAAACGCCTGAGCATACGCCCTTGGGTAGGGAGCTAAAGACTCCTGTAACTATGCCAGCCGGACGCAATTGTCCGCAGTGCGGATTGAGCGTTCCTCTGACCGTGTCGGCTTGTCCTAAAGACGGCACACAGATTGACGATACTCTTGGTGAAGGTCGAAAGCTTGTGGGCAACTATGAGTTTCTCGAGTTCATCGGCTCAGGCGGCATGGGTGTCATCTACAAGGCAAAGCATCC
>PNLN01000119.1 GCA_013823055.1 Cyanobacteria bacterium DS2.3.42
TAGACGTCAACCATCGACCAGTTCTTCGTCGTCTCTAGTGCGTACTTGTGGTAGCGATTCGGATCGTAAGGAGGATAATTCGCCCAGGCGAGAATTTCCCCATTAGTAGGATCAGCAAAGATCGCTGTTCCTTTCAATGCTTGCGAGTGGCGGCACATCGCCGATAGTTCTTTTTCCGCAAGGTGCTGCAAGTAGTTGTCGATTGTAAGTTCTACGTGTCTTCCTAATGGTGGCGAAATGCCCCAGTCTGCATTCGGATCTTTTACGAGAATGCTTCTTCCATGTCCGTCCAACTGCGGAGTCGGCATGGCGCCTGTGTCTTTAAGAAGGTGCTCTTCTTTCTGCTCGATTCCACCCTGCCCTTGCGTATCCATATTGACGTAGCCGAGCAAGTGAGCCGCTAATTGTCCTTCCGGATAATGGCGGAACGGGCGAGGAACTATATCTACTCCGGGCCAATTGAGCGCTTGAATTTCGTCTACCGATTCACGCTCCATATGTCGACCGAGCGTGATTACCGGATAGCCGGCATTCATCAACTTATAGAGTTTTTCGGACGGCTGGCGAGTAATTCTGCCGAAAATTTCGGAAGCTTCGGCGACACCTGCTTTGATAAGTTTCGGATGGACATAGACATCATATCTGGTGGTATCAATCGCCAGAGGTAAGCCATGCCTGTCGGTAATTGCGCCCCTGTGGACAAGCAGATTGTGCTGTTGCCGTTGAACATGCGCTTTGTGTTTTAGCTCTGGTCCCTGAATGATTTGCAGGAAATAGAGCCGGCCGATAATCAGTAGAAAGCCGCCGAGCAGAATGAACTGCCAGGCTCGAAGACGCCACAGCGGAGATCGTGGACGTCTATCATGACGTCGTGAGCGACCTCGAGTCCCTAACTCTGGAGACTGCGTGGGCAACGTGAGGGCCTCCTGAAGAGGTGTTTAGTATCCCGACAACAACGGGAGACTGTGCTTGCTTGCTTTGAATGCTGTCAGTTTGGGCGCAGCCACTTCTTTGACCACGAGAACATGCTCGGGCACTTGCAAGCCATGCCTTCCGACAACACTATCCTGAATACCTTCAAAGGAGATTGCTCTCAAAAGCTGCGCAGACAATTCGGAATTTTGTTCCGACAAACGTCTGGCTTGTTCTTGCAAACGAGTTACGTCATTGGTGCGGGCTACGTCCAATCCATAACCGAGAATGGCCAATCCGCAGCATGCGATAAGCGAAGTACGCAAAACTTGATTGACGCGCACCACCAGTGGAGCCTTGCGGGCATCACGTTCGGGTGCTTGAGGCGCTACTGGTACCAGATGTGGTCTGGGTTGAGGAGCGTTGAAAATAATTTCTTTACGAGCACCGTTGGCTGCTTCTTGAGACTTCTGGCTTTTATCGGCTCTTAGATTTGGCTCTGAAAAAGCTAAAAGTGTTGCGGCATTGCTCGACATGTGGTGCTCCCATCTAGGTTCGTCAATCCGAA
The DNA here is from genome assembly GCA_013823055.1 of Cyanobacteria bacterium DS2.3.42. Lineage (GTDB taxonomy): Bacteria > Cyanobacteriota > Vampirovibrionia > Obscuribacterales > Obscuribacteraceae > QKMZ01. The sequence continues at coordinate 1,481 of PNLN01000119.1, forward strand.
AAAATGATTGACGTAGCATCGGTAGATATCGAATTCAGTTGGTAGTTTTTCTATCGAACTAAATCTTCTCTCCAACACGTAGTTTAGCACTACGACTACGTATGTTGGCAAGCACTTCTTCATCAGTTGCAGTGACAGGTTTACTGGTCATTATCAGCAGCTCAGGAACTTTCCCGCAGGTGCAAACAGGGTGCCTGGGCGGGCATACGCAACCTTTCGCATACTGCCTGAGAATTTGCTTAACGATGCGATCTTCCAAACTGTGAAAGCTGATAACCACGAGCCTGGCGCCCGGAGCGAGAATTTTCACAGACTCATGTAAAAATTTTTCCAGACTTGCCAACTCGGAATTCACTGCAATTCTTAATGCTTGGAATGTTCTGGTGGCTGGATGCGAGTCGTCAAGCCTATCTGATCTGCTTTTCGATCGATTCTTGTTATGCCCTCTGGTACCACGGGCGGTATATATACATCCGGCAACAATTGCTGATAGTTCGGCAGTCGTATGTATCGGGCGCCTGCTCACGATGCGGTGCGCGATTTGCCGGCTGAGACGTTCTTCACCATATTTGAAAATAATATCGGCGATCTCTTTTTCCTCATATTCATTGACGATTGTCGCGGCGCTCAGTTTTTGAGTGTGATCCATGCGCATGTCCAGAGGACCGTCTCTGAGGAAGCTGAAGCCTCTTTCGGGATTGTCAAGCTGCATGCTCGACACTCCCAAGTCGGCAAGGATGCCACCATCTACAGTGCTGATTTCGAGTGACTCCAGATGTTCAGCGATATCACTGTAGTCACCATGAACATATAAAGCCGCATCCGGCAGCCTCATCGCCACCTTGTCAAGTGATGCTTTGTCCTTGTCAATTCCTACTAGTTTGCCACCGCGGCCCATGCGCTCTCGAATGGCTGCCAGATGTCCGCCGGCGCCAACGGTTGCGTCGACGTATGTCAAACCTGGTCGAATGTTCAAAGAATCCAGACATTCCGCAAGAAGAACAGAGACGTGTTCTTTCGTTCCCTTTCCTTCTGAGGAAGGGCTGCTCTTGGAATCTTCCTTCTGGTTATCTGTGTCTATCTGTTTCTACTTAAGACTTGCGTTTTGCCAGGAAATCAAAATCCCAGCACGTAAAGTAAATGAGCTGAATCGTCAAAAGGCCCATCAATGCTGTCAGAAGCATTGGGCTGAGCCACTCGGGTCTTTCTGCCCAGAGTTGAAGATACAGCGAGCCGTGCAGAATTGCCAGTGGCATCAGGAACAGGGCAACGATAGCTAACACTTGTCTAGTTGTGGCTGTGGTGCCGGCCCAGTGCCAGCGCAAACCATCCCACCAGAATGTCGGAGCAACTTTCATGCCCATTCTGTTGGCCGGGTAAAGTCTTCGTCCGCCGCGCAGTGGCACGAAACAGCGATCGCAGCTGTTGCAGGACAAGGTTTCGGTCAGTCCGTATGGTTCCAAAATCCCAGCATTGCAGCGGGGACAAGGATAAGACTGGTTTAGCACGATCACTTGTTGGTGGAAAGAAAGCTGTTCGTATGATTGAAACATTGCCACAAAGCCCAATTGGTCGGGGAACGCGAGCGACAAGGTTTTGCATGTGGAAATCGCCGCACGAAAGTAGCGCCAGACCTAATCAGGTTGGCTCAGCTGCGGACGAAAAACCCTGTCAATTGTTAATTACCCGCAGAAGGGCACCAAACAGCGGCTAACGAGAAATATTAGCTATATTTAATATCTCTTGAGTACGTCTACCGCGGGAAACTGAGCCGTTTACGCCCACCGCATTGGTTTTCCAGGAATTGGAGCACTCACATGTACAAAAAATACTGTATCTAGGCTTGCAACTAACTGAAATATTGGTCTTTACGACTGGCTCCAAGGGCACCCAGAGCCAGCATCACCTTAAACACCACGGCATAATCCTTGTCGGTAAATTCGACATCGCGGTCGTTCAGCCGTTTTACATTAGGCACAAGCTCACAGGCATCAGCCATAGATGTGTCAGTCATTGAAAGAGTCAGCGTCGCGGGCGTCGGCGGTTTCAGCAGATTCCAGCTGTCTTTGGCTTTTGCCGCTTCGTACGCGAACTTTTCCAGTTCTTCAAGCACCTGCTCTTGTGGCTTGAAGCATGCCGAATACCTCGACACGGCGTTTTTCACCACAACACAATTGACTTTGCCCATCAGATGTTCACATTCTCTCTGAAGCGCATCGTCTCCTGTAACCAGGGCGATGGGCACGCCGTACGCGCCGGCAAGATAGGCATTTAACCCTGTTTCTCCGACCAGCACGTCATTAATACGTACGTCGCGGAAGACGGTCGCTCTATATGTATGCGAAAGCACCCCGGTCGCACAGCCTTGCCGCGCGTGATAGCCGACGAAACAAGCGAAATCCGGCTTTTTATCTATGTGGACGCCCGACACCATCGAGAAAGGCTTTTGCCAACCGCTGGTCAGGTGCGCTTTTGGGTGCATGAGTTCAATACGCAAATTGCGCATATCCCAGTGCGAGTCATTAACAACAATTTCGTCACAGCCTGCTTTCACCAGACCTTTGATCACTGCGTTGGTCTCAGCGTGCATCAATTGAACGGATCGTTCGTATCCAGGCTCACCAGGCTGCGTCTGACTGGAGTGGCAGATGCCGTTTATACCTTCCAGATCCACTGATATATATGCGCGCATGTGAAATTCCTTTAGGTTTTCGCCCAGGACGTGAGTATATCAATGACGTCTTGAATCAAACTCTATTAATGCTGAGACATGTCAAGGCACAGCAGCTATAATACCGGCTGATCCAAACTCTTAATTGAACTCTAGGGCGGATGCAGCACAGGCTCCTGAAGCCGCGCGAAACACTAGAATGCTTACTCTTCCGGAAACATTGAAAGAACAGAACCTAAGTATGTCGAAAGCAGATTCTAAGTCGAGATCTGGTTCGGGATCTGCAATCAGTGGCTTGGCATTCGACAAAATGCAGGGTCTGGGCAACGACTTTGTCATGGTCTTGCTTGATGACTTGCTGGCAATTCCATCCTTTAGCGATGCTGTGAAAAGAGGGACCAACCCGCTGCCTTCCATGGCAAAAGGTCTTTGCGACCGAAATTTTGGCATCGGCGCCGACGGTCTGATTGTTGGATTTTCCTTGAAAAAAACGCCGGCAATTGCAGTGGATATATTGAAAGCTCTCGATGCTGGCTATGCGGTTGATACCAAATGCGATATCGGGTGGATTTACGTCAATTCGGATGGCTCGTCTTCAGCCATGTGTGGCAACGGTTTGAGGTGTCTGGGACTCTGGGCTCTCAGGAAAGAATTGGTTGCATCTAATAGAATTTTGGTGTCAACTAAAGCAGGAGTCCAAGAGATTCTAGTTGAAGACGAATCAAAAATAACGGTGAATATGGGCAAACCAATTCTCCAGACCGACTTGATTCCTTTAAGTACCCCCTCAGCAGCCAGTTTTGTGCAAGGCGAATTAAACTCTCCCGACTTCAAATTCAAAGCTACATGTGTGAGCATGGGTAATCCGCACGTGGTCATTTTCGACGCACCACAAGCGCAAGATAGTCTTTCTGAAATGAAGTTTTCTGATTCATTGAAGAATTTGTCTGTTCAAGTCCAACAAAACAAACTCTTTCCTGAAGGCGTCAATGTTGAATGGTGTCGTGTAGTTTCTCGCGATGAAGTTCATTCACTAATTTATGAACGCGGATGTGGTGCCACACTTGCATGCGCAAGTGGAGCTGCAGCAGTAGTTGTCGCCGGTGTTCTTGAAGGCCGAATCGAGCGAAAAACAGAGATTCGATTGCCCGGCGGTTTTCTATCTATAGATTGGGCGCAGTCTGACGATCATGTCCACATGAGCGGACCTGCAGCAACAAGTTTCAAAGGATCAATCGGTAGTGACGTGCTCGACAGCCTAATTCTTTCCTCTGGCGGACAAGCTGTTTCTAAGGAGATTTGCTGCTCGTGATGATGCAAGCTGACAGGCGAAGAGATTGGATCAAGAGCCGGCGCAAGCAGCGCAATTTGGCTCGCACGGCGCGTCTGCGTCGTCAATTTCTTCGCTTCATGACGCTATTGGGTCTGCTCTATCTTGGTGGCGCAGCAATGGTGCGTTTGCCCTGGGCAATCGACAACACTGAATCGCAACTGACCGTCCGCGGCAATTATGTAACCAGTCGCCAGCAGATTGCCGCCAAGGTTGAAAATTCCGTTGGAAAGCCGCTCTTTAAGGTAAATCCAAGAGCATTGGAAGCAAGCATTGCGCAATTGCCCTCGGTGAAGCATGCATTTGTAAGGCGATATGCTTTTCCCCAACCTCATGTTCTTGTCGAAGTGCTTGAAGAATTTCCCTGGGCAACCTATGTGCCTGAGCCAGGCAAGCCGCCGGAAGCTGTGATTTCGCAATCTGGCCGAGTTATTCCTTTAAAAGATTTCCCTGGCATTATGCGACCGCCTCTGCGTGTATACGGTCCCGCCGGACTGAAGATGACTGCTGCTGACGTAACGCAGTGGGCGAGCTGGTCCAATTACATTTCCCAGCAAACTAAAATGCCTGTCGAGTCCATCAATTTGACGAACTCGCATGATGTGATCGTCGAGAATGTTGCGCTCAAATTGAAACTTGGATCTGCCGATACTTCTTTGACACGTCGCCTGGGAAGGTTGTCTTCAGTTGTGGCTGCAGTCGATCCGCTCAAGACCAATCTCGAATACATCGATCTTGGATTGGACAACAATATTCCGATGAAACTGGCGAAGGTTGATCCGCGGAAAGAAGCAGCCAAGAAAGCCGCTGAAGAAGCCGAGAAGAAGAAAGCCGCCGAGCAATTAGCAGGCTCAGCCCAAACTCTGTAGGGGCGACGCCATGCGTCGAACGGTCCAAAATTCAAAACCATAACTGACACCTCCTACTGCGCAAAAATCTGCGCAGTTACGGTTTCAGAGCAGCTTTTGACTTGTCCCAAAGCTCCTGATACTCGTCTTTTGAGTATTCCTTCAAAGGTTTGTCGGCGAGTTCTTCCATTTTTGCAAAGCGCTGGCGGAATTTCTCGAGCGCGTGAATCAGCGATTCTTCAGGGTTTAGCGAATGCCAGCGGGCAACGTTCACCAGAGTAAATAGGACGTCGCCTAACTCAAGTTCAACATCATGACGCGCGCTGGCTGCGGTTTCTGGTTGAGTCATAGCAGGATTGGAAATTGCATCTTTTAGTTCCTGCATTTCACTCTCGACTTTCTCCCAGACCTCGCCTTCGTTTCGCCATTCGAAGCCCTGGCTGACGGCTTTTTCGCTAACTTTGAGCGCTTGCAAAAGTGAAGGCAATGTCCTGCTGATACCGTCGAGGCAGGATTTTTTTTCGCCCTGTTTTTCCTTCTTTTCTGCGTCCTTTAGGTCGTCCCACTGCATCAGAACTTCTTTGGCAGTGGCTAGTGATTTGTCGCCGAATACGTGAGGGTGGCGGGAAATCATCTTAGTATTGATTGAGTTTGCAACATCCTGAATATCGAACTGCCCTGCGTCTTTCGCCACCTGTGCATTCAAAACAATCTGCAAAAGCAGGTCGCCGAGCTCTTCTTTGAGGTTATTTGGATCGCCCTCGTGGATGGCTTCCATCACTTCGTATGCTTCCTCAAGAAGGTACCGAGCCAGACTGCGGTGGGTTTGCTCGCGGTCCCAAGGGCAGCCGTCTTCTGCTCTGAGTCGGGAGATGGTGGTGATGAACTGGTCGAGGGGGGAAGTCATGTTGAGCAATGTTGAGAGCGCCTTTAGCTTGCAAGGGTTTTATTTTGCGTCTTGAATACGCAGGAGGGAAGCTTACCAAAATTTTGGTCAATCTTTGCGGAGACTCTATTTATCTTGGTTTCAGCAGCTCTTCCAGGTCCGTACAGGCACTACTTGAAGACTCCCGGCAAATGCCCTGCCCAAGCCTTAAAAGCCTCTTCACAGGCTGTCATGCGCCAGTGCTGGAGCCGCATCTGCGGTATCATAAGTAGCATTGGCAACAGTCCAACGCGCAACAGACGCGGTTTTCACCCTCGGGCGAGACTGGACGGTTGACTGACGAAACAGACACCGTGGAAGGTAATCGCCTGTGGATATTTGTATTGTTGGTGCTGGCTACGTAGGTCTAGTAACAAGCGCCTGTCTTTCGTACCTTGGACATCACGTCATTGCTGTTGATTCCAATGAAGACCGGCTCAATGCCTTGAAACGCGGCGAGATGCCGTTTTTCGAGCCAGGTTTGGAGCCCTTCGTCAAACAATGCGTCAAATCTGAGTTTTTGACCTTCACCGATAAGCTTGAAGAAGCCGTCAAGAAGTCTGAAATCATCTTTATTGCCGTCGGTACACCACCACTACCGACGGGCGAACCGGATCTTTCCGCAGTCATGGCGGTTGCCAGAGCAATCGGGCGTTCTCTGGATACTTCCAAAAAACGCATCATCGTCAACAAATCCACAGTGCCTGTCGGTTCCGGCAACTGGGTGGAAATGTTAGTCGGACAGGGAGTGGAAAGTGTTCAGACAGTTCCTGCACGTTCTGCTCGTGCAGATCAACCTGCATTTACTGTTGTTTCAAACCCAGAGTTTTTGCGCGAAGGCAGCGCTATTGCTGACTCCTTCTATCCGGATCGCATTGTTGTCGGTTCTGCCGACGAAGGTGCTGTGCAGACAATGAAAAAGCTGTTTGCGCCGCTCATCAATCAAACATTCGATCCACCGGAAGACCTTCCGCGTCCTGCCAATTTCGGCAAAGTTCCATTTGTTGTCACCGATCTTGCCAGCGCTGAATTGATCAAGTATTCGGCCAACGCGTTTCTTGCGATGAAGATCAGTTTTGCCAATGAAATTGCAGGACTGTGCGAAAAGGTCGGAGCAGATATTCGTCAGGTTGCTCCCGGCATCGGTCTCGATACCCGCATCGGAAGCAAGTTTCTCAACGCTGGTGTGGGCTGGGGCGGAAGCTGCTTCGGCAAAGACATCAACGCGCTCATTAACGTCGCCCGCGAATACAGCTACCCGACGTCTCTTCTGGAAGCTACTTTATCGGTGAACGAACGGCAACGTTTGTGCGTGATCAAAAAACTGCAAGAAGAATTGAAAATCGTCAAAGGTCGCACGATCGGTTTGATGGGACTTTCGTTCAAACCAAACACTGATGACTTGCGGGATGCGCCGAGTTTAACCCTCGTACGTGCACTCACAAAAATGGGCGCGCAGGTAAAAGTTTTTGACCCAGTGAGCATTGAAAGTTGCCAGCGCAACTACCCTGAATTGGAAATTGCATACAGCACCAGTTTGGAAGAACTCGCTAAAGATAGCGATGCCCTCGTGCTGGTTACTGAATGGCAGGAATTCGCAACCGCTAATTGGAAGCAGCTGGTGAAGAGCATGAAGTGGCCCTTGGTCATCGATGGTCGCAATATTTTGCCGCAAGATGAATTGGTCGATTCTGGTGCAATCTACAGAGGTATCGGGCATTGAAGATTCTGATCACTGGTGCTGCAGGCTTCATCGGATCACACCTAGTCGATCGAATGTTGACTGATGGTCATGACGTGACGGCGATGGACAATCTCGTCACCGGCACGATGAACAATATTTCCCGCCACCTCTCAAACACTCGTTTTCAATTCATTCATCACAATGTCTCCAATCATATTCACATCGTTGGAAAACTTGATTGGGTAATTCACCTCGCTTCTCCTGCAAGTCCTGTGGATTATTTGGATTTGCCGATTGAAACGCTCAAAGTGAATTCGCTGGGGACGCACAATACACTCGGTTTGGCACTAGCGAAAGGGGCGAAGTATTTCCTCGCCAGCACTTCGGAAGTTTATGGTGATCCCGAACAGCATCCACAGAAAGAATCTTACTGGGGCAATGTGAATCCGGTTGGACCGCGCGGAGTGTACGACGAGTCCAAACGTTTCGCTGAAGCCATCACGATGGCGTATCACAAGAAGCATGATCTGGACACGCGCATCATCCGCATCTTCAATTGCTACGGTCCGAGATTGAGAGCAAACGACGGACGCGTTGTTTCCAACTTCATCGATCAGGCACTGCGCAATAAGCCACTCACCATATATGGTAGCGGCTCGCAAACGAGAAGCTTCCAGTATGTTTCCGATCTAGTGGAAGGAATTGTTAGACTCACTGGTGTTAAACATCATGAGCCCGTCAATCTGGGCAATCCGCAGGAGAGAACGGTTTTGGAATTGGCAGAACTCGTCAAAGAATTGACGGGCTCCAAGAGCGAAATCGAATTTAAACCGCTGCCTACCGATGATCCGAAGCGCCGCCTGCCGGACATTACAAAGGCACAAACGCTTCTCGATTGGACTCCGAAAGTCGAAATTAGAGACGGACTGGTTCAAACCATCGCCTGGTATAAAGAACAGCTTGCGGTCGCCAAATAACTTTAAGTCGTCGCTAAAGAGTCTCCGAGCTCGGATACTTCTTTAAGCAAGTTTCTATATATTCCGCTTCTGCTTTATCGATGTGAACTGGAAGGTGAACTCGATTGTCGATGAACAGTGACACGTCGTCTTCCGAGTCATGCTTTCGATTGACAACACGGTTGAGCGAGATTGTGTGCACGGTGCCACTTTTGCGATCGATTTCATACAGTGCATCGGCAGTAAATACGTAGAGACAATCAACAGTTCTTCGTAAGGAAAGGATCCCTGGAAGATAAGTAAATATCGCAATTGGAAGCAGCGGTAGTGCATATTGTGAAAAGCCGAGACAAGCAAAGATGAGGATGATGCCAACTAATGCCAAAGTCATTTTTGTGTCGCTCTTTACCTTGCTGAAGTCTTGTTGCAAAACGCGAGCCTCCGGAAATTCCTCAGAAAGTGATTTTTGAACGCGCGCTTGCACTTGTTTTGTATCTCTAAGCTCCTCAACCTCGTCGGCATCCTTGCAATCAAGTATTGAATCAGCAATTTCTTGCAGCTTTTGCTGCAGCGCGGCAGTGTCGACTTGTATTTCTTTGGATAGGTTGAGCATCAACTTTTCTGGTTCTTCCAGTCCTCGCAAAGTATGTGAACTGGAGGAGGTCGTTAGCACCAGAACCTTTCTTTTAGCTGCCTCGGAAATCAGGGTTGCTTTATCCAGATGGGAAATGTGAACCTTCCAATCCTCATTTGCATAAGGACCTGAGGCCCTCACATAATCTTTAGTCAGAGTAATTTTTGTTTTTGCCAGTTTGCTTGCCGTCTTGTGCACGTACCATAATCGAAAAGCGACCAAGCTCATGAACAGTACGACTAACGTAAGATATTCTGAGGTGTTTTGCATCGTTAAGCCATGATGAATAAATGCGCATAGACCGCCGACAATAGCCGCGTTAAGACTCATGGATACGATATCTTCTGAAGCCTTTCTATAGTTGTCTTGATACTGTACACGCGGATCTGCGGTCAGCTCTAGAACTGAATTCAGATCAGTTTTTTCAGGGATAATTTCGGTCGCCGGTTCGAGCACTTCCAGCTTTGGCGGCTCCGGCTCGGCATATTCAGGCTCGGCCAGTAACTCTACAGGTATGGGTTCGCCATTTTCTGCAACCAGTTCCGTGTTCTCTTCAATGAGTTCGACGGCCTGTTTATCGTTTACGGCTGCAGCTGTTTCCTTTTGACCTTTCATGTGTGCCTAGATTATTCCCCGGGTTCCGCCCCTGAATCGGTTTTAGGGACCGGTTTAAGGCTTTCTTCAGCAATCAGTTCCACTGACCCAGGTCAGCCTCAGGGTATTCCCCAGGTCGGTATCAGGCCGTTTGTCAGAGGAATCGCCCGCCGTTTCCCGTAATCTCAATGAGGTGAGGCAATTCGGCATGAGGTGCGGCATATGCAAGTTCTGAAATCGGCGGCGGCGGTTCTCCTTCTATCGGCAGGCATGCTATTGCCGGGGCTGACTACTCAGTATGCGTTTGCTGATGAGCCTGCAAAGCAAAGCGCTGAACGTCCCATCCTCGATCTGGCGTTTTTAATCGACACGACCGGCTCAATGGGCGGCGAGATTGAGATGGTTAAGAAAAAGACCAAGGACCTGGTCGCTAAACTGGCTTCGGGTAAGCCTGCGCCCATCGTCCGCGTCGGTCTTGTTGCTTACAGAGATCGAGGCGACGAGTATGTGACCAAAGTATTTCCTTTTTCAGATGACATAGACAAAGTAGTGAAAGACATTACAGCTCTGAGTGCAAGCGGCGGCGGAGATACGCCTGAGGCTGTGAATCAAGGTTTGCATTCGGCTTTAAACGATCTCAAATGGACCGACAACAAAAAGGCTTCAAAACTTTTGTTCTTAATTGGTGATGCCGCACCGCACATCTACCCCGGTGACTACAGTTGGGAAACCGAGACTAAGAACGCCATTTCGCGCGGCATTCAGATCAACACTATCGGCTGCGATGGATTGGATTCGGGTGGAACTTCAGTGTTCGAGAAAATCGCCAAACTTTCCGACGGCAAATTTGAAACGCTCGCCTACCGTCAGGAAATTGTAGATGCGTCTGGCAAGAGAGAAACATTGATCACTTCCGGCGGCGCTCGATACAGGGTGAAAGCTGGTGCTGAGAGTGAGTGGAAGTCAGGTGCACGGGACCTCGCAGCTAAGGGCTTGGCTGTTGCGGAGCCTGCAGCTCCGAGAGCAAGTATGTACAAGGCGTCGAGAGCGATGATGAGCGCGCCGGGCATGGCGAGCTTCGCTGCTGAAGGACGCGGCGGCGGACTTCCGAGTACGTCAATGGGAGGGTCGATTAATCGCGGCGACAGCAATCTCGATGATGTAATGCTCAATGCAGCGATGGGCAAACTCAAGAAGGATTCTTCGATTATCTATACGAAGTAATCGTTAGAGGAAAAGTATAAGCCTTGGTGTTCAACATGCGCCAAAAAAACAGGACAGGATAAGCATCCCCGAGCCGATGCCTGTCTTGAAAAAGGGAAGGGAAACCTTCCCTTTTTTTGCGGTCACATTTTTTGCTCTCAGTTTTGCATTGCATAAATTTGTTTTGTGAATTTCAAGATTTTTTGAAACTTTCCGCTGCATGCTCATGCCATTCAATGTCCCCCCAAAGCGGTTGCCGCCTCTGTCCCACACAAAGGACTTTTCCCTTGGCGTTAGCTCCGCATTGCTTTTACTCGGAGAAAAAAATGAGTACAAATCATGCTAAAGAAGCTGTTGATCATGTAAGCCAGGCACTTGATTCCGCCAAAGACGACAAGGATCAAGCGAAGGCTCTCGAAAAGCTCCAAGATGAAATCAAAGAAGATACAAAGAACATGAAGCCTGAAGAGCAGAAGGCTTATATGGCGCAGGTAACAAAGGACTTGGAAGCAAGAAATCAGCTTCCTGTTTTGGCTGTGGCTTTTGCTGGTCAACTTGGTGGTGATCTAAACAAGGGTGACTTGAATTCGGAAATGAGAGCCGCTAGCCGTGCGGAAAGAGGCGGCGATAATTCGAAACAGCTTGACAAAGCAATGCTTCAATATCTGGTCAAGAACTATGACCAGGGAGCAAATCTGGTCGAAGCTCATGACGAAGAGTGGCGTACTGACTCGAAGATTAGTACTTCGGACATTTCTGAGCAGTTGAAAACGTTTAGAACAGCAAGAGATGAGCAGCATCGCAAGGAGAGCAATCAAGTAGGTGCTGAGAAAACCGCGCAAGCATTATTGGGTGGCGGAGACAAATCTCTCTTCAATTTCATCGATAGAGAAAACAATGATGGGCGGTTGACTAAGAAAGAGTTGCAAGACTACTTGAATGATGCCAGAAGCAGCGGAAGCAACAGCGGACATTTCTCAAAAGAAAAACAGCAGGTAGTCGAGAACATACTCAAAGAATGGGACAACCGTGACAGCGGCAAATGGATCAGAGGCGGCTACAAGGGTGACAATGCCGCTTGGGATTCGCTGTCTAAGCAAGGACTTGTTGAAGCTGCCGGGAAGAAGACTGAGTCGGAAGTGACACATCAAGTAAAAGCCGATGTGAAAATGACTGCAAAAGCTGGTGAGGGATACTGGCAGATCGCAGAAAGAAATCTCGGCAAAGATGGAAACGCTCACACAGCCGATGAAATTCGCACAGAGTCAGAACGCATAAGTCGCCTCAACAACGGAAAGGCTGTCACTGCAGGTGCCGAAGTCAAAGTCGGAGAGGAGCTGCAACCGGTAGCAAAACCGCCTGTGGCAAAACCGCCAGCACCAGCGGAGAAGGCCTCAGAGATGGAAGTCAGAAAAGGCGACAGCTATTGGACTATTGCCAATCGCATTCTAGGCGAGAAAGCAACTGCAAGCGAGATTTTAGCTAAGACTAAGGAATTGCAAGACAAAAATCGAGACACGAAGCTTGTCTACAACCCGCGTAGTCCGCAGACCATACACGTCTAGTAACTAAGTTAAATGAAGGATGGATAGAGGGAAGGGTGACCTTCCCTTTTTCTCCGTTTGAATGTGAGACCTTTAGTTTCGACATTAAGGGCGACCGAATCGCCGCACTTCTTGTTTGACTATGCAACTGCAACGAGTTGTGGTCTTGATTCTTCCGCCGTTTCATCCACGTCTTCTCTCGTTGGTTTTTCCAAGCCGATGATTTGACCGAGGTCAGCTTGTCTGGTGATGATTTCGACTGCGTCGTGGGTGTTCATTATTTCCCAGGCTGTCCGCCGTTCTTCACTGGTTTGGGTTTCTGC
>PNLN01000122.1 GCA_013823055.1 Cyanobacteria bacterium DS2.3.42
CCTTGAGCTCTGCTTCGGTTGGAACACCAGCATACAAAGTCGCTTCCTTCGGTTTGCCAGGTTCTCTGTCATCGTTTCTCAGTTGTTCGCCAGGTTTGGCAAATTTAACTCCAAACTGCTTGGTGAGCTCCTCTTGCAATTTGTAGCTGCGTTCTAGCTGCGGAGTCTGCGCAACGACCGCATCTCCTTTTTCCGGCTTAAAGCGGAATTGTCCAAATTCAGTAAGTGTGACTGTACCGTTTTTGGTCTCACCGGATTTGGTGTTTGTCCAGTTCTTGCCGTCGCCTGTCCACTCGCCATTCTGGTCTGAGAATCCGATCGGCTTGCCCTGCTTGTCGCGCGTAACGGAAAATTGTTCGCCGGCTGTGTTAGTAATCGTGCGCGTCACGTTTCCGTTTGGTGAAAATGTGGACTTCACACCATAATCATCGTTGCCGTAAGAGTAATTGCCTTTGGCGTCGATGGAAACTTCACCGCGGCGGACGCGCAGATTGGGCTCGCCTGTTTTCCATGTTTTGCCGCCATCTTCAGATTTCCATTCGCCAAGATGGTCGCGGACGAAACTAGGTTTTCCATCCATTCCATAGCGAATTTCAACTTGCGTGTCTCTGTTAGAGCCAGTGCCGGTTATTCTTGTGCGCTCGATTTTGCTTACGCCAGGTGGAAGCTCATCTGGCTTTCTCGCCGCACTGAAGTCGGTTGGAGCGACAGCGTTGTCGCCAGGCAACACCCGTCTATCACCAGACTGATCGCGATTTTGATTTTGCCGATTGCGGGGATTCAACATGCCTGTCAAATCCGTACTATTAAATGCGATGTCGAATCTGCCGAAAGCTTCAGGCATGCCGGTGAGATTTGCATTGCGCGTCAGGTCATTTATAAACTTGAGAGTCTCTTGCGGCGAGCCGGCAGTAAGCCCGAGTCTACTGCCGAAATCGCTTCCAGCAGCTGCGGGTGTGTCTGTTTTTATTTCAGGTTGAATCAGATTAGCTTCGCGTTCAGCTACAGGCTGACGCGGACGCGCGACCGGTTCTACCGGAGCATCGGTTGCAGTCATGATTGACTCGCTATGAGTGAGACCGCTGGGAAAGAAGCGGAAAGAGAGATGATTGGGGATCGGAGAGATAGTAACTCAACGTACAGTATATTTAGAGGGCGTGAATAGATCGTGAACGCCATGAGTTGTCCATGGGTGGGCGTTGCGCGACTTGGTCTGGGCTCAGATTTCGTGAATTACCAGCCCTGGACCAATTGCGTTCTTTAAATCGTCTAGGGCGGGCTTGGTCAGTTTGGTTTCGAAAACCCAGAGGTGCTTCAACTTAAGTCTTTTCAGAAATTCCAGTCCTTTGTCTGTGACATCTGTTCGTTTGATAGACAAACGTTCTAGATTGGGAAATTTCATGGCAATGTCGCGCATCGTTTGGTCGTTTGCCACTGTGTGATTCAGCGCTAGTTCTCCTACTGCCTTCATAACCGGGAGTCGTTCGAACGCGCGTGGGCTGATGCTAGTGGCGCTAATTTCAAGAGTATCGAGATTCTTGAACTTGCCGCAGGCTGCAACGACATCGTCTGTGGCTGCCACCCCTTGCATTGAAATGTGAGTAAGCAAATCGCTGTCGAGATTGTAGATCATCTCAAGTAATTCTTTCGGCTTCAAATGACGATTTTGACTGCACGAGAATTTATTCAGTTGTTTACCAAGTCCGCTAGTCAATTCAATAAATCCAGGACCGGTAACTTTTGATTTGCGCAGAAAGAGGATTTTGAGATGCTGTTCTTTGATCATGATAGGTACGATTGCGTCAGTAAGCCCTCGTCCATCTTCAATGTTCAATCTGGGAGGGTCATTGCTTGCCAGAAATTCTGCCATCGCTTTGTCCTTCTCTCCAGGTTCTTGACTCTTCAGAGTTTCAAGTTCCTGATGCGATTGCCAGCCCCACCATGTTGTAATGCCAACGATTAGCGAACATACTGTTGTGACTATGAGCAAGGGTAGCCGGCGATTTGACTCTTGCGTTTTGCGAAAAATATTTAGATGTGTCCCTAATCGTCTGAATAGGCCTGCTTGGGGTTTGAGGGCTGCTTCTTTGAGAGCGTCAGCGAAGGCTTTCATGCTTTGAAAACGCTGCTCAGGATTTTTGGAGAGTGCAGTAAGAAGTATTGAAGACAGTTGCGTTCCATTTGGCAAATCAGAACGCACTTTGGTTATTTCAGGCGGCGCATCACTGATGTGCATGTGCATGGTGGCAAGAACATTGTCTGCGCGAAACGGTGGTGCGCCCGCAAGCTCCTCGAAAAGGACGCAAGCGAGTGAATAAATGTCAGTGCGTGCGTCCAATTTTTTTCCGAGACATTGCTCCGGACTCATGTACAGAGGGCTGCCGAAAACCTCACCAGTGCGTGTTAGTTGTGGAGCGGATGCTTGTTCTTCCTCCATCAATTTTGCAACTCCGAAGTCGACGATTTTCGCCAGCTCTCGCCCGCCTTTGAGTTGAGTCACCATGACGTTGCTTGGTTTTAGATCGCGGTGCACCACGCCTTGTTCATGAGCATGCGCAAGTGCATCACAGGATTGTATTATCAGGTCGATGGCGCGATAAGGATCCATCTTGCCGTCTTTGGCGATAATCTCTGCAATCGAACTTCCTTCGATATAGTCCATCACCATGTAGGGCGCGTGATCGATTGAAATAGAAAAATCGTGAACCTTGACGATATTCGGATGATCCAATTGGCTTGCTGCGCGAGCTTCTTGCTGAAAGCGCATGAGTGATTGTTCGTTGAGATTGCGATTGCCCAGCAGGATTTTTATTGCAACAACGCGGTTCAACACGAGATTCTTTGCTTTGAAAACAGCACTCATCCCGCCCTGACCTACCAATGAAAGAATTTCATATTTGCCGTCGAAGATAGAACCAATTAGGTGCTCTGGCGCGTTGGGCGAGACGGTGATCATTGTGCCGGATGCGGCCACCATAAATGCACCGGATGAACCACTGAGACCGTCAACCGGCTCCAGAGTTTTCTCAATCAAATCGGGCATGGTCGCAGCCTGATCTACATCAGTAACAACCTTTTTGCTTTTGCTATCCTCGGAGTCCATAATTACAGATTACCAGCGGACTGAGCTACGGAACAGATATTAATTGACGCCATTCCGGACTGGGTGCACCGTGATCTGAACCGGTAATGTAATTGCTGCCGGAATCGATGTAATGGTATTGCGGGCCATACTGTACTTGATACTGAGCTCCTGTGCTTGGATCCTGAACATTTTCCACACCACGAATATAATTGGAAAAATTGTTGGCGGCGCGATCCTGTGATGCCTGGCGGTTCCAGTAAGATTGGTTCATGCGGTCATTGTGCGCTTGCTGGCTCCAATATCGATTCGAGATCGATTGAGAAACCTGCTGGCTGACTTGTCTGTAGTGCTGAGATACTGCTGTTGTGTTACGGAGAGAATTGGATGCCCAGGCCGGATTAACCTCAAATGACTGGAGCATATGCAGGATCACTCCAAGGCATTCGCCGTCGCGCTGCGCCGGCCCAACTGAGCCCGCGACTTTTGTCACCCACCACATTCCGGTTCCTGAAGCGACCGTAGCTTTAGTGACAGCCAGGTAATATGCAACCGCCGGAATATCTCCGTACATGCCTGTAAGCTTGATTGAGGCTGCTTCCGATCTGGTTGCACCGACGGTGCCATTTACAGCCGCCGCCACATCTGGGTGATTGTGCTCTTCAACTACCTGGATATTTGACAGAAACGGCTTTAGGTTCATTTTTGCGTATGTTTCTGCGAATTGACGCGCCGGCATGTAAGGCTGAATAAGGGTGCCGTTGTAGTTGGAGCCGACTCTGAAACCCAAAGCGCTCAATGTGCCTGTAGGCATAGTACACGGTGAGATTTTGCCGTCTCCGATGAAGGCTGTGACAAGATTATCCGGAGAAACAGCCTTGACCCATGGACGAACATCGAGTGCGCCGTAACGAGTCAGTCCGCCGTCAACTTTCCAACCGCTAGGAACATCTACAGTAAACGAATTCTCCGATGGATCCGTGAATTTGGTGAAGTCTTGCGATATCGATTGCTCTATTTCCTTGGCACCTGATTTAGGGGCATTGTATTTTATGCTGCTCATGATTGTGGCAAACGTGTCGGTGCCGACATTCTGCGCACCTTTTGGCACCTTTGCCACACAGACTTGACCGGAAACACCTTTTGCGCTGGGCTGCAAAACTAGTGCTGCAGATCCGCTGCCGGAGCTGTTTGCATATGTAGCCCTGAATGCACTTGCCCCAATTGCTTCTGGTTCTGTCCATGTTTCGTTTGGCGCAAACATCTTGATGAACAGCTGAAAGAACTGCTTGGGTTGGAGCGATTCAACAGTTTGGTTGGCGACGAAAAAGGACAGTATTGAAAGTGCTGCGCCGTCGTCATTTGTTACATCAATGCGCCCGGTTTTTGGATCTGTTGTCGCTTTCCAATTTGGCGGATACTGAATAGTCATTGGGCTGGATGCTCCGCCAAAAGTTTGCCAGCCGGAAGGGGGCGCCTCGGCATAGGCAGGCAACGTGCCGGCGCATAAAAGTATGGTCATTGCCGGCCAACCGAAAGCCTTGCTCGAGTTCTTCATCAAGCATTTCCTCCAGGGTGAAAGGAAGTAGTTTACCACTTGGCGCGTAAAGCCTCGCCCGTTAGGGAGAGGAGGACGTCAATAGATCCGTTTTTGAACTACAAGATCATGCTAGTATCAGGACTATTATTTTTACAAAACATCAGGTACATGATCCATGAGTGAGCCAGCAGACATTGTCTCCGATGAGTTTTGGCAGATTATTGCCACTGCAAAAAACGAGCCAAAAGCGTTGGCCGTCATTTTGGAGGATCAAAGCAGCGAAGAGATGCGTCATTTCTATACTGAGTTTCAGTGGGCATCTAGTCAATTGCAGGATGCCCGTTTCATTGAGTATGCAGCAGTCGAAGAAAACGATGACGTGTCTGAAGACTGCATAGAAGACATTGCAGATTGGGTTGTCTCTCAAGGGAAGGCCTACTATTCCGATGTTTGGAATGATCCCGAGTTGATTGCCAATTATCGAGAAGAAATCCATGCAACGCACATAGGCGGCGTAGCGCCTCAACTTTACTGGGCGCGCTTCCAGGAACCGCTGGAGCTGGATGCAGACCTATGTGACGAATACGACGGTATGGTCTAAGCGCAAAGGCATGTCTATCCACAGTAGTTCGTTGACGTCACCATCCTTGGAAAGGGTCTTTACGCACCAATGTCTACTTTGCATTGGGGAAGGATTTGCGAACGTGCATTGAAACTGATGCAGATGAAGAGAGACAAAGACAGGTAAGACAGTTGAATCTCGTAGCGAAAACTCTGGAGCGAGTTCAACTTGTTTGGCAAGTAGGTAGAAAGAAGAATAGGCGTGTATATAGATTTTCTATCAACTGTTCACAAAAGCACTAAGCGAGACTATCTCGCGAGAGTGAATGAATTTCCTAAGGATAAGGCGGCGGAGATCGCCAAGAAATTCGACTTCGATTATTGGGACGGAAGTCGAAACACCGGATAGCGTGCCTCTTCCTCTTGATGTCTGTCGCTGTTGGCTATATACGCATCTAGTTGCGGCGCATATAATATGTCCATGATTCTCGGGCATTCTGTTAGCTTTGTCGAAAAGAAAAGGATTGGCATCTGCATTGCAGTGCTATTCGTCTTCTTTCAGGGTTTTTGCCCTGCGCAATCCAAAACTTTTCCGGAGCTAGTTGAAGAGGAAGAGTACACGAAGCAGCTCCTCAGTGGAAAAACCTGGCAGAACGCAGAACCATTTCTCGAAACCATGCGAGCTCGTATAGCGAACCTGAATGATTATGTTTTTGAGTCGAACCAGAAGTGTGTGAAAGAAGACAAATTGAAAGTTGGCTCTGCCAAATTCTTCTTCAAGAGAGAGCAGCGAATTCGACTGGAAGTCAAATCAAATGGTGTAAACAATGGTGCTGTCGTTGTGCGGAAAGAAGATGGGCATATAAAGGCTTGCGGTGGTGGCATGCTGAAATTCGTCGCCATGAATTTGGATCCTGATTCCAGAATGCTGCAGTTGCCGTCGGGAAGAAACATCATACATTCCGACTTTGCTTCCTTGATCCGCGATTTGCTGAGCCAGCCGAAAAAAGGTTGCCAGGTAAAAATTGCAAATGAGTCAGTAGCAGGCAAACACTGGAGCGGACTTGCGAAAGTAATTGAAGTCAAAGACGGCGGCGGCATTGTCACCGAGCGCATCTTTGTGAGTCCCAGCAGTGACACGCCAGTGGAATGGCATTTGTATAGAGATGGCGAGCTGTTTTCAATGACTGTTTTTGAGAACTTTCAGGCGAACCCCGGACTTCAAGACAGTCTTTTTGAGATGTGAGCAGGAGATGCAAATGATACCTAGAGTTTTAGACGATAGATTGAGCGTGAGGCGATCGAGATTGAGATTGGTCATACTTGCTTCAATTGCCCTTGCCACAGTTCCAGTTTGCAATCACCAAATGCGGTGTGAGGCTGTCGAGCCTAAAGCTGCTGAAATCAAAGCTCCTGAAGCTAAAGCTGCTGAAGCTAAAGTCAAAGAGACCAAAGCCAACCGCAGCGAGCTGCCGAAAATGACGCAGCCGCCTCCAGGCTCAACCGATTATTCGGAAGGTGCGGAGATCACTCTCGGCGATTTGAGAGATGTTGGTCTGACAATCATGCAAATCAAGCAACAGGCGATCAACATATTTTTGGAAGTCACACGCACAGAAGTGCCGAAGTCTGCAAGACCGGAATTGGTCAACGTGGACAGAATCTCCTTGACCGACGTGAAGGCAAATGTTTCCTATCTACCGATCCGACCGGAGTGGCTTACCTTCTACGTAGGCGCAATGGAGCCCATCATTCGACTGCTCGGAGCGGATGTGAAAGATGTTCAGGGCGGAGTGGCGAAATTGCTAGTTCCGAAAGGCAATCGGGAAAAGTTTGAAAGCTTGTACCTTGAGCATGAAAGAGACGTAGCAAGGTTGAATGAACACCTGACCAAAATCTACGATGGAATCGATGACAAACACGGTAATGTGGCACTTGCAAAAGAGGCTGTGCATATTTTTGAAGTTGCGCAAGACATGGAAAAAACGCGCGTCGCTGCGTTTCACATAATTCAAGGTGCCAGTGGCAGAGAGTTGGAAGAACTTTCCATTCCCAAAAGAACAACGCAGAATTGAACGTTTGGCTATCGTTGTCCTTCGATTTCGCTCAGCTTGATGCTTTCTTCGACAGAACAAAGGCGCCGCCGACAACTACAGCTAGAACGCCAAATTGGGTCAGCAATCTGACAATATCCAAACTGTTGGCAGTTTGGGAGCGGATGTCCAATTGCAGTTGTAAACCAAAAATGTTGGCAGAATCTCGTTGGCGAATTGTCGGTGGACTCCAGATTGGAGCGTAGCCCATTGCGTGGGTGACCTTATCTTCGTCAACGTGGACCCATGGTGGATACAGTCCCATGGCAATAACGAGTACGAGACCGACCAGCAGGATAAGTTGTTGTTGCTTGTTCATGCCTCCAGTATAGATGTTTAACGGAGATCTGATTCACTAATGACCAAAAGCATTACGGCAGGCGGCATTGCGGCGAGTTTCAAAAAAATGGCATGTAGTGGGTTTTTGGACATAATCGAATTTCCTCTTGCCAACTATCTTAATGCCAAAGGCAGCTCACCCTATCTCCCCTGAATGATTCCTTAATCAGCCGTTGGAAGTCGTGATAGGCTGGACTCAGTAATAGCTTGCGACGGCTGGTTTCTAACTTTGACTGGCGCTGACAAAAAATCAGGCAAGATTCCCCTGCTTACTGGTAACAGTCTTGAGGATGTTTTTGCTTTTCTTGTTGCTACGGTTGAATACCAGAAAAAGAAAGGCATCTTTCCACGCCCGATTTACACCCCATTTATTGAATTAGAAACGCAACAAGCTGTGATCGGTCAGTTTGAAACTAGAGATTTGATTTGCAATGTCTATCTGCATGACTCGGGTCTTGATTGGCACCTTTCGCAAAGGGTAGCAGATGAGAAAGGAACCGATTCTTCATTTCCCAAGGAGAAGCCGGCTGATGCGATGCCTTTAACTTTATTCGCCCCGTTTGTGCGCATATGGGAGAAGATCTTCAAGAACACTTAGATATTCTCAGGCGAGCACTGCGTATCCCCAGGCTGGGAAGTCGACGAAGAATCCGTTTTCCGTAAGCTCTAGGAATTTTAGATCGCTTCCGCTAGACAAGCGGATATCGAAATCTTTCAATCCGGCAGTCTGTGTTTCTATGCCTTGCGGCGAAATCTTCACGTAGCTCTGCGATTGGTGCGGCGAGTAATTTACGACAATATATACTGGTTTTTCATTGCTGCCTGAATTTTCATCGGTCCACGAGAACGCAATGATACTTTCTGCAGTCCAATTGTCTTCCCACGCACGCGCGCATTCGAGAAGTTTCCATTCTCCGTTGTGCACTACGGGTAGTTTTAAACAATCGACAAGTTCGTTATAGAAATTCTGAATATCCTGATCTACGTCTTCTTTCGGTTTGCGCTGCAGATGGACAGAAACTCTTTTGCGATAGCCTTCAAACTGTCCTTGATGCAAGAATCTCAATCCTTGAGAAAAGAATGTAAGGATGGATGCTGCTTTGTGCTGCTCGGTGGGGAATGTTCCTGCTGCGCGCGGCTCGTCATGATTTTCCAAGAATCTGGCAGAGCGCTGTTGGTAGTCGGGAGCCGCAAAGAAGTGTTCTCGAACGGGGCGCGCATCATTTTGCCGTAAGCGATCGTAGAGTCGCTTGTCGTATGTAAAATCGAATCCGAGTTGTTGCAAATCCCACTCTCTGTCCCAATAGACTTCCGCCATAAAGACAAATCCGGGATGAGCCTTCTTCACATTTGAAATTGCTTCCGGCCAAAATGATTCAATATCGATTGACCATGTGCGGGCGAAAACATCCGGCAAAACAAGCATTGCCATGTCGCAGCGCAAACCATCACAAGTGCCGGCGATTTTGGAAATCTCTGCAAACATCGCCTCCCGGAATGCAGGGTTGCCATAATTCAACTGCAAGGTATCAGGCCAGCCATCGAAGTAGGGATCTCTCCCGTGTGCGAATATTTGATCGCCGACTTTGAGAAAATTCTGCGGTGCATAGGCGATACTGCTTTCATCACCTTGCACGTAAAACTCCGGATGCGATTTTACCCAATGGTGATCGATTGCGGTATGGTTTGGTACCAAATCGAGCATCAATTTTAGACCGCGCTCATTGAGGCGTTCTTTCAAGCGCCCTAGTGCATCAGGTTTTCCAAAGCTTTTGTGCAGGGTGTAATCAGTGACAGCAAATCCCGATCCGCAAATGTCCTCATCGGTTAAATCAGGAATGTCTACAAGGAAGCCATCTTTCCAGCCTGGATGATTGATTGAAATGCGTCTGCCGGCTTCACCAGTTTGCCATACGCTCAAAAAGTAAATCCAAGTAAAGCCCTGTTCGGCGAGTTTGTCGAAGGCGCTATCGGGAATATCATCGAGCGTGGCGGGACGCCCAAGTTCTCGAGACAGCTCAGTCAACCAAACGCGGGTGTTGACTTGATAGAGCGTCGGATTCTTTTGCAGAACCTTCAGCCGATCGAGCGTTTTTACATTTGCCGGTTTTGCTTTTTGCTTCGTGTCCATTTGCAACACAGTTCCTCTTATACAATTTACCTTGCAGGGCGACGTCATGCGTCGCCCTCGTGTATAGATTGGATTCCGCTACCTGGCTGCTCCCGCTGCTAAATTCGCCAGGCGTTGCATTGGATTCGGTTCCAGCCACATGTCTTCGTCCATCATTGCCTGCATATTCATCAGGTTGGCGACGAGCCCCGTCCAGCCTGTTTGGTGCGAGGCGCCGAGCCCGGCACCATTGTCTCCCTGGAAGTATTCGTAGAAGAGATACAGGTCGCGCCAGTGGGGATCGTCCTGGAATTTCTCTGTGCCACCATACACTGGCATGATGCCGTTTTCATCACGTTCAAAAATGCTGCAGATTCTATTGATTATGTCCTGCGCGCATTCATAGAGCGTGTGCATCTTGCCCGAACCTGTTGGATACTCGATTTTGAAGTCCTTGCCGTAATAGCAGTAATACGTTATCAAAGCACGGATCAGCAGGAAGTTGACGGGCATCCAGATAGGTCCGCGCCAATTGGAATTTCCGCCAAACATACCGCTGTCCGATTCGCCAGGGACATAATCCACTCTGAATTCCTGCCCATCGCAGTTGAAGACAAATGGATGTTCTTGATGGTATTTCGAGAGACTACGAATCCCGTATGGGGCCAGGAATTCGTTCTCATCAAATACGCGTTTTAGAATCTTGCGCAGTTTCTCCTCGTTGCACACTGCAAGCATTCGGCGTCCCGCAACACCGGTTTCAATCGGCAAATGCAAGTTGGCGCAAACTTCCTTTTGTCGATTCAGGAAATGATGAGCTCTTTCAATAAATTTAGGAACTTTCTTCCAATGTCCTTCTTCGGCAATCACCACCGACACAAGCGGCAACAAACCGACCATCGAGCGCACCTTGAGACGCATTGCTTGTCCATCGGGCATGCGCAATACATCATAGAAGAAACCATCGTCTTCATCCCAAAGCTCGTCTTTATGGATGCCAGGTCTGTCCATTGCGCTGGCTATCCAAACAGTATGCTCGAAGAACTTCAGTGCAAAGTGCTCATATAGCGGATTGTCTTGTGCCAATTCAAGTGCGATATTCAACATCTGCTGGCTGAAGAAAACCATCCATGCGGTGCCATCGGCCTGCTCGAGATTTCCGCCGGTGGGCAAGGCGTGGCTCCTATCGAAAACACCGATATTGTCCAGCCCCAGGAAGCCGCCTTCGAAGACGTTGTGCCCTCTGGGGTCTTTGCGATTGATCCACCAGGTGAAATTGACGAGGAGCTTGGAGAATGCGTATTTGAGAAAATCGCGGTCGCCGGTCCCTTCGTGCTGGCATTTGTCGAACAGATAAGCCCAGTATGTGGCAAACGCATGGACGGGTGGATTTACGTCGCTGAAATTCCATTCGTATGCAGGAATTTGTCCATTCGGATGCAGATAGGAGCTCTTCAGCATCATCTGCAACTGCGACTTGGCAAAGTCAGGATCGAAAAGATTGATGGACAGAACGTGAAACGCGAGATCCCAAGCTGCATACCACGGGTATTCCCATTTGTCCGGCATCGAGATGATGTCTTCGTTGTACATGTGGAACCATGCCGAATTCCGCATCTGCTTGCCACCAGGACCGGCCATCGGAAAGTAATTGTGCTCGCGCAACCATTCGTTGACATCGTAATAGAAGAATTGCTTGTTCCACATCATGCCGGAAAGAGCAGCACGGAAAACCGGCATTCTCACTTTGTCGTTTTTTAATTGCTCCGGTGCGAGCAAATTGTAGAATTCATCCGCTTCGCTTAAGCGAAGCGCCATAACGTCGTCGAAGTCCTTCATAGGGGCACCATTTTCGGTGCCGGAAAAACGCAACTTAACTGTTTTAGAACCGCCGGAAGGTACGCGCAATTTGTAGTGCGCGGACATTTTGGTTCCAGTCTTCGCGGGGTTTACCAGGTGACTCTCACCGTTTACGACGCAAGCGTTTATGCCGTCTTTGACAAACGGGCTTGCATTGGGGGAGTCGAAGAGTTTCTCACAGTTAGTTTCATTCTCTGTGAATAGCAATGGCACATCGCCGTCGAAATAGATGTGATATTCAGACAGACTGCCGGGGATTAGAGGATCTGCATGTTGCGCGATAGCCATAGAATGCCCATTTTTTGACAATCCACGCAACATTGGTTTGGCCACTCCTTCTGTCCATGACCACGTATTGCGAAACCAGAATGTCGGCAGCAAATCGATCTCTGCTTCTTCCGGCCCACGATTGTGTACGGTGATCTGGATAAGCATGTCTTCGGGCGAACCCTTCGCGTACTCGATGAAGACGTCGAAATATCTGTTGTCGTCAAAAACGCCGGTATCGAGTAGCTCGTACTCTAATTCCAATTTGCCGCGAGCGCTGTTGCCTTTGAGCAACTGCTCATAGGGGAAAGCATGCTGCGTGTACTTGTACAGATACTTCATGTACGAGTGAGTCGGCGTGCTATCCAGATAGAAGTAATATTCTTTTGCATCTTCGCCGTGATTTGCCTCAGCATTCGTCAAGCCAAAAATACGCTCTTTCAGAATTGCATCTTTGCCATTCCACATTCCGAGCGCGAAGCACAAAATCTGCTTTTCATCGCTGATACCGCCAATGCCGTCCTCGCCCCATCGATAGGTCCGTGACCGTGCATGTTCGTGGGGAAAATAACTCCAGGCGTCGCCGTTTTCGCTGTAATCCTCTCTGACTGTTCCCCACTGTCTCTCACTCAAATAGGGACCCCATTTCTTCCATGGCGTGCCGTGCTCGTGCGCGTCATTCAGCCTTTTCTTTTCGGCGCCGGATTTTTTTGAAGAGCTGGACCCGGAATGTCCGGAGGCGGAGTTTCCCGAATGTGATTTGTCAGCCATTGCTTACTAGTCCTTGCAGTTGGAGGTTGAGAAGGGCATATATAGGTATATAAGTTTCCATTCTTATGCCACGGCTCGGATGTCAAACGATCCCGACGGGCGCATTAATTTACCGTTTTTGAGGTTTTTGGCAGATGGAAGCCCATCGAGGAGCAAATGATGCTAAAAAATGACGTACTACTAGCTGGTTTAGCATCGGCGATGTTCCGGACGATGTGGTCCACACAGGGAGTTTTTGATGAACAAGTTTGCAGCAACAGTGAAAAAGAGTTTTGCGAAGG
This sequence comes from Cyanobacteria bacterium DS2.3.42, assembly GCA_013823055.1. Lineage (GTDB taxonomy): Bacteria > Cyanobacteriota > Vampirovibrionia > Obscuribacterales > Obscuribacteraceae > QKMZ01. Next base: position 12,905 of record PNLN01000122.1, read on the forward strand.
CGAGCAAAACTGTTGCGCCAGTTTCTAAGGTTTTGTCGTCTGCTCTGATTTGTTCAATGGTGGCTTCAGACGCCTTTGCTGCGGACCTTATGGAAATGACGGTGTATCACGAAGGGGAATGCAGTGCAAAGTCCGGTCAGATTTGGATGGGACTCTTCCCCCTGAAAGACAAACAGTTTGAACTGCGGTCGACGAAGATAAGCATAACTCTAGTCAACGATCAGATCCTTGATGAAGATCCTAGAATGAAAACAGGTAGGAAGGTTACGATTGCCGGCAAGGGCGAGCCTCTCGTACTGGTTGGCGGTGTCCCTGCGTTAAAGCCTGGCAAGGTCGTGACCAGCGACGTCATTGCAAAAGAGCGAATGGATATCGGGCAAACTTTAAAGCTTAATATTGGTGTCAAGCAATCATCACTCACCGTCAGCGGTACCAAGAAAGACGCAGAGTGGCGCACGGGGTACAAAGTAGTTCTTCAAAGTGGTGGCATTAAGCAGACAGTTTATGAACGCAATCAGGTAGCGGATTCGTCTTTCCCTTCTCTGTTGTGGGCCGGAGATCTTGACGGCGACGGAAAGATTGATTTGTTAATGGACACCACAGATAACTACAACGTCCGACAATTGACTTTGTTTCTCTCAAGTAAGGCGAAGCCCGGCAAACTTGTGGAACAAGTTGCCACGCATATGTCGACTGGTTGCTAAATCAGTAGCTCACGTGCTCCGCCAAAATCCTGCTGAGCAAAAACCGATTCTATTATTTCCCCGCTACATAAATGCAATTCTGAATGTCGTGGTGCAGTTTGTGAATCACAACTGAATTAAAACCTGCGCGCTTCAAATAAGTTTGAGCCGTTTCGCGACCCCACATGGTTCCAAGTCCTTCGCCATCCTGCGCCAAAGAAACAGTCATGCAATGCATGCAAGAGACTGTGTACAGAAAGGGTCCAAGAGGGTGATCGAGATTCTTCTCGACATGACTGGATGCATCAATATCTTGCATGAGAAAAATGCCGTTGGGTTTCAATGCTTTGCTGATGTTATCCAGAACTGTCTGTGGCTTAGCTTGATCGTGAATAGCATCAAAGGCTGTAATGAAATCGAATTTCTCAACATCTTTCAGCGCTGAGACGTCGCGCACTTCGAATGTGAGATTTGATAATTGTCTGTTTTTAGCTTCTTGATTGGCATAAGCGATTGTTTCTTCGCACAAGTCATATCCGACAAATTTGCTCTTCGGAAACGCTTTTGCCATGCGCATTAAC
>PNLN01000028.1 GCA_013823055.1 Cyanobacteria bacterium DS2.3.42
CCCCGCTGTATTACCCCTTGTTATATACCAGACTCAAAGGCAATGAGTCTGGTTTAGACACTGAAACTTTCAGTCCGCGCAACTAGACTGCAAGGATTTTTGCGCAATTCTTCAGTATCGTTGCAAGAGCTTTGTATGGGTTTTTAAGAGTCGCTGCCTCGGCAACAATTTGTCTCATTTCTGGTGCCAGGGTGGCATAATCTCTGACATCGGAGTCTCTTCAAAGAAAACCACTTCTACTCAGCAGCGGTAACAAAAACCAATTGTTTCCTCCCGGTAAGCAAGCTTGGTCAGTGGAACCGAGTGTGTTTTCAAACGTCTGGTAACTAACAAGTCAATTACTGTGACTCGCTACAGAGATGACGCTATGGATGATCCTAATCAAAACTGGAAACACGACAGCGGTATTTTTCGCGCCCTGGGCGGACAACAAAAGAGAGCAAGAGAATCAAGCTCCCAGCTCAATCCGCCGGATTTGAGCTTAACGCGCGTACCTGAAGAAGTAATCGAATTTGGCGACATGCGCACACTGATCTATAACGCATGCCTTGACGCCTATGAAAGATCAAAACCAGTAAGCGTCTTTATGATCGCAATTGACGAGCTTGACCTTCTGAAAAAAAATATCGGTGAGTTGATAGCAGAGACAGCAAATGCCTTTGTTTTGAACTTACTGATTCAAACTAGAAATGAGTTCTATGGACCCAGCAACATTGTGCTCGGTCACTACGTCCTGGGCCGCTACTTAATGCTGCTTCCCAATACATTGGGGGCGAACGCGGCAGAATTTGCCGAGGTACTGCGCAAGTCAGTCAACGAAAAGGACTTTGTCTTTAACAAGCGGCCCATGCGATTGACGGTCAGTATTGGTGTGGTGCACAAACCAGGACACGCCGGCGATCAGGATTACATGATTATGCAAGCAGATCAGGCATGCTCTGAGACGATGTCGATTGGCGGCAACAAAGTCACTACTGCAAAAATTACGGAAGGCTTTTAGACGCTCGGAATACGAGCCTGGACATGGAATTTTGACTGAAGCAAATCAGTTGTCGTTTGGATTCTGTCATTTGTCAATCTTGTCTGCCCTCCACACTGGTACTAAATATAGTTCGTGAAGGCATTTAGCTATTTGCCGAACATCTCGGTGCGTAGCAAGCATCATGTCTCATCTGATGCTAAACTGTCGTGCAGTCTTTGGGGAAACAAAATGAAAAGTTCGCAACGGATCGCTCTGTTTTTATCTATGGTTGCTATAGGCTTTCTGTCTCCTGACTCAATGGCACAGCAGGGAAACCAGACAGCTAACGGCGGTATTAGCATGACAATCTATCCAGTCGTGCGCAAGGCTGATGGTAATCAGTATCTAATCACCCCGTCCGGAAAACAGGTAACGGTACCAGGACTGGTGATCGCACCGGACTCAACTCAAGTATCCGTCTATCGAGATCAGGCAAACCACTTCTGGTACACCGCTATGAACGGACAGCAGGTTGCGGTAAGTCCTGAGCAGCTCGAAGCGGCACTAGCACAGATCAACGCGCAGTCCGGAAGCGGCAGCATGCCACAACCGATGATGTCGTCGACGCAATCGTTTTACAGCAACACGCCCTCCTATGCCGCTGGTTTTAACGGAATTCCTTACGGTACGCCATTAAACATGGAAGGTCCGGGGCAATATAGTTACATGGCTCCGAGCGGCAATAAACAGTTTGTGATGCCGACGCCACAAACCAGCACGCAGTTAAACCAGTGGCAGCAACAAGTTCCATACGGGCAACAGCAAAATATGGGAGCGATGCAAGGCGGGTCGCAAACGCCAAGTTCTGCATCACAACCCGGAGGGCAGAGCCGTATGGATATGCGAAGAGAGCGCCGGGAAGAACGCCTTGACAGTCGCTCACAAAGCCAGGCGCGCGATGCTGCGAGTGATCAAAAATATGCCGACTCAAAAATGCAAGCCGGACAGACACTCGGCACCGGCATCAGTGCTCGCCGCTCAGCTCGAGAAGAGCGGCGGTCAAAACGAGAAGAACGGCGCGCCGACTCTCTTAAAGGCAACTGATATCCCTAGCTAATGATTGAGTTCCACCTTAGAACCGAGCGCAGATCGAGCCTAAGATGAAGATTGTGCACACGAGTAATTCAAGGCAAACGGTTAAAATCACCGAAAATATCGTGCCCAGAGTAAGCAAAACAGGTCCGTAATTTCCAGCTTTTTCTTTCCAACAAACACGTGCCACCATTTCTGCTGGTGCGCCCAAGCAATAGCAAACATTGGCAAAGAAGGCATAGACCAGAGCAGCAAAGATTGCCACCTGTCCCAAGCCGAAAGCTGAGAAGATCAACAGAGATGGCAATCCCGCCAAACCCACGACGAGGTTGTACAGGGGTCTTCGGCACTCCCACCAAAACAGTGTTGAAAATATTGTGCGTCGACCATCGGGAACGTCTATCACTTTCCGCAGCAACTTGCCACCGCCCTTAGTGCGTGCGCCTTTTTCAAACGAATGAATAATGGCTTGCAGTTGCTCGGGAGTTGATTGTTCGAGAACCCTGAAAAATTCATCAACAGGCAGGTCGCGCATGATTTTCTCTGGGTCATGGTCGACCCTGCTGGTGCCTGCAGCTTGCGCAGTCGATTGCGTCACCGATTGCGCACCCGGCGCACCCATCGGCTTCGGCTCTTCAACCTCCCTAAATGTTAGCGCAGCGGCAAAGTCTGTATTGGATTCAGTGACGACCAGATTGATTCCGTGCGCACAAGCAATTCCGTTCAGATTGACCGAGTTTTTCTTGAGCATAAGTCTACCCCCGGATTCCAGTTCTAACAGACCCCGAAGAAAATGGCACTGGGATAAACCCTAATTGACCGACGAGTCGAAAGTACAAGAACCAGAATCGCAGCGCAGGCAAGGAATTAAGGCTTTTCGTTTTGACTTAGCCAAATAAAAAGGGCAAGAAATACTGAACTTACTGAAGACTGTGCGCTGGGATGTTCTGCGTTTCGGGAAGGTCAACTTCAGCCAGTGGAACAACTTGCAAAAACTTAGAGCGGCAATCTTGCCAATTAGCAAGAAGAAACTTGCCGCGCAAACTGCCAGTTAACTCGTGGTGTTTTTCAATTAGACCCTTAACCAACTCTGAAGCCGAGTCTGGCATTCGTTGCAAGTGCTTTCCTTCGTCACCATTGAAGAGAGTGGGTACCTCGCCATATTCATCGAAAACATAAGCAAGACCACCGGTCATTCCAGCGGCGAAATTACGTCCCACGCGTCCAAGGATAACGACGGTTCCTCCAGTCATGTATTCGCAGCAGTGATCTCCGGCGCCTTCAATAACGGCTGTTGCTCCAGAGTTTCTGATTGCGAAGCGCTCACCGGCTTGTCCTGCGGCAAAGAGCATACCGCCGGTTGCACCATAGAGGCACGTATTGCCGATGATTACGTTCTCCCATGAGTTGAATAAAGCATCCTCAGCAGGTTTGATCATGATTTGCCCACCGCACATACTCTTGCCGACGTAGTCGTTCGATTCACCAATGAGGTTGAGATGCAGATTTTGGATATTGAACGCGCCAAAGCTTTGCCCTGCAGAGCCCGTGAAATTCAACGTTATGCGTCCATCAAAACCATAGTCCCCGTGACGCAAAGAAATTTCTCCACTCAATGCAGCACCAACCGCACGATCGGTATTGCAGATGGTGCGGTTTAAAGAGTACTCGGCGTTTTCATCAATAGCCCGAATAACATCGTGATGTGACAGCAACTCTTCGTCAATTGAAATGTCCTGTGCGATAACCTTTTCGACATCCTCCAGTCCATCAGTTTTTTCCGGCTCCAGTCCATCTGTTTTTTCCGGACTGCGCTGGCTAACAGGATCTACCAGTAAGCTCAAATTGAGAGGGCCCGATTTCGGCAGCGCGACATCACGCACTTTGAGCAAATCATTGCGCCCAATAATTTCATCCAAACTGCGATATCCAAGCTGCGCAAGCGAATGCCTGATTTCTTCAGCTATAAACAGGAAGAAATCCACAATCGGCTCCGGTGTGCCCGGAAATTTCGCCCTTAAGGTCTCTTTCTGACTGGTGATACCAATTGGGCAATTGTTTGTATGGCAGACCCTCGCCATGATACATCCGGCAGCAACCAGCGCAATTGAGGCAAAACTATATTCATCGGCGCCGAGCATGGCAGCAAGAACAACTTCCCAACCGGAGCGTAAACCACCGTCCACTCGCAACACGACTCTATCTCGCAAGGAATTCGCCAGCAACACCTGGTGTGTTTCCGCCAATCCTAATTCCCAGGGCATACCCGCACTTTTGATCGATCCAAGAGGAGATGCGCCTGTTCCGCCGTCGTGTCCGGAGATTTGAATAATATCCGCATTCGCTTTTGCAACACCAGCAGCAACTGCTCCGATACCAATTTGACTGACTAATTTCACCGAGATAGGAGCTGTTCGATTAACCTTGCGCAAGTCATAGATAAGCTGCATAAGGTCTTCGATTGAATAAATATCGTGGTGAGGTGCCGGTGAAATAAGCGACATCGCCGGCTTGGCACGTCTGAGTTGAGCGATATACGGCGAGACTTTATGCGCGGGCAGTTGTCCGCCCTCACCGGGTTTTGCACCTTGGGCAATTTTGATCTCCAACTGCTTTGCGGTGGCAACATATTGCGGAGTAACACCAAATCGAGCTGACGCCACCTGCCTGATTGCAGAAGCTGCGGAGTCTCCAGGCTTCAAGTCTCTCAGTCCAGGGAAATCTTCGCTGGTTCCATCTGCCGATACGGATTTGATGGGATAAAAGCGAATGGCATCCTCTCCCCCTTCACCCGAATTGGATTTGCCGTTGAGACGGTTCATCGCAATAGCCAGGACTTCATGCGCCTCTTTCGAAAGAGCGCCAAGCGACATGCCGCCTGTGCAAAAGCGACGAACAATTTCAGTAGCTGGTTCAACTTCACTTAGATCAACAGGCTGCCGGTCCGATTGAAATTCGAGTAAGTCTCTCAGGGAATAAGGTGCTCGCTCTCTTACTAATGACGAGTACTTTTCAAAAGCGCTATGCTTATTCTCGTTGCGTACTTCCGGATTGCCGACTATTGCAAGACCTTGATGTAGAGCCTTCACCAGTTCTGGGCTATTGCCATGATATTCACCGGCTGCGCGGTATTTCAAATGGCCCACATTGACGAGCTGAGTAGCAGCCTCTGCCAATTCGTAAAATCGTCCAATCTCTTTTTCAACATCTCCAATTTCCATTCCGCCGATGCGCGAAACAGAGCCTTCAAAGCAGCGCTGAATAACCTTAGGTCCCAAGCCAACACATTCAAAGATCTGCGCGCCTATGTAGCTCATCAACGATGAAATTCCCATCTTCGAAATGATTTTTAGAATGCCCTCTTCCACCGCCTTAACGTAATTTATCTGCGCCTTTTGAACAGACAATCCAATGAATGCCGAATCAAAATTATTGCCTTCAGAATGTACCGCCGCATCAATGAGGGCTTTGGTCTTATCGCTGAAATACCAATCGCGGACGGTTTCCAGTGCCAAGTAAGGACAAATAGCTTGAGCTCCATATCCCAGCAAACAAGCATACTGGTGCGTGCTCCAGCACTGTCCAGTATCAGCAACAATCGAACAGCAAAGGCGAGACCCCTGTCGAATCAAATGGTGATGGACAGCACCAACAGCGAGCAAGATCGGTATTTTCTGAATACGCACGGCGGCGCCCGATGCTTCGGTGTTTAAGTCGACGCCTTTTTTGGTGTCCACACTCTCGTCATTCGGCGCGACCGGATCTCTATCCGACAAAATCAAAATATTGCAGCCCGCTCTTATTGCCTCAAAAGCATCACTGCAAAGCTTGCTTAGTGCCGCATCAAGACCGGAAGAAACATCATAACTAAGCGACAAAGTCTGAGTAGCAAAACGTCCGTCTAAACCTTTTAGACTGTCAAGTTCTGCTTCATTTAGAACTGGGCTATTGAGATGCAGTGTTCCGGCAACATGAGCACATGGGCGCAACAGATTGGTACGTCTGCCCAAATGAGTGTCGAGTGACATCACCAATTTTTCACGCAGCGGATCGATTGGTGGATTGGTTACCTGCGCAAATCGCTGTTTGAAATAGTCAAAAAGCACACGCGGCTTTTGAGACAGGATCGGAATCGGAGTATCATCTCCCATGGAGAAAATTGGCTCGTTTCCATCCTTCGCCATCACATGAATGGTATTTTCTACATCTTCTTTTCCATACCCAAACTCGATCTGATTGCGCATCAAACGTTCGGAAGAAAGCACTCTCTCTGAATGAAACGGCTGATGAGTAAGAGACTTGCGCTCAGCTGCCAACCACTTGCCGTAGGGATGTTCTGCCGCAACGCGCTGTTTTACTTGCCAATTTTTCTGAATCTCTCCAGTCGATAGATCCACAACCAGCATCTGTCCGGGACCAAGGCGCCCTTTTTCTACCTGTTCAGAATCGACATCGAAAACGCCTGCCTCTGAGCTTATAGTTAACGAGCCGTCCTTATAGATGGAATAGCGAGCCGGTCTGAGACCATTGCGATCCAGAATTGCACCCGCGGTCCTTCCATCCGAATAAACAATCAACGCCGGTCCGTCCCATGGTTCTTGCAGCGCTGAAAAATAATTGTAGAAGTCGACAATTTCATGATGATATTCGAGCGCCGGCTGATTGCGATATGCCTCGGGCATAAGCTGCATCAGAGCCGATTCCGGAGAATGTCCCGCCAGCACAATCATCTCCATTGCATTGTCGAGATTGCCGGAATCGGAGCTGTTAACATTCATCACAGGCTGCATTTCCTGCTCGCGCCCTGACCAGGCCGGCTGATGCAGTACAGGCTCGCGCGCCCGCATCCAACTGCGATTGCCGAGTAGAGTGTTTATCTCACCATTGTGACCAAGCATACGAAATGGCTGAGCAAGAGCCCAACGCGGGAATGTGTTGGTGCTGAAACGTCGGTGAAAAACAGCGAAGTTGGCGCTGAAAAGCGGATTTTGCAAGTCCGGATAAAACAGCGGCAACACTTCAGAACGAACGAGACCTTTATAGACAACAGTCTTGATCGAAAGAGATGCGATATAGAATGTCTCGAGTTCTGCCTTAGAGCGTAGTATGTTTATAGCCCGTTTTCGCGCTACCATGAGCTTTTGCTCTAAATAAACGTCATTCGAACCTTTGCCTTTCCCCAGAAGAATTTGCCATATTGCCGGGCAACTGCTGCGCGCAAGAGGTCCAAGTACTTCTGTCTGCGTAGGCACTTCTCGCCAGCCAACAATAGATAATCTCTCTTCGGAAAAAACGCGCTCGACTGTCTTCTTGCACTCGGCAACACTACCTTCCGGCATGTAGATGACACCCATTGCGCCAATATCTTCCCTGCGCCAACCTTCGGCTTCCAATATTGCCCAGGGAATTTCCGTCAAAATTCCGGCACCATCTCCAGTATCACGATCGGCACCACAAGCACCGCGATGCTCCATGCGCGCCAACGCCTCAAGAGCGCTGAGAATTACCTGATGACTGTCTTGGGGGCGATAGATCAAACCGACCCCGCAGGCATCATGCTCTGCAGTTAGGTGAGCGGTTTGATGAAAACTTTCCGACATACGAAAACCAGCAAAGGGAGAACTACCGTGTTCCCTATGCATCGGCGTCTACAAAGGGCAAACGGCCGGCAATGCATCGTTGCGGCGACGCACAGCTCGACCTCACACCTTGATTATATGTAGAAATCATTAACATGCAAGTCTTTGTTAAGCGAACTGCGTAAGGGGGCTATCCTATGGGCTTTACAGCATTTGCATGTCAGCCGAAAGGGGCTTGCGCATACAACTGTTGCATATCCAAACGAATACAGCGGTGCTTTTCGGCATGACAAACTCTAGAGAATGGCGTTGGTTATCACTTAGACAAATGTTTGCTGCGGCCCCTTTCGGTGAGTAAAACTCGCTTTACTTAGGTAAATCGCTGCTTTGCTTGGTCAATGAGGATGCAAATGAAAAGTCAAAACAGACTCAGGAAAAGTGATTCGACACTGTTCACGCTTCTCCGCGCAATGATAGTCATAACTGTATTAGTCGCCTTTCAACAAAGCTACGCAAGATCGCATAACAGCGGTATAGAGCAGCCAGTTGGATACTTTGGAATCGCTGAATACCTGTTCCGCCATCCAGAAAAACTGCTTGGTCTCTGAAGATGATTTGTTGATGGCGGAGGAAGACTCACGCAAGACACTTTCGAAAGTGTTTGTCTTGACAGAAATCATCACGACTCAATCCTACAATTGAATCACTCCACCCTACAACGAGGACGGTCCGTGCGTTTTCGAAAATCAATCTGCGCCTTGGTCGCGACGGCGTTGCTAACTCATGGCGGTCTTGCGGATGCCATGACGAGCACTCAGGCGGCCAACAAACATACAACTGCTGCACCAATCAGCAAATCTCAGCAAGCGATCGAGCGAAAGACTCCGACAATCATTGAAGAAAAGACGCAGAGAACTCAGCAACTCAAAGAACGCCCAAGTCTCAATACCGCAAAGTTGCAGGCAAAGAAGATGAATCGACCTTCAAAACTAAAATCGCAGCACACACTAAAGTCCGCGTCACACCAGCGTGATAATAAGTTCGAAAGAACGCGTACTATGAAAATACTCGAGAGCTTTCTAGAACAAGGAAAGCTTGCAGATGGTGAAGTTGCCTTAACCAATGAATTGAAACACCACCCTCGCGATGACCAGGCACGGTTCGGGTTGGGTGTGATTCAATTCCTGCGGGCCATTGAATCTCTATCTCAAGATTTCTATCGGTTCGGTATAAATGACTCATCTGCTCGTGGATTCAACGTCCCTTTTCTGCGCCTGCCAGTGCCAACAAATCCAAATCCTGAAGTCGTCAGTTATGAAAAACTTCGAAAAACATTTGCGACGCTTGTGGACAACTTTATGAAGGCAGAGGCCACATTGGCGATGATTAGCGATGCAAATGTAAAACTGCCTCTTAGATTCGGATTGATCCGAATGGACCTCGACGGCGATGGACAGCCGAATGAGGAAGAGACCTTGTGGAAAGTATATTCCAGCATCACGAGGAATCAGGGCATAACTCTGGACCAGGCACAGGAATTCTCAATCAAGTTCGATCGAGGCGACGTGCACTGGCTAAGGGGATACTGCCATCTCCTGACTGCGTTCTGTCAGGTATATCTAGCGCATGACTCAAGCGAAAGCTTCCAACGGACGGCACATCTCATATTTGCAAAAGTGGACTCGCCCTATCCGTTTCTGACGAGAGGCAAGCATGTCTATAGATTTGGTGATCGTGGCGGAGACATTTCTGATCTGATAGCACTTATTCATTTGATCAATTGGCCTGTGGTAGAGCCGGAGCGCATGCATTCGGCGTTGCATCATCTCGAAGATTGCGTAAAGCAAAGCAGAGAGATGTGGAAATACATACTCGCCGAAACAGACGATGATCGCGAATGGATTCCAAATCCGCGACAAACCGGCGTGATTCCCAACGCCAAAGTGACAGACGAAATGATTACGGCGTGGAGCGGACTTATGAATGAGATTGAAAAAATTCTGGCGGGAGAAAAATTGATTGCATTCTGGCGTGGCGACGACGGACGAGGGGTCAATCTCCGCAAATTCTTTCTGGAGCCGCGAACACTAGATCTGGTCCTTTGGGTACAGGGCACGGCGGCTGCACCATACCTGGAGAAAGGCGATACCACCAAAATTTCTACCTGGAACTCACTTCAAAGTGCATTTGGAAGCCAATTCCCAGGTTTTGCAATTTGGTTCAATTGAGAATTCACAACAGCTATGGTGAACCACGCAGAACCAAAAGTCTTGGCACCAACCAAAGAAGACATTAAAACGTCCGTCAAGAATTCCCTGAATCGGAGTGAATGATTCTAGAATTCTAGCCGGACTTATGAGTTTGAGCGTCCCAACCAATTCTTAGATAGGATTTAAATCAATCATGAAAAACAAAATCAGCCGGCGATCCGTCCTTCTATCCGGAGCTGCAACTCTACTTGCAGTCAACTCAAAATCAGACGTATTGGCTGCTGACAAGAAATTTTTAGACGACCTCGATCACGACAAATTTATGCGACTTGCAATTGAGCAAGCGCTAAAAGTACCTCAATGCCCTTTTGGCTCTGTAGTCATTAACATCAAAACCCAAAGGGTGGTGGCAGAAGGGTTGGTTGAAGTCGAAAAAAACCCCATTTGGCACGGGGAAATGACTGCTTTGAGAAATTGCCCAAGTACGGATCCTGGATTTGATTGGCGCGAGATGGCACTGTACACAACCGGCGAGTCATGTCCCATGTGCCAATCAGCCATTGTCTGGACTAAGATGCCACTTGTAGTTTATGGCAGCTCAATACCATACCTACAAACTTGCGACTTCGGGCAGATCAATATCAGAGCACAAGCCGTTGTTGACGCATCACGCTATGGCAAGTGCACCATCATTGGCGGCATTTTGGAATCCGAGTGCAACCAACTTTTCAAACGTGCGAAAGAATTGGTCGGCAGGTAAGCAATGGAGTATTCCAATTGTTCGAGATGGGGAGAATTCCAAGGCAAATCTCGAAATGTTACCCACTGTGGCGAGAAAATTCCTAGAGCAAATTAGTTGACACCATTGCCTTTGCCGGGAAACACTCCGTTCGTTGAGCCTTTCCCTGGAAAAATTCCATGCGTCGCACCGCCACCCGGGAAGTATCCGACGCTGTTACCATGCCCGCGTTTGCGTCCATGACCGCGACCACCTTTGCCGCATCCCGCTCCATTACCGCCACCAAATCCAAATGTCTGTTGTCCCAGGTCTTGTGCATAGTTACCCGCATGGTTCAAAGTATTGGTCGCGCCACCAGCATTCCAGTGCTGGATTCCACCTTGTAGGCCACCTTTCTGTCCACAACCTTTTCCGCCTTTGCCACGGTCCCAATTGCTCATTCTCTGTCCGTCACCGTCGCAACCATCGTCACCATTTCTCATCCCATTGCCGTACCCACTACCGCCATTGCCATGCCCGCGACCACCATTGCCATGCCCGCGACCGCCCTCGCCCTCGCCGTTTCCACAATTACCAATTCCGCCGCCGTGCTTGCCGCGCCCTTCGTTCCAAGCATCATTGCCCATTCCATGCCCGTTTTCACTTACATCGCCGTCCCATCCACCCTTTTTCATTTTATGCCCGTGCTTGCCGACAGCCTCGGCGCACCCGCCTTTGTCCATTCCACTGGTGTCGCCAAAACCATGCTTGTTGCCGCCATGCCCCTTACCGAAAGCCGGTGACAGCAGCAGAAACAAAGTCATGCTGGTTATGAGCGATTTACGAAGCATGTGCATGGATATTGTCCTTATTTTTGAATGCGTGCAAATTTCGGCAAAATCTCGAGTCGGCGATTTCGACCTGCTGGTAGCTGAACTGCAGATACCAACCGAAACTTTCGTTCCAGGTGATTTCTCGCATAGCTTTAGTTATATTGAGCCTATCAAATGCTGCAGCGGGCAGAATCGCCTTTACGGGTGAGGGTCGAGGACTAAGAGAGAGACATCTCTGTAGTGAGAAACTACAGGGTTTCTCCCAGTCACAGGCAAGATTATGGTTGGTTAGAATTGAAGAAACTTCCGGATGTTGGCTATGCACGAAATCTTCGGTGGAATTCTTGTCCTCTTCTTTTTGATCTTGGTTTCTGGCATAAAGATCGTAAGAGAGCACGATCGCTTGGTCATTTTTCGATTCGGAAAAATAATTGGGCATAGAGGTCCGGGCATGCAAATGGTTGTTCCACTGATCGACCGTTCTCACAGCGTTGACACACGCATCACCGCATCATCAACTCCTACTGTTGAGACAACCACCTTAGACAAAATTCCGGTCCGGCTCTCTGCAATGTGCAGGTTTCACATAAATGACCCAGTGAAAGCAGTAGCGAAAGTTGATGATCCAATTGCGCACACTATGGAAACAATGCACACAGTGCTGAGAAGCATAATCAGCGTGCACACCGCCAAGGACATTTTTGCAAACGAAGTGGAACTGAACTCCACCCTTAAAAGAGCCCTCAGCAGGCAAACGAAAAGCTGGGGCGTGCGTGTCAAATCAGTCGAGATCAAAGAGATGGCGGTGTGCCAAAGTTCGGCAGAAAGCTTAAAGACGGTTAGCACATAGACAGTTTAAGCGCCTTCTTCAGCCAGTGTTCGGTTGTGCATGTAAGCCAGACAAGGTAGTGTTTTCGTGGTCGGTTGCACGTTCTTAGCCTGTCTCCCAAAAAATTTCCCAATTCGCCCCTATAGTGCTTGCATCCCCCCTCACTGAAAGTCCCATGCAGGCGAACAGGAGATTTACCATGGCTGGAGAAAAGGAACGCGTAGCTGATTCCGATACCGCGCAAAAAGAAGCCGCAGAAGATGCCAAACTGATCAAGGAAGGCGATCCCTCCAAAACAAGTTATCAGCTATTTAAAGATGAAGTCGAAAGCATGGAGCGTGAGGGAGTAGACGAAGGGCTGCGCCGCGAGTATCGCATAGCATTAAAGAAAGAGCTTGGAGATGAGATGGACAGAGTCGTTATCGACTTCCTGAGTGATAAGGACAGCGATAGACTCAAGAGCAAGGATGGTGCCTTCACTCCACAGAAGTTCGGTGGCTTATATAGTGATGAAGCCAGCGATTTAGATAGAACAATGCTGCCGGAAGTTATGCTGCGCTTTGATGACCTGTCTGCCGCAAACAAACGCGACGGTCAAGGCGGCTACGGCAATGCTGTAGGCATCACAGCAAGAGATGTTGAATCCTTCACAGCTGCTCAGCAAAAAAGAGACGACATGGCAAAGTTTGCTGAAGCCAATAAGGAGGCAGGTATTGGTACGTTGTTGGACCCGAAATTTGCTCTCAACTGGGACAAAATTGATGTAGAAAACCAGATCTTCAACGGCCGCGATGGCAAAGCTTCCAAGCAAGGCATCGACGACTATCTGGCGAGGGCAGATAGAGCTGAGGGCCGCGAGAAAGACAGATATCCCGCAGACTTCATCGATAAGCTGCGTAAGTTGAGCGACGACTGGGATACTCCTGAGATAAAGGCACTAACCGAAAAAGGGCAAGGGCGGCTTATTTCACTCGAGTCAATTGCTAAGGGTCTGGGGTATAAATCATTGGATTCTTATCGAGAGTCAGCGCCGGCGGTAGAAAAAGAAACTGTTTCTGAATCTGCAAAAAGCGAGACCAGAACAATGACCCTGAAATACGAAGGCGGGGCTGTCGAGCGCGCTTATACCTTTGGCGCCGATAAGAAACTGACTGCCTTCACAGAGACTAGAGACGGGAAGACTACCAGTTACAAAGTCGAACCGGAGCACGGAGAAGCTACCAACACGGAAACGGGAAAATCGTTCGGCAGAGTTCACGTTGACCAAATAACCGGAAACGTGACCATTCACGAGACTGGCAAGGACGAGGTCATGGTGAAGCCTGATGCTGCGCCGCAACAAGAAACAGTATTGCAAAAAGATCTGAAGATCGAAGATCTTACTGCCGCGGCAACGCAACAAGCTGGACAGGGATACTGGCAGGTCGCTGAGAAAGTGCTAGAAGCGACTAAAAACGCCGAAACCAACCCCGATGACACCCGGGCTCAAAATATCGTTCTCATGCGTGCACTGCAGATGCAACACAAACAGCAAGGCGGTCACCTCGGACAGCACAAATTCATTGCCAACCAGACTGATTTAGCCAAACTAAACGAGAATATTGATGCTTACATCAATGAGAACCCGTCCTTTGCCAAATACAAGGAATCACTGCACAAGAGACTGCAGATGGTGAAAGCAGTGTCATGAGCCACCCTCTCACAATCCCCCCAGTAAGTTAGGAATTACCTTACTTTCCGGGCAGAAAATCCGGAAATATATCCAGTATGTGCCACCATCTCGAGCAAGCAAATTCTAGATTTCTTCGTCGACTTCTTCCAGAGCCTTTTCATAAGTTGCATGAATTTCGACAAAAGATTCATGGTTTAGAATATAAATGG
>PNLN01000230.1 GCA_013823055.1 Cyanobacteria bacterium DS2.3.42
CCGTTGTCTGAGATAGTGAACTTAATCCAGCCGTCAACGGTTTCTTCAACTTTGACTGTGATTTGAGTCGCCGATGAATATTTCTCAGCGTTATTCAGCGACTCTTGAACGATCCTGAATATATGCAACTGCGCCAATTCCGGAAGGCGCGGAATGTCATGTTCGATTTCCATTTGGCAGGAAATACCGGAGCGTTCTTCAACCCGCTCAAGAAGCCCTTCAATACTGACTTTCAGTCCCCAGTCTTGAAGATTTCGAGGCGCATAATCATTGCAAATGTCGCGCAACTTTTCGACGATTTCATCGAGAGTTTCCATAACCTCATCATTGGTCAGCGCGCGATCGCCCGACATGTATCTCTTCAGCATCAGCATATCGGCGATCACCGTGTCGTGCAATTCTCTGGCTACTCGTCTCTTCGTTTCTTCTTGCTGATGAACTAATTTCCAGGCAAGATTTTGCATCTCAAGCTTGTGCTGATCAACTTTTGCCGGACGCTGGATCTTCGGCGGCGCCGAATGGTGATGCAATGCCGGGTCGCTTGTACCCTCCCTGTCTTCATCAGGATAGAGCGAAGAAAGGCTGCGATCGAGGAGCAATAGAATCTCCTCGATTCGTATCCTTTCATTGTTGCAACACCACGTATATCCGTGTTTTGTCTGTACGAGATCAAGACGTCTTTTCAGGCGTGTGTCGAATTCAGCGTATGAAAGAAAAACCATCTCCTTTGTTGGAATGACAAATATCTCGATAGAGCGTGCGGAAGCTCTTACAGAAAGACAGAGTGTTTCGTTGCGGGCGCGAAATCTGTAAAAACTCTGAGGCAGTTTTTTCTGGCTGACCAGACCTTTGATTTGCGGCGGGCTGTCCGGCTCTTTGATATGTTTTGGCGCCATCAATTCGAGATCTTTGAAACGTTCTTTGTTTTCTTCATTTTCGACGCGGTGGCGCAGAGCATCGAAAAGACTGTCCATCAACTCAACAGAAATGCGGGAGGACTCCTTATCCTCGGTCTCTGCAATGGCTGTCGTTTTTGTTTTTTGCGCAGGTGGAACTGTGCGCTTTACTTCAATGGTTTTCGAAGGAAAAAGCAATTTTGCTAATTTTCTTGCATCAAAAGGAAAGTTAACCACGAAACTACACGCCTCGCGCGCCCATGTCCACGCTTCCATAGCCGTTCTCGACCGCCCAGGCGATCAGCTGTTCTCTCGTCTCCAGACCGAGCTTAAGCAGCAGTGTTTCACATTGCTTGCGCACAGTCGTGATGGAGGTAGTTCTCGCATCGGCGATATCTTGATACTTCATGCCTCTGGCCATCATGCGCAAGACTTCATCTTCACTGCGAGTAAGTTTTTTCCAGTTGCCTTTTGCTTGGTCGGATACAATTCCTGTTTCGCCTGCCATCACACGACGGATGGTTTCAGAAACTTTTGCCACTCGCTCGGACTTTAGTAAATATGCTTGAACACCCATGGCCAGGACTGTTTGGATAAATGCCATGCGACTTTCAGCAGAAAAAATCACCAATTTGGAATCTTTTAGCTGCGAAAATCTTTCCACCATCGATCTCGGACCGTGGCTTCCCGGCAAGTGTAGATCGAGGAGCACCACATCGGGTTTCATTTGCTCGACCATTGCATAGCCCTCGTCGCCGTCAAGGGAAGAGGCAATTACTTTGATGTCGCTTTCCTGTGACAAGCCGATTGTCAGCCCATCGAGAGTAGCCTGGTGATCTTCAATGATCACTACTTTGATGGGCTCGGTCACAGTTGTTTCTCCTGCTGGTAAAGTCGCTAGTTATCCGAACTGAGCTTTCTGTATCGCTTACCCAGATTCGCTGCTTTGGTGAAGTGATCGGAGCTTTTGCTAACTCTCAAAAGCGAATCTGCAGCGCCTTGGTAGTCTTTGGCTTGAGCCAAACGAATGCCTAAGTTGAAGAGTAAATCATCGACATAGGTTTGCTCTTGTTGTTTCAGCTTTTGGCGCTTGATCTTGTCGAGCATCAAGAGGGCCTCGCCGTTTCTGCCCTGCGAAATCAGATCTTCGACTGTAGAAAGGGCAGGTGGTGGCTGTTCCGGAAAGACCAGTTTAAGTGAAGAAAACATCAAGAAGGCAGATACGAGAGTGAAAACGAATACGTTGAATTTATGCCGCGAACCAGCAGAAAGGATGTCTTTTTTGCTGCTTGCTTGCTCTGCATGCGCAGTATCCTCGCGCAGATTGTTTCCGGACACCGAGAGAATTTCCTGCGGTGTGGTGATAGCGAACTGGCTTTCCTTGAGAGCCAAATTCACTGCTTTAACCGAAGATTCATCAAAAGGAATCCAGCCCGAAGTGATCTGATTGCCGCTTTCCTTTTTCTTCTTTTCGAACTTGGAAAGCGCCATTTCGATATCGTCGAGCAACTCTTCTGCGTTGCTTTGCCTTTCGAATTTGGTTTTGCTCAATGCTTTGCGTACTGCTGTTTCCAGACCATTGGGAAACGGCAAATCCACGCGAACAGCATTCAAGCTGGGCGGCGGGCGATTGACGTGCATAAACATCAGCCCCATGACGTCATCGGCATAGAAAGGTCGTTTGCCTGTCAACATTTCAAAAATGGTCACACCAAGCGAATAGACATCGCTGCGAATGTCCAGCTCTTCACCTCTGCATTGCTCGGGACTCATATAGCCAGGAGAACCGCATACCTTGCCGTCCATCGTCAATGAGCCGGATTGTTCATTGCGTTCGAACATCAACTTGGCGACGCCGAAATCAAGAACTTTCACTACTTCGTTTTCCAAAACGATGTTTTCAGGCTTCAAATCGCGATGGATGATTTTCGCTCTGTGAGCCTCGGCAACGGCGCTGAGGACCTGTCTCATGATGGGCAGAGCCTCGTCAAGGGGGATGTGTCCTTTCTCGCGAATCAGCCTTGCCAGTGAGTCGCCTTTCAGAAATTCGGTGACGATATAAGGTTGTTCTTCACCAAGCAGTCCGTAGTGAAAAAGTTTGACGATATTGGGATGATTGAGGACGCTGATTGTTTTTGCTTCGCGCAAGAAACGCCTGCGTGAATTGGGGTCGGAGACACGGCTGCCGTGCAGCAGTTTTATCGCCATCTGCCGGGATGTTGTTTCATCCAGAGCGCGGAAGACAGCACCCATAGAACCCTGACCGAGGAAAGCTAAAATCCTGTAGCGGTCGTCGATGTATTTGCCGATAAAGGGACTCTTTCCAGCATCGTGCAAGCGCACACTGTCGGTCGGACAGAGGTCTTTATCGTCCTCAAAAAGTTCATTGCAGGTGTTGCAGAGCTTCATTGCATCACCGCCCGTTCTTGAGGAAGAGCTGACGTTTATAAGTCTGCATCAGAAGACTGGCGGTATTTTGCATTTGCGAACCGGCAGGAATTTTCTTCAGTGCATTAATAGCTGGACCGTATTTGCTCTGGTTTGCATACTTGCGAGCCAGGTTTAGATAAGCAGTATGGAGTGTTGAAATTTCCGACTCCGACAATCGTTTTCCTTTACGCTGGCGGTTTTCCAGGGTTGCTATGGCTTGCTCTGTTTGACCCCTGACCAGCATTTCTTCGGCCGTATCCGGAGTTGCCAGATCCCACATTTTTAAAATTCCGATGCCTGCTACTACCAGGATGACGATCAAGGGCAGAATAATCTTCAGCGCTCCGGGCGTCCACTCCGACTCGTTGCGATAGGCAGCAGCTGCATCTTGGGCATGCGAGCCGGTGCTGCGCATGTCTCTGTTACGCACGCCGGACTCTTCCTGTCTGTGTGCCACCGCGGGTAATGGCGTGCTGCTGTCATTGGCTTTCACGCTGCTGGCAATCAAGTCACCGGTACTATGATCGTAAGACTGAGAAATTGCTGCCGCATTGGATTGCTGTATGCGGGGAAGTGCGTCTCCTGATGCCGCACTAGGAGTGGCATCGAAGGCTGCCTGATCGGGCGCTTGTGCTATCGCTCCTGCCAGGGGTAAAGAAGCATTGCTGAGCTCTATCAAAGAAACCGCCGCGTTATCTTCCAAGTTGGTATTGTCGCCCGTGTTCTTATTCGGTGCTGAGGACTGCGCTTTTACCTTTCCTCTGGCGCCGATGAAGACGTCTTGCGTGTCGCTGCTGGCGCCGTGGTGCTTGTTTGTGTCTTGGGTGAAAAGTGGTGAAACATCCTCCTGGCTGGCGGATGCATTGAATACCTGAGCAGGCAAGCTGGGCAGGTTTTCGTTGGTGCATTCTGCTAATACGGAACTCAATTTGGCCAGAAGTGCTTCTACGCTTTGTGGTCTGGCTGCAGGATCCTTTTCCAGTGTCGACGAGATCAACTCTTCAAGCACTGCAGGAAACTGCAAATTCGGTTCCACCTCTGACAGCTTGGGTGGCTCATCGTTGACGTGTAGATACATCAAACTGACAAGATCTTTTGCCGAAAACGGGCGTTTGCCAGTCAGTGCTTCAAACAGGACAATGCCCATAGAATAAATGTCGCTGCGCCCGTCCACATCCGAGCCGCGGCATTGTTCGGGACTCATATAGGCAGGGCTTCCGCAGATAATTCCGTCGACCGTCAATTGCACCGGATCGATTGTCGAATTATCAGCCATCTTCGCGATACTGAAGTCGACGAGTTTGACGAATTCTTTGGTATCTTCCTTTTCAACCAAAACAATATTGGGCGGTTTGATGTCCCTGTGAACGATGCCTTTCTTGTGTGCTTCAGACAGTGCCTCCAGAACCTGTTTGACAATCGACAGCGCTCGCCTTGCGTCCAAACGTCCTTCATTGCTCAAAACTTTGGCAAGGGTTGTGCCGTTCAAAAGATCCATAACAAAATAGGGCTGACCATCTGCGGTCATGCCGAAGTCATACAAGGTGAGCAAATTCGGGTGCTCAAGTCTGCTTATGGCTTTGGCTTCGCGGTGAAAGCGAACCAGTGATTCCGGGTCTGCACCGAGATATCCATGGAGAACTTTCAGGGCGACCTGCCTGCCTAACAATTCTTGTTTGGCCTTGTAGACACTGCCGACGGCGCCTTTTGCAATCAAAGACTCAACCCTATATCGCTCATCAATGAGCGCGCCCAAAAGGGGGTCGCTCGGCAATGGAACGAGATATGAACCCTCGTGCGGGCACAATTCGACCTCATCGGCGAACTGTTTATGGCAATTGAGGCAAAGCTTCATGGGACACGAACAAGCAGGTCTTTATATATTTTTACCCACGCAGGTATGTATTACTATCGCGCGCGCGTGTGTGTGACTCTAAGCACCATCTAAGCATAGATTCCAGGTACTTGATAAAGCACTTAGTCTTAGGCTATCCCCCGCAAGGGCGATGCCTTTACTTGCGAAGCTTGCGATATTTCTTCACTAGCTCTTTGACTTTGGGCGTATGAGCTGAATCTTCAGGTATTTTCTTCAGCAGTTTTTTAGCTTCGGTAAAGCGTTTTTGTTTTACCAGAATTTCAGCTTGTTTGTACCGAGCATGGTGGAGAAGGTCTTCTTCTGCATCTGTGAGCGGTGTTTTCTTCTCTTTTTTCTCGAGGACTTCGATCGCCTTTGTGAATTTTCCGGCAGTAAAGCTTTGCTGAGCTGGGCTGGGAGTTGTTTCAACAGGGGTAGCCGGCTTATCGAGAGTCGGTTTGAGAATGAACCAATATCCGCAACCACCGGCAATCAAAAATGCCAGTGTAAGAACTACATAGCGAATGTCGATGCCCTGGTTCTTGAACGCACTGCGCATGCGGGTGCGCGTCTGACTGGCTTTCTTGCTGCCGGGTGCATCAAGATTGATCTCCAGGTCGCCGCCGCCTCTGTGTTGCGTCAACTGATGCAATTGCAGGTCGGAAGGACGCATCGAAGACAAATCGGGCATCTTCGGCGGCTGCGGTCGGGCAGCGTGTTTGCCTGTGGATTCCATAGCCATGCGCAAACGCTCTTGGGTTTGCTCGGCGATGTCGATTTGCGGAGCATTTTCCATGGAAGGCCCAGCCGAACTCGGTTGAGCCATCTCGCGATTGATTGCTTCGCCGCGTGCTTGATTGGCGTCGGATGCTTTCTTCTTCAACTCGGAGCCGCGATTGGCCGCTTCCAAGAATCGATTCATCAAGTCGGAAGTGAGAGCGTCGTTGGCGTCGCCACTGGCGGCAGCCAGTCGACTGGCTGCCGAGCTTAAATCAGGCTGGGCCGGCACGGCACCTGAAGACATTGCAGATTGTGGCATTGCGCCTGATTGCATTGCAGGCGATGCACTTGACGAGAAAGAGCCACTCTTGGACGAGGCATCTTGTTCTTTCCGCTTGGCCGCCTCCATCAATCTGCTTACGGCCGATGAGATTTTTTCGTCGCCCAGCGGTGATGCCGAGGAGGCTGCCTCTGAAGGTTCCGCCTGCGTGCCTTTTGCTGCGGCCAGGCGATCTTGGACACCGCCACCTTTAAAATCGCCTTCACCAAGCAAACCACTTGTAGCGTTGAAATCAGAGCTGAAGCTTCCGGCCGCTGCTGATTCAAATGATTGCGCAGGCAAATCTGTGCGTGATTTCTTGGGTGGATCAGGTCTGGACTCAGGGGCCTTCTCCGCCGGCATATTTGTGTGCGACTTCATCGCGCTGAAGTAGCCTGATGTTTTCGCCTTGTTTTTCTCTGGCGCGGCAGCTTGTAAATTCGTCTGCGAATTTACCGATGCTGTAGACGCATTTGCAGCCGGCATACCAGTCATCGAAACCTTCGGATTTGCTGCCGGAGTACCGGTCATTGAATCATTCGGTTTGGCAGGAGGTTTAATGTCTTCATCTTTGGGCGGTTCAACCTGCGCTAATTTGGCCGAGAGCAAATTCCCCAAACCAGTGCTGGGCTTCTTCTCGAGGGTATCCGTTGGTGCAGTCGGCTGTGTTGGAGGTTCCATCGGTTTAGCCGCGGGCTCGGTCTTCGGTGACTTCTCGGCTGCTTCCGCGGCCGTTAAGTCCGTCTGTGAAAGCTTAGCAGCAGAACCTGCAGATTGCATACCCGTCTTCGATTGCAATGGATTCTCTATCGGTTTTTCAGGAGGCCTGGCTATGCCGGCTGAATCTTCAGACGGTGTTTCTGCATTCTTCTTGGCAAATAGCGCACCCAGACCGGTTTTTGATTGTCCCGGTTGCGGAGATTGTTTTTCGCCGCCTGCAGCCTGCAAAAGACGTGATGCAGCGCTTGATGAGCCTTCCTGAGTGGGAGCGACCGGGGCTTCTGGTTTGCTTTCCGGCTTGTCCTGCTTGAGGAAATCGGCGGCAGCACTGCTCATCAGATCGGAAGGTGATTTATCTTTGATATCCGTGCCCGGATTGAACAATTCGCGTGGGCTGGTGGCAGCATCGTCTGCCTCCGGCAATGCAGCTGTCTCACTTTGAGATTCCTTCTCCGCTTGCAGGGATTTGTTGGCTGCTAAGGCCAATCGATCGGCTACCGATTGACTGGGTTTACTTGCATCGAATGAATTTTCTCTTTTGTCGACGACATCAGGTGTAAAACCGGAAGCAAAGTTGCCCGAGTCAGAGCCAAATGTCTTCGAACTTTCGTCGGAAAAGTCTCTGGGAGCGCTCGTCAGCAATTCACTTTCATCGATTGCTGCTTCAATAAGAGTCTGGTCGTGCCGTTTTGGTCTCAATGGATCAGCAGCCTTTTCCGCAGGTTTTTCGGCTGCAAACGGCGCGGAAGGAGGTTGCGGTGGTTTTGCCGGTGCAGGTGTCGGCACTTCGAGTTTTGAAGGCTTTTCGTCGGCCACGTCTTTAGGGACACGAGTCAACAATTCACTTTCATCAATGGCTGCTTCGATGAGAGTTTGGTCTGACTTGCGCGGTTTCAATGAATCCGGACCTTTCGGCGGACTTTTCGGCTCTAGGACGGCAGGTTTGGACTCGACGGGTTTCACCGGCGCAGGAGGAGGAGTTGGTGGTGGAGGTGCAGGTGGCGGAGGAGGTGGTGGTGGCGCTGGCGCTGGAGCCGGAGCCGGTGGAGTTGGGTTAGATGCTGGAGGCGCCGGTGGTGCCGGCATATCGGCCACATCTTTAGGTACACGTGTGAGCAGCTCATCTTCGCTAATTGCTGCTTCAATAATTGTCTGGTCCGGCCGCTTACCTTTGTTAAGCTCGGAAGGTTTGACGGTAGCTCTGGTATCAGGGACGGTGCGCTCTTTTAACGTCTCATCCAACGGCTTCGACGGCGCAGGAGGTGGCGGAGGCGGAGCTGGCGCTGGCGCTGGCTCATCAGCAATGTCTCTGGGAGCGCGCGTGAGCAGCTCGTCTTCAGTAATGACCGGCTCTATTAATGTCTGGTTAGCTTTCTTTCGGTCATCCATAAAAGCCGGTTTCAATGGTGCCATTGCAGGGGCTTTAGCCACCTCATCTTTGGCACCGGCCGTTGCAGTTTCATCATCCTCGTCATCACCGAATTTGAGTTCGATGGCCGAGCTGATGCGACTGATTTCGTCGGAAATATCGGCTTTCTTTTCTGCCCCCACTGGTGGCGTAGGTGGTGCGGGTTGACCAGGTGGAATACTGCCTGCTCCTGGCACCGAATGCGGTGGCGGAACAGCACTACCCTGCGCTGGGACGCCCATTGGCTGAGTTCTTTGAGCTTGTGGAGCCGGTACTATTTTTTGTCCTTGCGGCATTGCCGGAGCGGCCGGTCCAAGACCGGGAGCAGGAGGGGCACCGATGCGCTGTGGCTGCGGACCTCCTGGTGAACCGGCAGTGCCGGTCGCGCCTGGAGCGGCCGGGCGATTTTGGCCAATGGGCTGGCCGGGTGCAGCGGTTGTTGGTGTTGCAGGTGGTGCTTGGGTCGGCAATGAAGCGGCAGGCGCCATCGGTCTTGCCGCAGCCTGACCTGGGCCTGGCGCGCCTGGCTGAAGAGGGGCTTGACCCGCTGGTCTGGGCGCACCCGATTGATTAAGGGGTTGACCGGATTGTACCGGTGCCGAAGCTTGTCCGGGCGGCTGCTGGACGGGATTTTGACCGGTTTTTTGCACCGCAGGGACGGCCGGGCCGCCTTTGCTGGGTGGCTGCACTAAGGGGCGGCGCGGTTGCAGTGCTGGATTGGGCAACGGTGGTGCCACTCCTTGAGCCGTCGGCGAAGGAAGCTGTGGCGCCTGAGGTGGAGCGGCCTGTGCCTGCGCCGGTTGAGATGATGAGGAATAGCTGGCGGCCGCCGGTTTTGCTGGTGAATTAATCGCAGGTGCAATTGTAGGAGCAATTTCCAATCCCGGCAGGGGTGAATAACCGGGAGGAGGTGGCGGTGGTTGACCGGGTTTAAAGGCCGGTTCCTCGCCCCATCCGCTTTCGAACGACGATTCGCCGTTGGTCGGTGAGTGCACCTCTTCTCCGCGACCCTGCCTGAGCCATTTCTCTGGATCGAGCGGAGCCGGCGTTGATGGACCTTCATTACGTTGTGGTTCAAGCGCCCAGAGGTCGCCATCAATATCAGCCGCCAGGGCGCGGGCGGCTTCATTTGTGTAGGAAACTGAAGAAGGCATAGGCGGTGGCATCGGCGGAGGAGCGATGTCGTCGCCCCAGGGAATCACTTGTCCTTTGGAATCGCCTGAAGTAAGCCGTTCTTCTGGCGAAAACTCAAATGCATCAACTTTGACGCTTTCCACCTTCTTTGACGGACCTTTAGATGGAGGAGGGCTCTTAATGCCTTTGCATGCATCCTTTAGCGAACGCCAGAATTCATTGATGTCGGCATAGCGAGCATCCGGTTTTTTTGCGAGTGCTTTAGCGATAACGTTTTCTAATTCTTCAGGAAATTGCAGATCGCTTCGAACGGCGCTTAACTTGATTGGAGGCTCGGTTACGTGTGCCAGCATCAGTGCACGGTGTTCTTCATGCTGAAATGGTCTTTCACCGGTCAGCATTTCAAAAACCATGACTGCCATCGAATAAATATCACTGCGAGCGTCCAGATTCATGCCCTGGCATTGCTCAGGGCTCATATAAGCTGGGCTTCCCGCCACTGTTTTCGGACGCCCTACTTGCGCGGACTTAGCTTCCGGTACATCGGCAATTCCGAAGTCGAGCACTTTCACGTAGTCATTGACATAATCGTCGCCGTCGCCCATCTCTTCCAGAACGATGTTTTCCGGCTTGATGTCACGGTGGACAATTTCTTGCGAATGGGCCTCGGAAAGTGCGTCGCAGACTTGTTCGACTATCGGCAAAGCTCTGGACGGATGGAGAAACTTGCGTTCCTTTATCAAGTCAGCGAGAGTTCCACCTTCCAGATAGTCCATGACCAGGTAGGGTTGTTGGTCATCAGTGATGCCGTGTTCCCACAAGGTGATAATGTGCGGATGGCGTAATTTGCTGGCGGCGGCGAACTCTCTCAAGACGCGGTCGAGAGAGCCGGAGTCGGCTCCCAGGAAGCTGTGCAGTACTTTAACGGCGACTTCTCTGCCCATCATCAAGCGGGTCGCTTTGTACACGATTCCGCTTGAACCTTTGCCGATAACCGAATCGACAACATAGCGATCGTTGATCAATGCGCCGATAAGTGGGTCTTTACCGACCGACTCGAGAAGGGAATTGTCCCTGGGACAGGACGCCATTCCGTCGGCAAAGTACTGATTGCATCTGAGACAAAGCTTCATGTGTTACGGCTTCAGGCTTCCTTAGTTTCGCTACTCAGTATTACGTGCTTGCCCCGGGTGTGATCCTGTTCCGGCTTACGCCAATTTGGTTTTGTTCACGCCAGCAACAGTTGAAGGAACCGTGCCCCCACATTTAAGATACCCTGTTAATAAATCAATATTCGCGATAAGACGAAAAACAAAGGTTTTTAACAGGTTAAATTCGTTTTTCAGCCGCTTGACCGCCTTTGCGGGTTATTTGACGGTCGTGACTTTAGCCTGGCGAGAATACCAGTCGCCCGGCAAGCGCTCGACAATTCCGGCCAGTTCGAGCATCGTCAAGGTGGCGGAAAGTTCGCCTGCGGACATTTCCAGCCTTTGACCGAGTACGTCAAAATGGATAGGCTCGGTGGTTACCAGCTCGAAAACCTCCTTTTCGCGACCGAATAGCTCGACCATGGAAGGTACGTCTTGCATAGTTGGCACCGATACCCAGTTCAATCCGTTCAAAACATCGACATAGTTCATGACTAGTTGAGCCTTGGTTGCAGCAATCAGCTTATTGCATCCCATAGACATCGGAGCATCGATACGCCCTGGAATAGCAAAGATTTCCCGGCTTTGCTCAAATCCAATTTCAGCTGTAATCAGTGAGCCGGAAGTTGCACCTGCCTCAATTACGACTACACCCTTGCTTAAGCCGCTGATAATTCTGTTTCGGGCCGGGAAGCGCCAGGGTTCAGGCTTTGTGCCTGGAAAAAACTCTGAAATCACGGCTCCGTGTGTACCGTCGATCAGACCGTTGTAGAGAGGTCTGTTGGAAGTCGGATAACAGAGATCTGGGCCGCTAGCCAGCACCGCCACCGTTCTGCCACCACCTTCGATGGCTCCCCAGTGGCACAATGAATCGATGCCAACTGCCATTCCGCTGACAATGGTGGCACCTGCTTGCGCCAGTCCACGCGAGAATTCCTTAGCCAGCCGTTGCCCGTATGCGGTCGGCCTCCTTGTTCCGACTATGGCGATTGAGTGATCCAGTTCTTGAGGGGTAAGGTGACCCTTCATGTAAAGAACCAGGGGAGGGTCTGCAATTTCCCTGAGCCTGGATGGATAGAGCGGATGATAAAAATGCAGCGCTGTGACGCCTTCTTTTTCAAGTGTTCCAAGCAGCTTTTCGAAATCTATTTCCGCTCGCTTTTCAATAAACTGTTTTATTTGCTCCGGCTTCAGCCAGGGAAGCGTTTTCAATTCTGAGGCAGTTGCATTCCAGGCCGCTTCGGCAGATAAAAAATGCTCGAAGAGCATTCTTGTCCTTTTCGCCCCCAGACCTACGCCAGTCAACTGGTCGAAACCAAGCCAATAGTGCAATTCCTTGGCCAAATCGTGCGCCAGCTCTCTTTCCGCGCGCTCGCTTATTTCTCGCAATAGGTCTTCGTCGGGTATTTTTCCGCAACCCATCTCGGTTTCTCCTAGTGATCGAATTTGCAGAGGCATTATTCAGGACTGACTGAATAAATTGTGACAGAACAAAGCTGCTTCTCGCAGCAACCAATAATTTATCAGTCGCCTGTCCTTGTCCGTGACGGTGGCGGAAGGACTCGCCATTTCCTAAGCGCTTATAAGCAAACCTACGTAATTTCACCAGTTACAGGTCTGTCCGCCAATTTTATGATTCCAAGCATCATGAAAAAAACGCGATATATAGTCGTCGCGCGCCTGTGCGCTCTGCTTGCCATGACGGCCAGCCTTACTACCGCTGCTTGGGCAGACGAACCTGCCGTCAAGCGTCCGTCGGCCTTTAAGCTCAATGCCCAAGTCAATCAGCACCCTGAGCTTACTGGCAATCAAGGCGACATGTTCTTATCCCATTTAGCGCCTCCAATGGAAAACGAACAGCATGGCAATCCACCGCCGGTCGGAGCGCAAAATCAATTACCAAGAAAGACCCCGACCATGCCTTCGGCTCTAAATCCAGGTCTTCACCTGTCAGGAAATGCAAGCGCATCAACCCAGGCGCAGGCGGCAACACCGTCATACTTGAATGAATATGATGTGGATTGGTCGAGTTGGATCAGCCAGATGGCTGCTCGCTGGCACTACAATCTGAAGCGACTGGAAGCACAATCGAATGTCTGTTTCGTCACTGAGCGCCCTGCATTAATTCAATTTACATGCGCTTCCAATGGGCAAGTAGGAAATTTTTCTTTAAAACAGTCTTCCGGGATTTATGCCTATGATCAGCTGCAGATGTTAGCATTGAGTCAGGTTACTCCTCTGCCGCCATTTCCCAAGGGGACCAGATGTGCCACCATTACTCTTGTTCAGGGATGGGAGTCACATACAAAACAACCAGGAGAAAGCGGCTTTGATCCAAGAGCGTTCGGACGGCGCTTTCCGATGGAGAAAGTCCAACAATGGGTAAGGTCAAACTAAGCACCTCTCTTACTATCCTTCTTTTGTCGATAAATCTAAGTTTGGCAGGCTTTGCCGGAATTCCCGCTCAGGGACAGGGCACCGGCGGCAGTGTCAAGCAGAAGCTCTCGGCATTAGAGCAGCGTCTATTTTTCAAAACTTATGAAGAACTGGATGAAAATGCACGCCTCAAGAAGATCGAGAGGCGAGTTTTCGGCGAAGAGATGGAAGGCGCGATTCCAGTGCGTCTTGAGAAGGTTGCGACTGCATTAGGACCTCAGCGCGAACCGGAAGGCACCGTTGCCGGTGCAGCGCAACAGCCAGCATCGCCACCGCCTGCGGCATCATTGAGTCAGCACGAATATGATGCTGAAGATGCCATCGAGAAAGCAAAACTGGCAGTTATGGCTGCCAAAGAAGCTGAATTGCAGCGGCTATTGGCTGAGGGTGTCGGACTCTGGCGCAACCGGCAGACCAGTCTTGCTACTGAAAAGTTCGAGCAAGTGATCAGGCTGGATCCCAATAATGCCGAAGCTCATTTCAGCATGGGCATCATTTATGAAGCAGCCGGCAACTATACCGAAGCCTACTCCAGCTACAAGAAGGCATCGGCATCGCGACCTGATAACAAGGACTACAAGAATGCCATCGCAGACGTCGAGAAAAAATCCCATTCAAAAGATAAGGTGCAAGGTCTAAGTGGCGAATTAAAGATGATGGCCGAAGATGCTGCTGCCGCATTTAAGCGAAACGAGTATATGACTGCCCTCGATCTTTATAAACAATTCGAGGCGAAAGCGCCGCCGCAAGCGCATATAAAATACAACATCGGCACCATCTATTTGATGATGAAGAATTATCAGATGGCGCTTGAATATTACAAGCAAGCTAAAAAGCTAAAACCGTCCGAACCTAAGTATGTTCAAGCAGTTCAGCAGCTTGAAGGGAACTTGAAGAAGGACGCTGCCGAAAGAAAGCAGGCAGAAAAGCAGTCGCAAGCTGCCTACGAAGAGCAGGAGAAAAGGCGCAACCAGGGCGCCAATGCTGGCAATACCGGGAATTCCAATAAGTTTGCGCAACTAGGTG
>PNLN01000114.1 GCA_013823055.1 Cyanobacteria bacterium DS2.3.42
TTGCTGATCTCCTGGTGCTCTTGAATGAGCGCCTTGCGATCGGCAATAGCTTTGCCCACCGGCTTCAACATGATCTCGTTGAGCAAGACCATGAAGACAAGGAAGCTGGCGATAAAGATTATGTAGGTGCCGTTTAACTCGAACATTTAGAATTTGGTTCCTAAAATTGCTTCCTAACTGAATTCCTGAATTGCTGAATGTCCGTTCTTCCTCAATCAGGACGGCCTGTCAAACAGGCCGTTTCAACATAAACGCCGTGGTTTAGCCAACCTTGCTTCCGAATTGGAACAATTGGATGGCGATAACGAATGCCAAAAGACCAAGAGCTTCCATGAGGGCGGCGATGATGATTGCGTTAACCAGGAGCTTTTGAGCCATTTCCGGTTGACGAGCCATGCCTTCGAGCGCTCTCGAGCCGGCGACGCCGATACCGATACCAGGTCCGATAACGCCTACTGCGGCGATTCCGGAGCCAATCAAAGCTGCTGCTTTGATCATGGTTGCGCCGTCAACAGCTGCTGTTCCAGCTTGGGCAATGAGTGTGTGGTCCACAGTTGATCTCCTCTTAACGTCTGTTTTTGACTAACTTAGCCAGGCTTTCGCCGTACTAAAAATTTGGTTGCCTGCGCTCTTGTGCATCTGCATGTGAAGACGTGAGCGCATCCGCTTGGAACGAACCAATCGAACCAGCCCAAATTATAACAAGAGGTGATCTGAGCTTTCTGTCGAATCTATGCGGTTTTCGGGGTCGTCAACTGGTAGTCCAGGTAAATTTCCATTCATACCGCAAGGCGCTCGAAAGCCAAAAGGCATGCGCAAAAACAAGCTTTTCAAGAGAAAAGTGCGGACTTTGATCCTTCAGCGCATCTTTGAATCAGCGATTCAGCGCATCAAATATTTAGTGATGCTCGAGCGTCAAACCTATGTAGATCGAGGTGAGAAGCGCGAATACGAAGGCCTGAATAACGCCGATGAAGAGTTCGAAAGCCATGACGCCGGTGGGCACAATGGCAGGAACCATGCCTATTGCAGCTGCGCGCATCAATTCGTCGGCAGTGATAACCATCATCAAACGAAGAGCCAGTGTGGCTGGGCGAATAACCATGTCCATCCACTCGATCGGATTGAGGTAGAGCTTCAGGTAATTGAGTCCGTGAGCCCAGAAACCGGAGCCGATATAAACGAGGAATGAAACCGTCGCAAGCCCGAAGGTGACGTTGAAATCAGTGGTTGGCGAGCAAATTTCAAATGGCTGATGATCAATATGCGGCCAGGTGATTCCCAAGTTCGGCGCCCAATGCTCCAGTGCAAGCCAGGGGCCGACACCGATGAAATTCGCTGTTAATACAAACATAAAGATTGCTGCAATAAGCGGCAAGAATTTCTTGTAGTGATGACCCATCAAACCCTTGATAAGGTCCTCAACGAACAGATAAATCATCTCGATGAACTGTTGAGCGTTCGATCCTGCACCTTTATTGGTCATGGCAGGCACGATAAGAGCGCATGAGGTGAGAATGAAGCCCATGCAGACCCAGGTCAAAACGAGAGTGTCGATGTGTATATCGCCGTACGTCCCCAGTCCTTGCACACCTAAAAACGGCTCCTTGAGCCAGGCAGCATCATGTACAACTTCACTGAGGGGCAAATTTCTTCCGAGCATCTCTTAAACCGGTTCTCTTGAATCGAGGTGGGATATGTCTTTCGGCTATGCCGGCTGTATTTGCTGCTGACTAATCAAACAGACTCAGCCGAGCCGGTGCGGCATCCAAAGTGGAAACGCACTGGAGATGAATAATATCAGATGACTTTCACCGGGCTGGCAGCCCCAAACACAACCTTAACTATCTGAGTTATTGTCTTTCTCATCTTCGTCGTCATCATCATCTTTGTACGCAATCGGCTTGGCGCCTTCAGGCGTGCCCGGCGTGTCTAAAGAAGAAGCCTTCTTGACCATGCGCCATAAGCCCAGCCCGCCTCCCAAAACGGACAATCCAAGCGAACCCCATGGTGCCGTATGCAACTTGTCATCGGCAAAACCGCCGGCCCACATACCAACCATAATCAAAACCGCCGCGCCCAGAACGGCATCGGACACAACAAACATGGCACGCTGAAACCCGCTTGTTCCGAAAGTAGGTTTTTCTGCGTTTTTCATATATCGAAATCTATTGAAGGAAGACGAAACCAAAATTTGGCTGGGCAGTCTTATTCATTAGCGTACCCCAGAGTAGACAAGAAAGAAGGCGAAAAGTGCCAACCAACGGCTTCGTGGGTACAAAGTCCTTGTCTGGCCCGATAAATCTTGGCAGCCGCCACAGGCTGACTGGGTTGCCAGGGCGCATATAGTCTGAAAATGGGGCATAAGGTTAAGTGTGACTTTGCTACACTACATTTAATCCATATTATTCAGAGGCCTTTTGCGACCACTATTGGCAACAGCAGGCGCAAACCGGGGCCAGTTCAGCTAGAAGTCAGTTAAAAGGAGTTATCAGCACATGTTCGACAGGCTAGCCAACTTAGTGAAGGCTATGTTCAATGCCTTGCTGGGCCGGATGGAAGATCCCCAGATAATGCTGGAACAGACCTATCAAGACCTCCAGTCGAACCTGATTCAAGTTCGCCAGGCAGTGGCTCAAGCAATCGCCACCGAAAAGCAGCTCGAGCAGCAGCTGCAGAAGAATAAAGAACAAGCCGAGACCTGGCATAACCGGGCAGCCATGGCGGTTCAACAAAACAACGACGATCTGGCAAAGCAAGCGCTGCAGCGAAAACAGCAGTACAGCCAGGCTGCCAATGATTTGGAAGCCCAACTGAAAGTTCAAAAAGAAACCACTAGCACGTTGAGACAGCGTCTCACCGATCTGGAATCCGAAGTGCAAAAGGCGTACACCAAGAAGCAAGTGCTCATCGCCCGCGACAAAGCCGCGCAAGCAACCAGCAAAGCCAACGAGATTCTCTCAAAGACGACAGCTTCAGGTGCCATGAACGTTATAGAGAAGATGGAAACCAAAGTTCTGGAGCGAGAAGCTCGTGCAGCGGCGCTCGGTGAATTAGGCACCGATCAACTCGACAAACAATTCAAAAACTTTGAAGGCAAGACAGACATCGAAATGGAATTGCTCGCCCTCAAAGGCAGCATGGGCAAGTCCACCGATTCACCCAAACTTACCGTCAAAGAGCCGGTGCTCATCGAAATCAATAAAGACACCGATTCTGTCGACGCCGAAGAAGTTCAAGAGAAGTCGTAACGGCGCATTACATGTGAATGTGCTGTAGGGGCGATGCCATGCATCGCCCGGTTTTCATTTCGACGCGCGACAAATTGTATCGCCACGCTTTCAATTAGATGGTCGACGCATGGCATATCCCGATTTTCGTTTAGACGGTCGACGCATGGCGTCGACCCTACAATGAATCTACGCTTGGTTCTGTTTCGCCGCGCAACTCTGTTTCAACACGCTCGAAATATTCTTTGAATCTGCCTTCAAGAATAGCGGCACGAGCCAATCTTGCTTCCTTGATCAAGTAAGTAATATTGTGCATTGACAGTAGCGCTGCACCAGACATTTCGTTTGATCTGACCATGTGGTGCAAATATGCGCGCGTGTAATTTTTGCATGTATAGCAAAGGCAATCCGCATCAAGAGGATAGAATTCCTCAGTAAATCTGGCATTCTTCAGAGCCAGGCGTCCCTCAGAAGAAAATGCCGATCCATGTCTTGCCAATCGTGTCGGCGAAACACAGTCGAACATATCGATACCACATCTGATGGCATAGGCAATATCCCAGGGCGTGCCGATTCCCATCAAATAACGAGGCTTGGCCTCAGGCAAAAGGGGCGCAGTGTAAAGGACAATGCGTTCAATGACCTCGCGGCTCTCACCGACAGCCACTCCGCCGATTGCATAACCTGGCAACGGATACGAAGTTACGACATCAACAGATTGTTTGCGCAAGTCTTCAAACATGCTGCCCTGGACGATACCAAACAATGCTTGATCGTCCGGTCTCTGATGTTTTTCTGCACAAACAGCCAACCACCTGTGAGTGCGCTCCATAGACGCGACCGCCTCTTCGTGCGTGCAGGGGTTCTTCACACAGTCGTCAAATGCCATGATAATGTCTGCACCAAGCGCGTTTTGAATCTCCATTGAGCGCTCGGGACCAATGAAGTGTTTCTTCCCATCTCTGTGGTCTTTGAAATGAACGCCTTCATCGACAATGCGTCTAAATGAATCCAGACTGAATACTTGGAAGCCGCCGGAGTCTGTCAGTATCGGCTTATTCCATGCAGTGAAGGCATGCAAGCCGCCGGCTCTTTTCACAAGCTCGTGTCCGGGGCGCAGAAAAAGGTGATAGGAATTGGCAAGTACTATTTGCGCGCCGCATGAAGTTACTTGCTCGTAGGTAAGAGACTTGACTGTGGCATTAGTGCCGACAGGCATGAATACGGGCGTTTCCACGTCACCGTGAGGCGTGGAAAAGACTCCTGCGCGGGCACCAGACCACGGGCAGACCGCCTGCAATTCAAACTTGAGAGCTGTTTCAACCACCATCGAAAAACCATAGCAGGCGAGCACGCCTACGATCAATAATATACGCGCCAATATATGTCAGGTTTGGCGGCCGAAAAACAGATGTTTTGCTAAGAAAAGAACAAAGTATGCGCAATATGAATCAAACGAAAGGCAAACAAAGGGCGGCAATAGCCTGCTCACTGGCTTTGTCTGCAATTCTGGCGGGGCTCATCAACCCTTCACCTGCATCCGGCAAGGTTGCGGATACACCGCCAACGGGCGAAATATCCGGCAAAGATTCGCAAGAGGAAGAAAACGCAAGAATAGTATCGACGGTCATGAAAAGCGATGCTGTAAAATTCCGCAACGCCAGAAGCCATGCCATAAACGCCGGACTGCAGACGGCGCAGGAAGACGCCGAGCCGACTGTACACGTCTACCTGACATTGAAAGACCACGCATATCCTTATGTAGTGTCGCTGGGCAATTTTGTTGTTTCGAAAACGAAAGACGAAGTAAAAGTTCTCGACGAGTTCGGCGAAAAGATACCGATGCCCAACCGGCAGCCTGAGCGAGTCGGCTTTCACAAGGGCGATTTGCTGGCACTCAAGTCATTCGATCTTGTGACGGAAGGTCAATTCGGAAAAGCCCTCAAACTGGTCGATCAGGCTATCAATCTTGCCCCCAACAGCTATCGTTTACATAGCAATCGCGGTGTATTGTTGGTGTTGATGGGAAAAGATCGTGCTGAAGCCCAGAAAGAATTCGCTCAAGCAATCAAGCTAAATCCTAATTGTGCTGCTGCATATTCAAACAGAGCCTGTCTCAACCTATCACTCAACAAACAAGCTCTGGCAGCCGAAGACGCACAGGCCGCGCTGAAGATCGAACCTACCTTAAATTCGGCAAGACTTTGTCTGGTCCGATCAAATCTGGAAGAAGGCAAGCAAGAAGACGCTGCTGCGCTGCTTGAAAAATCCGGACTGTCCAGAAGAAATGACCCCCAATCGCTAAAACTGCAGGCAGAGACACTGATTGCCAACAAAGACTACAAAACAGCGCGCGTTGTATTGAGAAAGCTTTTGATGATTTCGACAAACGATGCCGACGCCGTACTTCAACTTGCATATGTTTCCGATATGGAAGGTGATCTGGAAGAGGCGATTGGACGCGCCCGGCAAGCAGTCTCCATGCGGCCCAAGAATCCCAGCGTACGCGAAATATTAGGTCGATATCTGGAGAAAAACAGAGACGATCAAGCGGCGGCACTGCAATATGAAGCCGCATTGGACCTGCTCAACGAGTTGGTACCTAAGGATCGCATGGCAAAAGCACTGTCTGTTGAAGGCGCACTGCTCAGGACAATAATGCGCACCAACGATTTCAAACGCGCGGAAATTTGGTCGAAGTATTTCACCAAACAATTTCCCACATCAGCCAAGGCCCACTACAATCGTGCCTGGCTTCTTTCTCAGGCGACCGAAGAATACTATATAAAGGAAGCGCTCCAGGAATATGACACGGCGCTGAAACTCGACCCGGGCTTGACGCAGACTCACTACAACCTGGCATTGCTGTCGATAAAAACTGGCGATACCAAACGCGCCGAATCCGAACTGAAGCTGTTTATCGAGCTTGCGCCGGAAGATCCGGACAATGAAAGTGCCAAGTCGATGCTGGCAAAATTACAGGCCAGGTAGGGGCGATGCCATGCATCGCCAGGTAGGGGCGATGCCATGCATGGCCAGGTAGGGGCGATGCCATGTATGGCCAGGTAGGGGCGATGCCATGCATCGCCCGCGGCGATTTAGAACGCTTCGGGCAGGTCTTTGAATTTAACTATCGGTATGCTGCTGCGCACTGATTCTTCTTTGGCGGCTTCAGCGCCGGCAAGCAGAAATGGCGGGTCCAGGAAGTCGTCCGGCATTCCAGCGATGCCCATGCTCATCGTAATATCGCTGCCGTTGGCTGTTTCCAGCGGCTCCTTGCGGAAAGAATCCATAATGCGCTGTGCAAAAATGAAAGCACCGTCTGATCTGGTGTTTGGTAAAAGCAAGACGAAATCACCGTTTTCATAGTGACAGAGATGATCGAGCGGCCTTTTCATCAATGCAAATCTCTTATTGACCGCATTTGCGTTTTCCATGTTTAGCGGCTCTTTAACGGTGACCGACCCCTGCCTGGTCGTTTTCATTTCGAAAATAATCACAGAAAGGTCGGCTTCGTATCTAAAGCGCCTGAGGTATTCCATCTCCAGGAAATAGAGGAACGCCTCATATGTAAACATCCCGGACTCAGGGTTGCGCAGGCTGTTGGCGATTGCTTCTATAGCCTGGTCATTGATCAGCTTCGGCATCAAAGTGCGGTCGGCCATCTTGGGCTCGCACTTCTTGATCAAATCGAGTCTCAAGAGTTGAGCTACCAGCCCAGCCCATTTGCTGCGCGGCAATCCCAGTCCCCGTGCGGCTTCAGCCAGAGTGATAGTGGAATTGAATCGATCGTATAGCTTTTTGAGTGTGGTTGTATCTATCTGAGATGAGTTGACGATGCCATCGAATTCTTCTTTTGTAAGCGAAGTTTGTTTTTTATCGAGCAAAGAATCAGCATCAATCCCGGCATCGGCAAGAAAGTCGGCACAATCGATAATTTTCACGCCCTTAAGCATGAGAGTATCGAGCGCCTGATCGACCGTCTTTTTAGGAGCCACTTCCTTGGGCTGGAAGTTGAAGTGACCTTCTTTCCAGGTCAATACCTCCAGCAGCGCGTCTTGCCCCTCTTCTTCCTCTGAATAGGCATGGACGGGCGCGCCGTCTTCAAAATAGACATGTGTTCGGCAATGGGCATTTTCAAAGGTGAGCTTGCCGGTCATGCGTGCCATTTGCATGGACGGCAAAAGATTGGTCACCTGAACAAGGGTCAAATCTCCCGACAGGACCGCCTTCTTTTGAGTCTCGGACTTGGACGGCGAGCTTGAGGAAGGGCTTTGGACATGTTCGAAATTGAGGTCTTCGCGATTCGCTTTGTTGGTCGCTTCCTCCCCCCGTGCAGAGCCCTCAAACAAGTTACCGTCGGGCTTTCGCGGATGTCGGTCATCTTCAGGCAGGGATGTGGTGACCAGGTTATATACCAGCACAGGATCCTGGCTCACGTACATCCAGAGAATCTTTGCCGCCGACTCAGCAAACACGTGCATGCGCCATTCAGGGTCTTCGCCCAGATTATTGGCTTCGACGCTCAGGGTGTACTCGGCACCTGAGGCCGCGTCCGACCAGGCCACCACGACCTTATAGCCATGCTTGGCCAAAGCCTGAGCCAAAAGCTTCTGCAGATCGCTGAGAAGCGGACGGCTATTCAATCGCTGAATTGTAGGTCCCTTGATAGATGGCTTTTGCATAGACAGGCAGCTTCCGGCGGCTCTCAAAAGGAGCCGGTTTCACTTTTTATGTTCCACACCAAACAAAATAAAAGAACATAACTTCAAAAAAGGTCTCCTTTTCTATATGTTCCCAGCGGCCATCAGGTCTAGCGGCATATAATCACCAGTGTTGTCAGGAGATCGTTGAGATATACCTAAGATTACCGATAGTAGTCTCGCGGATCACCGGTGGTGGCACTGTTCAAATCAAAGGTGAAACCAATAGTGGTGACAAGTCGGCAGAAAAACCGCTAAAATACGGCTGTCTGGGTTGATTTAGCATGTCCAATCGATCACAGGCACCACAAAAATCTTGACACCAGATTCAGTGTATAGTCTAATTCGGCTGAAAGAAGCGTTAGAAAGTGCGTTAGTGGGGGACTCTTTTGAGAATCAAGGAAATCGAACTTGACAACTTCAAGTCGTTCGGTAAGGTTACTCGAGTTCCGCTGCTAGACGGGTTTACAACCATCTCCGGTCCAAACGGATCGGGCAAGTCGAACATCATCGACAGTCTACTATTTGCCCTAGGTCTTTCCTCGACTCGGACCATGCGAGCGGAAAGACTGCCGGATTTGCTCAACAATCTTTCCGGAAAAAACGAAGCGAAAGTGACAGTCCGCTTCACTGACGACAAGGAAGCTAATATCGAAGTATCTCGCCGTATCCGTGTTAAGGATAACGGTTATACCAGCACTTATATGCTGAATGGGCGTAATGCCACGCTTACAGAGATTCACGACGAGCTGACTAAATACAATGTCAGCCCAACCGGTTACAACGTGATCATGCAAGGCGACGTCACAGGCATCGTCACCATGAGCGGTTCAGAGCGTCGCAAAATTATCGACGAGTTGGCCGGAGTAGCCGAATTCGATCGCAGAATCGATCAAGCAAAAGCCGAGCTGGCAGCAGTCGCTGAAAAGATAGACCACCAGCGCATCGTGCTTGCTGAAATTGCCGTTCGCCTCGAACAACTCAGATCGGACCGAGACCATGCTCTCAAATATCTGGACCTGAAGAGTCAGAAAGAAACGCTTGAGAAAGACCTGGTTTTCGTAAGACATTCCGAGACAGAAGCGAAACTTCAAACCGAACGCAAAGAACTCGAAAAACTCGATCAAAAAGAAGCCGAGCTGCAAGCCAAGCTCGAAGAGGCTGAAATCAACCTGGTTAAGCTGCGCGCAGAACTGGGCGCGTTGGAGCAAGAAATTCGCGAAAAAGGCGGCAACGAGCAACTTCTCCTCCGGCAAGAGCTGGAAAATCAAAGAGGGGAATTGACCCGTGAAGAAAACAAAGCCAGCAATCTGGCTGGTGTAATCGGCGAAAAGGCCAAGTTGATCAAGTCTGTACAGGCGCAGATTAAGACGATCGACAAGCATCTCAACGAAATCGCCAAACATAAAAAACAGCACGGCGAAGACCAGCAAGCCATTCAACTCGGCTTGATGGAGAAGCAAGGCGCATACAGCGCTGTCATGGCCGAAATAGAAGTGATGCGCCAGGAGAAGGACTCCAAATCAGAGAAGGTCTCCACACTCCACATTGATTTGCAAGAGTTACGCGACCAGCGGCATAAATTCGAAGTTAGAAAAACTGAGCTGACGACCACCAAGACCAATCTTGAAAAAGAGTTGGTCACTTTGCGTGAAAAGGCGACCAATGCCATCGGCATGCTCTCACAATCCAAAACCACAGTCGCTCAATTCGAGCGCAAATTCCAAGATCATGAAGCGCTGGTAACCGGCGTGGACAGAACGATCGGCCAGCTCGAAGGCGAAATACAGTCGACTCGAGAAGAAATCGAAGGCAAGCGCACGGCTCTGGAATCAATGCAGAGACGCTTGATAGAATTAGAAACCACAAAAGAAGTATCAGGCGAAAGCGGCTACGGACGCGCGGTCGAAGCGATTCTCAATGCCAATATCCCGGGGGTTCATGGAACCATCGGGCAACTCGGCAATGTCAACGACGAGTTTACGACCGCTCTGGAAGTGGCGATTGGACCGCGTTTGGGCCATGTTGTCGTAGACGACGATCAAATCGCACAGCAGTGCATCGACTACTTAAAGAAGAATCAAGCCGGACGAGCCACGTTCGTTCCTCTCAATAAGATCCAAACTCAGCCGCCGGGTCTCCTGCCTAATCGCCCGGGCGTAATTGATTTTGCCTATAACCTGATCGACTTCAATCCCCGCTTTGCCCGCGCCTTTCAATACGCCTGCGGACAGACCATCATTGTCGACGACATGGAAGTCGGTCGCAAGCTGATCAACCAGGCAAGAATGGTTACCCGCGAAGGCGAATTGTTCGACAAGTCCGGCAGTATCTCCGGTGGTGTCGACAATAAAGCCAAATTCCACTTCTCATCTCGCGGCGAAACAGATCTTGCTGTTTTAAAACAAACCACTAAAAATCTTAGAGACCAGATCAAATGGGCTCAAGAGTCGCTTAAAGAAACCGAAGCTGCACTTGCTGATGAACGCGCCAAGGCCAACAATTTGCGTGCCGAATTGACGCAACGTCGCGTGGAAGTAGAAGCGAAGAAGAAAGCACAGACCGATTTAGAAGCCGATATCGAAGGCGTCAAGCCTAAATTGAGAGAACACGGCGACGCAATCGATGTCATCGATCAAGAAATGACGGGGCTTGATGCGTCACTCAAAGATCTCGGAAAGCAAATTGCAAAACTCGAAGAGTCTCTTAATGAAGTACGCGACCACGGCAAGAAGTCCAGAATCGAGGAACTAATCACCGAATCGGAAGATTTGCGTGAAGGTCTCGAAGCTGTCGAAAAAGAACTGAAGGAAATTCAGCGTCTAACCGACAAACTCGAAACTGAAGAAAGACTCGAGCAAAATAATCGTGAACAGCTCGCTCAGCAGCTCGACACATCAAGCAAGGAAATGGCCGAGCTTGAAGCTCAAAAACCGCAGTACGAGCAGGTTATTGCCACTCTGCGCGAGTCCATTCAACAGAAAGAACAACAAATTGAAGTTCTATCTGAAGAATTGGAAGGTTTGAGAACGGCTAAGGACAACATTCACGAAAAATTGACCGGACTTGAAGTAGAAAGAACCAAGATCGAGCAAGAACAGATTCATATTGCCGAGCAGCGCAAAGAACGCAAGCTGGCTCACTTCGATCTGCAAAATCAATTGATTGTGCTCAAGGCCGAAATCGAGCGCGTATTGGAAGAAAATCCCGGCTACGAGCCGCCTAATCAGGGCACCGTCGACCAGTTGAAGCATCAGGTGGAAAGACTGGAAAAACGCATGCGTGCGCTCGAACCGGTCAACATGAAGGCTCTGGACGACTACAACAGCACAGACCTGCGCAAGAAAGAACTGGACGAGCACCTGACCACGCTCACAGTCGAGCACGACGAAATCATCCAGCGCATCGCCGGCTACGATGAATTGAAGAAGCGTACATTTATGGAAGCCTTCGATGCGATTAACATCAACTTCCAGGGCATCTTCGCAGAACTCTCTCACGGTACCGGTCGCCTGGAATTAGAAAATCCGGAAGATCCATTCAGCGGTGGATTGATCATCCGCGCTCAACCAAGAGACAAGAAGATGCAACGCATCGAGGCGCTCTCTGGTGGAGAAAAATCACTGACGGCGCTCTCCTTCGTGTTTGCGTTCCAGAGATATGCTCCCGCACCTTTCTACGCGTTCGACGAAGTCGACATGATGTTGGACGGCTCGAACGCAGAGCGCCTGGCTCGCATGGTCAAGGCACAATCGGAAAGCGCGCAGTTTGTGGTCGTCAGCTTGAGACGTCCGATGATCGAAAATTCCGATCATGCTATCGGTGTTTCCCTCCGCGCTGACGGCTTCTCCAGAACAGTGGGCATCAAGGAAATTCATATTCCTGATGAAGAGCAGCACGCTGCAGCGATAAGCGCTTGAGGTTAGTTTGATGGACGGTAATGAAACTACAACCGCAAATGCAAGTCCAGCCTCTGCTTATGCATCGGCGGCAGAAGCCGTTCGCGACAAATCTAAGGACATCGATGTTTCAGTAGACCCTGCTGAAGCACTGAAAGACATGCTCGACGAAGCAAACAAACTGGAAATTGAAATTCCAGTTTTTGGCGAATCGGAAGGAGCTGCGGAAGTATCCGCGGTAGTGATCGCCGAAGTAGCTTCGGACGTGACTGCCGAAGTAACTGCGGACATGACTGCCGAAGTAGCTGCGGACATGACTGCCGAAGTAGCTGCGGACATGAATTTCGAAGTTCCTGCTGACGCGACTGCAGAAGTAGCTGCGGACATGATTTTCGAAGTCCCTGCTGACGCGACTGCAGAAGTCCCTGCCGACGCAACTGGCGAAATTCCTGCCGAAGTCCGCGCCGAAGACACAACCAATGGCTTGCCCGACACGGCGGCTCAATCGGTTGCGAAAGCGGTACTTGAAGCGTCCGTAACCGAAAAGCCTGTCGACGGTATCGAAATCTTGATTAAGCTTGCCGAATCCGGCGACATCGATCCAAAGAACATCGATATCATCGACGTCACCGACAAATTCTTGAGAGCAATTGCCGCCGCACCAAAAGAAAACTTGCGCCAGAGTGGAAGAATCATCTTCCACGCTTCAGTTTTGCTTAGAATGAAAGCGGAAGCCCTCCTCGCAGTAGCCTCGGCTGAGCTCGATATGGGCGGAGACGACTTCATCGACTTTGACGAAGATATGCTGGCGATGGATACCGACCAGCCCAGACAGATCACGTTAAAAGATCTAGAGAAGGCTCTGGTTCGTCGCACAAACAACAAACAAAACCGTCAGCGTAAAGTCACACTGCAACAACTTATCGACGCCCTGAAAGAAGCTGAAAAGCTTGAGAAGGAGCGCCTTGAGAAGAAACCGCGTCAACGTATCCAGACAGACGGCTATATCGATGTAAGAGATGTCGAAGACATACTCGAACTGGCACACGATGAAGATATCGAAGTGACTATTGCGAAGGTCGATCGACTATTGGAAGAGTCGATCAAAGTCGGAGACGCGCTCACCCTGCTGAAGTTGATTAAAATGCTCGGACCAAAAAGTGATTGGGTCGATGCGTTTTTAGCGATACTATTCTTGTCAAATGCAGGTAAAATAATACTTGAACAAGAAGAGTTCTACGGACCCGTTCAAATCATCAGAGCCGAAGAAGTGGCTTTTGGACAGGCGTTTAAGGTGACGGGGGTCGATCATACGACTCCCGAACAAAACCAACAAGCTTTGGAACGAGCGCAGCCTCCAAAACCTCGCAAGAAAAAAGTAGCCCCAATCGAAAGTCAAATACCAATCGAAATTCCAACTCCAACAGATAACGTGATTAACCAGTGAGTCTAAAAGCAAAGATCGAATCCGTTCTATTCTTGACCGAAAAGCCGGTCAGGGCTCTAGCCATTGCACGTATCGTCAACGAAGATGTGCAGGTGGTTCGTCAGGCCATTTTGGAATTGATCAATGACTACGAATCTCGTGACGGTGCTCTCGAGATTGCCGACGACGACGGATATATCATTCAGGTCAAAGATCAATATTCATCGATTATCGACGAATTCTTGCCTATGGAATTGCCATTGGCACTGCTTAGAACCCTTTCTGCAATCGCCTTGAAGCAGCCTGTCGCTCAGGCTGAAATCATCAAGATTCGCGGCGCCGGTGCCTACGACCATATTAAGGAATTGCTCGCCCGCGAAATGATCAATAAGAAGGAAGACGGCCGTTCGCCGCTTTTGACAACGACCAAGCAATTCCAGGACTATTTCCGTCTGACCCAGGACGCCAAGTCGTTGCGGACAGAATTGCGTAAGACTGACAAGAAGAAAACAAACGACGACGACGGCACTACATTCGATGCCACCCCCGAGGTGGACGGCGAGAGCGACCGTCTGGTGGTTCAGCTTACACTCGAGGACGAAGCCAACTCGAGTTCAGGTACGGCTTCGAGAAGACCGCAAGATGAGTG
>PNLN01000133.1 GCA_013823055.1 Cyanobacteria bacterium DS2.3.42
AGCGACGACTTTATCAAATGCCCGTTTTGCCAGCACGATCTCAAGTCTACTTGCACTCGCTGCGGCACATTGCAGCAGGCCAATTGGACCAGTTGCCCGAAGTGCGGACTATCTGAAGAAGATGCTCAAAGAGAAACAGTTTGCACAGGCTGCAGTGCGGAAATTCAAGGTGAATGGACGCGCTGCCCGTATTGCCAGGAACCAAGAAAGCACAAGGAAAAGAACCTGTAGGGGCGATGCCATGCATCGCCCGGGCGACCCTTTGCGTCGTCCAACTGAAACGACAGCGAGGGGCGCACTATGGAAATTGAGATGGAGGAAATACTCCAGCTGGTCCAGGACCGGTCGGCCTCTGATCTGCATTTAAAAGCAGGTCAACCACCGGTTTTACGTGTCTCCGGCAAGCTTCTGCGCAGCCAACTGGCAACGCTTTCGGCAGCCGATGTAGAAAGACTTGTATATGCAATGTTGAAGCCGGAGCAAAGAGCCCAACTGGAAACGAACTTTGAATTAGATGCCAGCTTTGGCATCGACGGAGTTGGACGATTTCGTATAAATGTATTCAAAGAACGCGGCAATTATGCGGCCGCATTTCGCGTGGTACCGTCGACAATACCGTCTCTAGATGACCTTTGCCTTCCAAATATCTGCAAGGAATTTACGCAAAAGCCGCGTGGTCTGGTCCTAATAACCGGTCCGACCGGGTCAGGCAAGTCAACCACTCTGGCTGCGATGATCGACTGGATCAATGAAAATCGCTCCGAGCACATTCTTACTATTGAAGATCCGATTGAATTTTTGCATCAAAGCAAACGCTCGGTGGTATCACAAAGAGAATTGGGCGCCGACACAAGAAGTTTTAGCAATGCTCTGCGCTCTGCCTTAAGAGAAGATCCAGACGTTATCTTGGTCGGCGAAATGCGCGATCTGGAAACCATTCACCTGGCATTGACTGCAGCCGAAACAGGGCACCTGGTTTTCGGTACCGTTCACACCAGCTCGGCGCCACAGACAATCGACCGCATTATCGACGCGTTTCCGCCGGGACAACAACAACAAATTCGCATCATGCTTTCGAACGGTCTGGTGGGAATCGTCAGCCAGACGCTTTTGCCGCGGCTGCAGGAATCGGCCGGCGGCAGCCCCGTCACCAAAGGGCGCGTCCTGGCGGCTGAGGTGCTGATAAATACTCCAGCCGTCTCTAATTTAATTCGCGAATCAAAAACGGCGCAAATTTACTCATCTATTCAAATGGGCGGCAATTTGGGGATGCAAACTCTGGAGTCCGCCCTGGCCAGCCTGGTAAAACAAAACGCCGTGAGCGCTCAAGACGCTTTATCCAAAACCTCAAGGCCGGACGAACTGGAGCAATTACTGGCATCCAGCTCGAAGGCGACATCCAAAACTGGCGCAGGCGGCAGTCAGGG
This sequence comes from Cyanobacteria bacterium DS2.3.42, assembly GCA_013823055.1. Taxonomy (GTDB): domain Bacteria; phylum Cyanobacteriota; class Vampirovibrionia; order Obscuribacterales; family Obscuribacteraceae; genus QKMZ01. The sequence continues at coordinate 1,428 of PNLN01000133.1, forward strand.
ATTTGGCTATGGTAGTTTCGGTTAGGCTGAGTGAAGCTGAGAAGCAAATATGGAGTTTCTCTACAAAGTAAAGGACATGAGCGGGCAGGTGCGGGAGTCTTCCGCCCGAGCCGACAACGCACAATTGCTCAAAGCGCGGCTGGCAGCGCGCGGTTATGAAGTAATCGAGATCAAAGAGCGCGGCTTTTCGCTCATGCATATTCCCTTACTCATTGCGCTAGACGCTCAGTTGGCAAGATTCGAGCCCATATCGCTGAGAGACATGGTCGTCTTCAGCCGCCAGTTTGCCGCCATGATAAGCGCCGGTGTGCCGCTTTTGAGAACCCTGTCCATCATCGTGGAGCAGTGCAAAAACCGCAAACTCAAAGGTTGCCTGGAAGAAGTACGCCGGTCGGTAGAGTCCGGACTTTCACTCTCCGACGCCTTGAGTCGCCAGGGCAGCGTCTTCGACAAGCTCTATATCTCCATGGTCCGAGCTGGTGAAGCAGGCGGTTTTCTCTCGGAAGTCCTGACCAGGTTGGCTGACTTTTTGGAAGCGCGCCAAAAGCTCAATCAAAAGGTTAAAGCGGCGATGGTTTATCCCAGCGTGGTTATGGCTATTGCAGTGCTCGTCTTCTGGGTGATGCTCACCTTCATCCTGCCGATTTTCGAAGGTTTGTTTAAAAATATCGGCGGCGAATTGCCGGCATACACACGGTTCTTGATTACTTTATCTCAGTACATGCGCTCGATCTGGATGGGGTTGTTTGCAGTCTCAGTGATGATTTCTTTGTATTTCGTCAGGCGCTATTACCGAACTGAAAAGGGTCGAGAGCACATAGACGGCATGTTTCTCTCGCTTCCGTTATTCGGAGATTTATCCAGGAAAGTTGCGATCGCGCGTTTTTGCCGGACTTTCGGCACACTGATCAAAGCGGGCGTTCCCATGTTATCCGCCCTTGACGTGGTCAAGGACACGGCTGGAAACGCCAGCATTGCCCGCTCCGTGGAAAAAATCTACAACGAAGTGCGGCAGGGTGGGTCGATTTCCAAACCGATGGCCCGCCTCACTCTCTTCCCGACCATGGTCACGCAGATGGTGGCAGTCGGGGAGGAAACCGGTAACCTCGACGAGATGTTGACCAAAGTCGCCGAATTTTACGATATGGAAGTGGACAACTCTGTCGAATCACTGACTTCATTGCTCGAACCCATTATGGTTGTTGGCATTGGAGGAATTGTCGGGTCGGTTGTAGTGGGCATGTACTTGCCAATTTTTAGCGTTATTGAACAACTCCACTAACATTTCATATTTCCAAGCACTGGCAGTTAATCTTTTTGTTTGCTAATCTGCCTTAGGGTTCTACAATATGTCTGGCGGGTCTGTGAAAATATATCAAGTGAGCAAGAGCTTGCACGTACAAAAGTCATCTATATCGAGCGGCACAATAGCCAAAATGGACACAGGAAAAGGGACAGACCAGATACACCACTGGTTAGCCGCATATTCTGAGTCACGTGATCCGGCATTGCGCGACTCAATAATCCAGGCGTCGTTGCCCCTGGTGAAAAGAATTGCCTATGGTCTGGCGAGACGCTCGACCGACCCTGTCGAAGATCTGATCCAGGTGGGCTCGATTGGGCTCATCAAGGCAGTCGACCAGTTCAAGCCTGATGCCGGCGCTAAGTTTCAAACTTACGCCACACACTTGATTACTGGTGAAATTCGGCACTATTTGCGAGACAAGACGGCAATGATTCGCGCTCCGCGTGAATTGCAAGAATTGTCCTTCCGCATCAACCGTTTGGTTCAGAGTCTCACTGCCCGTCTGGGACGTGAGCCTTCCGATGTTGAAATCGCGCATGAGCTGGAAATTCCGGTCAGCCGAGTCAACGAAGCCTACGAAGTTGATCGCAGACGCACACTCATTTCACTCGATCAGGCTCTATCTAACGATGCAGGCTCCGAGCAGTCCCTAATTGACACTCTGGTTGATGGTAAATACCAAACAAACCAGATGGCTAAAGAAGACCGCTTTATGCTGGCTGAAGCCATCAAACAACTGAGAGACGGTCTGCGCGAAGTCGTGCAACTGACTTTCTATGAAGATTTGAGCCAAACAGAAGTAGCAAGAAGACTGGGAATTTCGCAGATGCAAGTCTCTCGCAGACTGAGAGCCGCAACTGCCGAACTCCATAAGATCATCACTCAGAACAGAAAAGCCGGTGGTCAGAAGGGCAGTTAGTCGATGGCGGATGTTGTCATCCAAACGACAAACTTATCCAAAGAGCTAACCAGCAGTCTGTTACGCCGAAAAGTCCGCATTTTGAGCGGGCTGAATTTGACCGTGGTCAAAGGCGAAACATTTGGGCTGATTGGACCAAATGGTGCAGGCAAAACTACATCCATAAAACTGATGCTCGGACTGATGCGGGCAACCGAGGGCAATGCGGAAATACTTGGCATGCCGGCAGGTGACAAACGGGCTCTGGCTCAGCTGGGTTATCTGCCGGAAAATCCTTATTTCTATTCGCACCTGACCGGTCGTGAATTTCTTGACTTTGTCGGACAACTTTTCGGCATAGAAAGGCAAGACAGAAAAGAGCGCGCTCGAGAATTGCTAGAAACTGTGCGCCTTACAGAGGCCGCCGACATGCAAATGCGCAAGTATTCAAAGGGAATGCTGCAGCGGCTGGGCATTGCCCAATCATTGATTAACAGGCCTGAAGTAGTTTTCTGGGACGAGCCGATGTCCGGACTCGATCCTATTGGGCGCCGAGATGTCCGCCAGATTCTTTCTCATTTGAAAGAAAAAGGCACCACAATCTTTTTCAACTCGCATTTGCTTCCCGACGTCAATGAGGTCTGCGACAGGGTAGGAGTGATGAATAGAGGGCGATTGGTTGTTGACGAACAAGTAAAAAACATCTCCGCAGGCGGAAACTATAAAGACCTGGAAGATTTTTTTCTCGAATTCGTCAGCAAAGACGATGCCAACATCAAAGCCAGCAGCAACGCCAGCAACAGCACCAACTCGAACTGCGACACATCGTCAGAGGAGGCGAGGTCGTGACTGTCACAGGCTCAGGCAAAGCGGCAAAGCCCGTCAATGTAATCGAACCGGTAGTGGCGATTGCAATAAACACCTTCCGAGAGACGGTGCGCGATCGAATCCTCTACGCGCTGATTCTTTTCGCCGCGATAGTCACGGTCTTGGGTATAGTCCTGGGGTCGCTTTCGGTCGGGCAGGACATTCGCATACTCAAAGACATCGGGTTGGCGGCAATTTCATTTATCGGCGGAATCATCGCTGTATTTGCCGGAACCAATCTTGTCTATAAAGAACTGGAACGGCGCACCATATACATCATCTTTACCAAGCCGGTTAGCGGCTGGCAGTTTATTCTGGGCAAATACATCGGCTTATGTCTTTGCGTGGCAGTGATGGTTATGGCTATGGGAGCCTTTCTTGCCATGATCGTGATCGCGTTGGGCGGCAACGTGGCGGGCGCCTCCTTTATCGAGCAGATCAAAGAAATTACTCAAGAACTTTCTTTGATATATTTGGAATTGCTCTTCGTGACAGCGCTGGCAACTTTCTTTTCCACATTCTCGACGCCGGTCTTGAGCGTACTTTTCACGCTGGCTATCTGGCTGGCCGGGCACCTGGGCGAGTCGCTTCTGGAGTTGGGCAAATTAACTCAAAATCCACTTATCGCGCAGATTCTCGGCATCATCTTTTACTGCCTACCTGACTTTGCGGGATTAACAAGGATTCGCGGGCATCTTTTATATGGGACCGCTCCAGGCACTGAAGTGCTTACGTATTTGGTCACTTATGTCTTTGCCTATGTCCTCATGCTGCTGGTTTTAGCGGCTATAGTTACAGAAAGAAAAGAATTTTCATGACTGTATCCATCTCGGAATCACCTGCTGCACTTTACTCTCTCACCTTTATTCTAGGTGCGTGCATGGGCAGCTTTCTAAATGTGCTGGCTATCCGACTGCTGGCTGAAAAGAGTGTCCTTGCACCGCCTTCCCATTGCCTTGATTGCGATCACAAATTGGGCGCCTTCGAGTTAATTCCGGTCGCGTCCTATTTTTTGCTAGGTGGAAAGTGCAAACACTGCAAAAAGAAGATCTCCTGGCAGTACCCAGTTGTCGAATTATTCACGGCACTTTGGTTCGTTCTTTTAGTTTGGCATTTCGGTCTAACCTGGAATTGCCTGGGTATGCTCTACTTTTCAGCCGTTCTCATTGCCGTCACCGTCACCGACTTTCGCGAAAAGCTGATACCGCACGAGATCACCTACCCGTCGATACTGTTGGGTATTTTATTCAGTGCTTTTATTAGAGACGATTTGATTGGCACCATGGCCGGTATCGGCGGCAGTTACATCCTTTTTGATTTTATAGCATTCTACGGCTTGAAACTTTATCCTTATCTTCATCCTGAGGTTAAAGAGCTGCAGACTGAGCAGGCATCCGATGAAGATGAAGACACGGCTGTAGACAGCGCACTGGGAGTCGGCCCCGAGCCGGAGATGGAAGAATTCGAGGTGATGGGTGGCGGCGATGCTGTTCTTGCCGCTCTTGTATCGGCATGGCTGGGTTGGGAGCGTCTGGTAATTACGGTCATGCTTGGTTTCATATTTGGTGCCGTCCTGGGCGGCATGTATCTAGTCGGTGAAATGAAAAAGGCTGGAATTTTAGGGCACTGCATCAAGCGCGGCTTAATTGGCCTTGCCATTTTTACTGCGATTGGAACTGCAATGTTCCTGGGACTGGCGCATATGTCCAACCAATCACTCTGGCAGGCACAATGGTTGGTGGCTATCAGTATCTTCGCTTTCTCTGGCGGGTTTGTCGGCTTTATCTGGGCAGGTAAACGAGTCTCCAGACCGTTTCCTTTTGGTCCGGCACTGGCACTTGCTGCTGCAGTATCAATGTTTTTTGACCCCCATTTTATTTTCCCCAGCGATGGATAATGTAGGTTGGAGGAGATAAAACTTGTTTGGCTTCGGGAAACGCAAAGGACCAACCTTAGGGCTGGATATTAACAGCGACAGTATTACGCTGCTGCAGCTGGAAAAGACCCGCTCCGGCATTGAAGTGGCACGTTTTGCCTGTCAGCCCACTCCACCCAATTCAGTGCGCGAAGGATTGGTCGCAGAGCCGGAGCTGGTCGGAGAAGTAGTCCTCGAACTGATGAATGAGGCGGGTTTGCCGCCGTCCGGTCAAACACCGGTTTTGAACATCGTTGTGCCGGCACAAGCGGTGGTCATTCGCTTGATGCCTGTTCCTGTTGGGATGCCGGAAGACGAGCTGGCTGACGTAGTTACACAGGAAGCCACAAACCATGTACCTTTCCCCATCGCCGATGCCAACCTCGATTGGGCCGTGATGCCGGCCACCGAGCGGACGGACTTCGATGGAGTCAGAAGAGTGGACGTCATTCTGGCAGCCATGCAAAAAAGCATTGTTGAAGCTTATTGGCGCATGGCAGATTCTGCAGGAGCCCGGCTTGGCAGAGTGGAAGTCTCATCTCTGGCAGTGATTCGCAGTTTGGCTCTTTCCGGATATCTGGGATCGTCAGGGCATTTGTCGATGATCGTCAATATGCGGCAAGACGCCACTGATATCAATATTGTGCGAAGCTGCATGCCACTTTTCGGACGCTCAGTAATGTTGGGCGTAGAAACCATGACCGAAGCAGTTGCACGCAGCCTGGATATGCCTTTCGATCAAGCGCTCGATATGCTTCCGGAAATCTCGTTATTTTCGCCCGCTCCCAGCGATCCACGCATGGGACAAGCAGCGCAAGTGGCTCGCACTATCTTCAGTGACGTAGCCGACGAGCTTGCAAAATCCCTTGAATTTTATCGCTCACAAGTGGGCGATGTAAAAATGGATCAGATAGTTCTTGCCGGTCCCGGTTGCATGGTGCCGGGGCTAGATCAGTTCTTCTTCAACAAGTTGAATATTCGCAGCGTGATCAGTGATCCGATGCGCGACATCAAGCATGACGAAACTGAAATAGTCGATCGCATGCGGCCCATTCTTGCGGCCTTAGTAGGCTCCGCTATCGAACCGACCTGGAATCCTGCCTACACAGTCGATCTGGATTTGAACAAAGAAGGTAGAGTGCCTTTACTCTTTGACGAGCGAGCCACTCAAACCATGACGAAGGATCTTTCCATCGCTACTCCGGTCTGGCAAAAACCAGTGCTCTTCGCTGGAGTAGCATTGCTGATGCTTTTTCTGGCGGCATATGGTGTGATGCGCTTTATTGACTTGCCGCAGAAGGAAATGGAGATTGAAACGCTGGCCAACGAGATTATGCTCGGCAATCAGCAATTGAAAACAATGACTTCAGAGCGTCAGGAAAACACAATTCTCTCTGCGCGAAAGCGTATTTTAGATGCGCTCTTGAAGAAGCATAATCGCTGGTCATCTCTGCTTTCCGAACTCACCGTCGACACACCGAGAGGTGTGCAAATCGATCGCATCATGCTGCGTGGAAAAGAAATGAAGGTGGAAGGAATTGCCATTGATTTCAATAGTGTTTCCAATTTAGCCATAAACATGGGCGACTCGCTTTATCTGAAAGACTCGCAAGTAGATTGGATTACAAGGAAGGAAAAAAATCCTGAGGTTCTGGATTTTTCCATTTCGGCAAAACTCTCTGATGCCAATACGGCCGCAACACCAAAGCCATTGGAAATGCAAAAACCAAACGAACCAGTGAAGACCAGCAATTCTCTTGACGGTGGCAAATCTGTTGATAGTGGCAGTTCTCCAGGTGTGTCCAATTCTTCAGGTGGTTCCACGTCTGCAAAACTGGCAGAGAATCTGAGAGGGTACAGCTATGCTCACTAGATTTCAATATGTCGCTCTAGCAATTGTTTATGGGTTAGCTGCCGTCGTTTTCGCTCTGCTTGTTTACCCATGCATAACCGAAGAATCAGCGAAATTAGTCGATCTCACGCAGCACCGGCAACAAAAAGATCAGCTCGATATAAAACTAAAAGACAAACAGCGCATTGAAAGAGAAAAACAAGTTCTGGTATCGGATATAGCATCGCTGAGAAACGCAGTGCCTAAGGCTCCCAATTTAGATCTCCTTTTGATCGATTTAGAAAAACTAGCAACACAAGCTAACGTCGATATGATCGGCGTCGAAACTCCAGCCTCAGAAGATCTCAAAGCCTCGCAAAAAGAGATGGGCGAGCTTCTTGAAGATATTAAAGGAAAACCGCAGAAGTCGAAAGGCACCACAGAAAAACCGGCTTCTGTTGCGGCAAAGCCTGCAGATGTAGGCAGTGAATTGGGTCTTAAACAAATTGACAGAGAAGTGTATATAACAGGAAGTTATGCGTCGATGGTGCAATTCATTCGCAACATCGAAGCCTACGAACGTGTAATGGGTGTCTCTCACGTCGTCATTGCCCTTCCTTTGAAAGATTCGAAGGCTGAAACAGACAAAGCTTCCGACCGGGCAAAGAAGCTCAAATTGAATCAACCTGTGATGTGCTTCCTCCTTTCGGTTTATTATTTACCTTAACTATGCTACTTCGATTGATATTGCTTGTCACTGCCGGTGTGCTCCTGATTGGAGGAGCATTCTTGTGGATCAATCACATCAATGACGAAACAAGAATGGCAGAAGCGCTGAATAGTGTGCTTCCTCCGAAACGGATCGCCAAGAGTCCGCAAGCGCCCTCAGGCAGCAATACGACAAAGACCGTCACAGCAACTACGACAACCACAAATTCGTTCAAAGAGTCTGTAACAGGAATCGCAAATTCCGCCAAAACAGCTATAGATCCTTCTGCAATCGGCACAAACATTGCCAAGCTAAAGGACACTATAAAGAATATTCCTAACCAGTTCATGCCGGCGGGAACAGACACAAAAAAAATTGATTCGCTGGAACAGTCATCTTCTAAACTTGCACTCAATTCTCAGTCACCATCTGCCTTTCCTGCCATAACACGAGAACAAGCCTCCCCTTTGGCAAGAGTGAGCGCCGGCAAACCTGATCCACTTTCACCGATTAGTGGATTCAAACAGTTTCCAGCATTTTTAGGAACTGCAATCGGCATTACTTCCGAAGAGAAGGCCTCGAAAGAAAAGCCATTAATGATCCCGCCGCCGCCGCCAGGGTCAATTCCCCCTCCTCCGCCACCGATTCTTACCGGAAGAGAAGGCGATACGTTGCCACTGGACGAATTACCAGTACCTCCGGAAAAGCCATCAATAGCCAAGTATCTTAAACTGGTGGGCATTCTCGGTGACAGAGCATTCATGTCAGTGACGGATCCAGCCGTGAGAAGAGCAAACAGACTGCCAAAAACTCTAGCCGTCTCAGCAGGCGATCGAGTCGAGTATCTCAACGTTGTTGCGGTTTCGGCCTCTTCAGTCACCTTGGAAGAAAACGGGCAAACGCACGTCAAACACCTTACCCTGCTTCGCTAAAGCGCCCCACCTGCGTACTCAGTGATAGACTAAACAAAGCGGATGTCTCAATCCCGGCAAATTGTGTCCAGGCAGTTTCCCTGAAAGCAAGTATTCGACTTGCAAAAGCTATGCCGAAATTCAACAGACGAAGAGTCGCAGAGGAAGCGGCTCGATTTATTGTGGAAGGATCAGAAGCGGAGTATTTGCACGCCAAAGAGCGCGCTATCTCAATGCTTGGCCTTTCCAGTAACAATCACCTGCCCTCAAACAAAATAATCAAGAACTGCATCGCTCAACTAACAGCATGCCAGTTGGGTGACGACGAAGTTAAACGTCGCGTAAAGGAGATGCGAGAAATCGCATTCGAGATAATGCAAGTACTTGAGGATGCTGATCCATTTTTAATCGGAAGTACTTTGACAGGACAAATTCGCAGCAGCTCCGATGTGGATTTGCACGCCTACAGCGATGATTACACATGCTTGAAGAACCAACTCATCGACTGGGGATACGAAGAAGTTGACGAAGAAATCGTAGACAATCGCAAAGGCCGTTTCGTGCATTTAAAATGGTACGAACGCAATTATCCTGTAGAAGTTACGGTTTATCCTTGGAGTTGGAGAGACATAACTCTATTTTCTTCAGTCACTGGAAAACCTATGAAACGCGCCGATCTCGCAGGCGTCAAAGCATTGCTCAAGCGGCAGACATAAACACATACTCAGGCGTCACATAGTCGAGTAGATCTTTGCGGCGAATCTTTCGCCGATTTAAACACGCATTCAATAATCTCCCCCTGGACCACCTTTCTCTATCAAGGCGGCACCAATATTTTGCTAAATATAGCTGCAAATACTTTCTGCCGATACCCTGAAATTTCGCTTGCACGAAACTCTTAAAAGCGGAGATCAGAACTTTCAGTTCTAATGAAAGATTGTCGACATCACTCGTTTTCTGCGTCTTTTTTGTACGTACGTATCGATCTCCCATCAGCCGCTGCACAGATCCTGAAAGCTCGAGCATCATAAGAAACGACGACATATCTCTAGTCTGCATTCTTGCCTTCTCGCAAAGCACCTGAAAATGTACAGGCTCGTGGGTAAGATGCTCCAAAATCGAAAGCTCGTCGGCTGTGAAATTGTCTAAAGACTCTTCATCAGCTTTTTCCAAAGACGCCTTTTCAATTTCACCCTGCTCAGCCCTTGGATGCTCCCCTGCCGGCGTCATTCGCGTGCGTCGAAAGATGATTTCCTGGAAGAATGCAGACTCAACGGGATTTAGGCCATCTGAAATTTGTTCTACAACAACCATGTCCAATTTGCGACAAATGTCCCAGCAAGCTGAGTATGACGCGCCCGAAAGCCGCTGAAGATCAGCCGAGGTAGGTGAAAGTCCATCCTCATATAACCAAATCGCTCCGCGCCAGGTAATCGGATCTTTAATACCATCAAAAAGACTTCCGGCAGTCACCCAAACTAGTCGCTTGCACTTAGGACACTTGTATTTCCTTTCTCCCAATGTCTCCTCTGGTTGCAACTCAAAACAACAACCAGATCTCGATCTTCCACCCAATTCCACCATCCCCTGCAAGCTCAACACGCACGCCTCAACAGTAGTAAATTCCTCTCTAAACGTAGCCCAAGAAGCGCAAAGAAGCTCTTCTTCATCTGATGGTCTTCGCTTTCTTCTTACTGACATCATCGCGCTAAACCTCTACTATCTAAAACGAGTTGCGCGAGCAAAAAGTTCAATTATTCAAAAAAATTTTTCCAAAAAAACAAAATTTTCAGCAAACTCACCACACCGCTTTAAATTTCTACCGATATCGGTTGAAATTTAAAGCGGAAGTTTCAACGGTGAAAAAATCGAAAACGCCGGATTCTATGGTCAGGTGCGGGTTTTTCGTTCCACGAACTCACGGCCATGAGCAAATTCGATGTTTACTGGAACACCGGATTTGCATAGTGCGCATGACTCGACCGACCAAAAAGGAATAGTAAATTCGACAAGATAGATGAATTGCGGCACGCCCATTCCGGCTGCGTCAGTGTTTCCGCGAGTACAGTAGGCAGCGGCTGCCACGACCTCGCCACCACAGGCGCGGACAGCATTGGCTGTTTCTCGAATTGAGTGGCCGGTGTTTACAATATCGTCGACGATGAGTACTTTTTTTCCGGTCACCAGTTTGTCGAATCCGCGTTTCAGGATGAAAGGTGGTCGGATTTCTCGAAGGTTCTCACCGGGCAAGTCCTGGTGTTCTGTGAATACGGATGGAAGTCCAAGATGGTGAGCCGTCCACTGCGAAATGACCAACCCGCCGATAGCTGGACCGCACACAATCTCAATCTGCAACTCATTCACGACTTGGGCAAGCATCTGCGCCAATTCTGAGATTTTCTTGGTGTCAGGAATCAGCACATCCTTATTGACCCAGCCGGCTCCATGGTCGCCTGAAATGTACACAAAGTGCTGTCCGTCCAAAAGTGTATTTGACTCTCGCAGAATCTTCTCGGCGGCAACGGACAAATTCTGCATTTTCACTCCTCACTGCAACATTTCAGAAAGACTGTTTTAGGACGAACAGTATGTTCACCCATAAGTGTCGGCTTACTTATGCAAAAACCTATACAGGGTAAGCGTTCCGTGTATTTCCCTGAGCTTTCAACTAAACCTTCCGGTTCTATAATCACCTGAAAGAAATCACTCTTTCTGGTAATAGGCGAGTCAGCATACGGTACGTTATTTTGGCCATAGGGGGATTTGCGTGATGTGAGCTCCCGGGGCAAGAGTACTGCAATCCACGCAAGCAAGCAATCAAACCATGGGCAATTTACTTCAAGAGCCGGACGCTCAGAAAGATATGGGCGTCATAATCAACAACATCGTCAAAATCAACAACTTGATTTACCGGGCATCTCGTAATTCGGTCACCGTCGGATACACCGATTGTCCTCGAGGCGATCTCCTACTTTCTCCTTGCTTCGCACACACCATCGTCGATGCCAATGCGCTGGATGAAGACAGTTGCTTATCGGAAAGCGACATTGATTTGTTGATGCTGATTGGAGAAGGTTTGAGCCGCCAACAAATTAGTTCTGAACTGGGAGTAGATACTACTCAAATCAGCATGTGGCGCGACGAGATCGTCAGAAAAGCCAGGCTTACTCAACCGTAATCGACATTCTAATGCGGCGCAATATTTCCATGATCTTCAGGAAATGGAATCGCTTCTTTTGAGGCTAGTTTTTGATACGACCAAATGAAACCCAGCATCATGAGAAAATCCGCTATTCCAAAGGGTTTCCACATATCTGGCATGTTGCCGGCTAGAAATGTGTACATGCCTATGACTGAACAATACGATGCTTTCAAAAGAATGCCGTATGGTATCAAATTTCTGTTTGCCTTCGGATCTTCCGCAATTTGATAGAACATGATTCCGAATAGAATCAGCAGCATAGAAGGGAAGTGAACATATCCCCAATGATTGGGCGGATCTACAGAAAATACTTTGAAAAACCACGGAGAAAAGGCCAAAAAGACTGCCCCCAAGACAAAATCATATGCTGAACTAAAGTAGAAAAGCGCCGATATTGCCTTCTGTTCCTTGCCGGTCATATTGCCTCTTTTTGAGCTCGTCTCCGGCAAATTATATTATCTTTCCACTGCTGCATAAATCCTTCTCGGCGATGTCGCATCATCTGGTCACCGTATAGTTCCACTCCGAGATTGCGAAAACCGCTAGCCAACTGATCTGCGGTCATATTAGTAGGTCTGAAATTAACGTCAAAGAGCGTGCATTTGCTCCAGGCTCTCGGTTCAATCAAACGACCTTCAGCCAGGAGCCTGCGGTAATAAGGCGTCCCTGGAAAAGCTGTTGGCACAGTTATCTGTACATCAAACGGCGTAGCTTCTTTGACGAATTCCAAGATTGCTTCGAAGATATCTGTTCCTTGTCCGTCCAATCCGACCATGAAGCAAGCAATGACACGTATTCCATGCGCC
>PNLN01000243.1 GCA_013823055.1 Cyanobacteria bacterium DS2.3.42
TAACCCGTTCGGGGGATTGGGTAAAAAAAGCATTTAGATAGAGAATAGGAAGGGTACAAACAATTAGAGACTGCTGGCTGCGGTCCTGTTGTGGATGATTGAGGTTTTGAGCCTCTCATGATTGTTTAAGCGGGGAACCCTAATGTCAGACGACGAAAAGAACATTATGATCGGCGATTTGCTGGTCAGGAGTGGGCTGATATCTTCCGCGGATCTGACTGAGGCGATGCAAGTATCCCGCAGATTGGGGATGCCGATGGGCCGCGTTCTGACAATGGATGGCAGAATCTCTCCAGATATCTTCCAGTTGGCCCTGGAAGCGCAGTCATTAATTCGGGACGGCGTTGTTCCACCCGATGTTGGAATTGAGGCACTCGGTATTGCAGCGCGTGACCGTCAGCCTATCGCTGAAGCGCTCAAAAGAATGGATCGCCACCCACAAGCCAGTAGTGGTTCCACCAATCGATTGGGCGAACTGCTGGTTGATGCGAACATAATTACAACCGACCAGCTCAATCAGGCTCTAAAAATTAGTGTTGAATCCGGTCTTCCCTTGGGTGGCACTCTAGTAACACAGGGGATCATTCATGCCTCCTTGTTGCCGACCGTTTTGCGGGCTCAAGAGCAAATCCGTGACGGTGTTTTACCGCGCGATGCAGCAATTGAAGAACTGAAAGCGGCGATGAAGATCTGGGCGAAAGCCGAAGCGGCAATGAAACGCACTGATTATGCGGTTGAGCAGCCCCTTAAGCCGTCATCGGTAATGAGCACATTAAGGGATACCCTGGAAGGTGTTGCTCCTCGCGATTCATACGCGCAGCCACAATCTCAACATCAAACTCCCGCACCAATGCCCATGCCTGTGCACCCTCCTGCGCAGCATCAGCCTTCGTCACTGCATGCACAATTGCAGCAACAGCAACAACAGTATTATCAAAATCAGCAACAACAGCAACAGCCACAGGCGCATCCTCAAGCACTTCCGATGCAGCATCAGCAAACCCAGCCGATGCAAATGCCGCAGCATATGCAGCAGCCTATGCCCCAGCACATGCAACAACCGATGCCGCAACATATGCAGCAGCAGCAGATGCAACAGCCAATGCCACAGCACATGCAGCAGTTGCCACCTCAACAGATGCCCCAGCCGATGCCGCAACAAGTGCCGGCACCAATCTATGGCTACAACACTCCATACGGACATGCACCCTACGGTGGACCGACACCGGACGACCCATGGGGCAGCTGGCATGGAACAGTTCCTCGCCATCAAGGACTGGGAGTTCCACTACCTGGTTTTCCGCAACCACCGACGATGCCGCCGGAAGGTTATGCGCCTCCACCCGGGTATCCAGCGCAACAAGGACAGCAAATGCCGCCTCAGGGTGCGCCGCAGCAGCAGAACTGGAATGCTCCACCGCCTAACTTGCCGATTCCCCCGCAGCATGTGCAGCCTCAGCCATCAAGTCTTCACGCCCAACTACAACAACAGCAGCACCTTCCGCAGAATCAGTATCCACTGCCGAATAGCCAGCCTGGAGCAGCTCAACCTACGGCCCAATATTCAGCGCCCGCACCGGTTGCACCACCGCAACCAGAAATTGGCCAGCAGCAACTGCAGAATTCCGGTCAACATTCAACACCGGTGGCATTGCATGACAGTGCTCAACATGTCAGGTCAGATGTCGCCACCGCAAAGCAAGAGCTTCAAGAAAATGATCCATTGAAAGATGGCGCCGGACAACTGAAAAATGCAGCCGCGCAATTGGCTTCCCGTTTGGGTTGGGCGGCACCGAAAGGCGGCGACGGTGATGCGCAAGCAGACCTGCCCTCACCCAAGAAATTATCTTGGACACAACCGCAACCTGCATCTGCAGCAAAAAGCGAAACTCCTCAACCGTTGCCGGCACCCGCACCAGAGCCTACTCCTGCTCCCAAGCCGGTGACTGCGCCAATGCCGGAACCAGAACCTAGTGTGCCAGCGCCAGTGCAAATGCCTGCGTCTGCGCCAGTTCCAGTTCCAACTCCTCCAGTTGCTCAGGCGCCTGTGACACCGCCGTCGCCTGTTGCAGAAGCACCTAAGCCGGTTGAAACCGAATCAAAACAGGAGTCTTTAGGTGACTACAAACCTGACTGGAGTTCGCCAGCTTCGGCTCCTTCGCCAGTAGCAGAATTTAAGGGACCATCTTCAACGCCTGCAGCGACGCCATTCGCTGCACCTCAAGGAGCTTCTGCCTCTCCTTCATTGAAGGAAACAAATCCCGCCAATGATGTTGCACAGGTTTCCGCCTCAGATTCAATAGATCCGCCGGCAAAATTTGAAATCAAACTGGAATTGCCAGCTGAGAAAGACAAAGTCGAATCGCAAGAAGATGATGACGAACCGGACTTTAAGATGGAACTGGATCTCGACCTTCCTGCTCCGTTCAACAAACAGCCAGACAAACCTGTTGAAGTTTTGGTGGAAAAGTCTGTTGCCCCAATTGTCGAGACACCACGGCCAGGACAAATTGCCGGATTCGGTAAAGGCACCAAGATTTCCTTAAAGTCGGACTATGCGCCAAACGAAACTGGCCGCCTTTTCTCCATCACTCAAGCTGAAGCCCTGACTCTTTTGTCGGACGACCCGTCATTCGATACTGGCGAAGAAAAGAAAGATTCGCCACCTTCCAAAGGAAAGAAAGGCAAAGGAAAAGCTTCACAGTCTCAAACCAAGCTTACAAAACAAGCAAAAGGCAAGAAAGGTCAGGCCGGAAAATCACAAACCGGTTTGCAGAGCGTAAAAGAATCTGAGTCACCTCCTTCCTGGCTGCCGCAAAAAAATCAAAATCATTCTGCTGCAATGCTGGGCCAAAGAGCCGGCGAAGCATCAGTACCGGACTTCATTGAAGATCTGCTCCCGGTTGCAAAAGTGGGCCCAGACATGAATAAACAGTTTGGGGATATAGACCAAACAGTTGCTGTCCCTGGAGGCAAGGCAAGCAACACTCAATCTAAAATGGCGTCAATCAAACAACGTGCAGTTTCACTATCGCTCTCCAACCTGTTGCCTGTACCTATAGAAATTGCCGAGGCGCAAGCCGAGCTTGCTTACATTGTCGAACACAGAGGTGCACCAGCTGTGCCGCCGGTAACTTTCACACCGCAGCCGCCTCAGCCTCCGCAGCCGGAGACACCTGCCACAATCGTCGAGCTTCTGACCCTTTCCGGATTTTTCACTAAGAAGGACATCGCAACTGCCCTCGACAAGGCTCTGGAAGATGCTTCGCTGGCGCCGGATCTTTTGATGGCACTTGGCTTAGTCGCCGATGACACGCTCGATGTTGCGGTTCGATGTCAGACTTTGGTTCGCAATCGATATTTGAGAACAGAGCAAGCAATCTATGTATTGGGTGCAGTGCGCAGTGGTCGATTGAGCTTTGAGGCTGCACTCAGCGAAATCGGCAAATAGATAGATTTCGCTTTAAGAACTCGAAGCAATTATCTGTTGAGCTCGTCGGCAAACGTAATTCCGTTGCCTCCGGTCTTCATGCGCACCATGACAGCATCGGCAGCGCAGCCGAAAACATCTTCTACCGAAGGACCTTGTCCAAAGCCGGTTTCGACAAGAGGTCTCCCTGAAAAACATGAGACGCCGATACTGACGCTGAGAAGATAACTGCGCCCTTTGATGACAACCTCAAAATTCTCGAGCCGTGTTCGAATGCGCTCTGCTGCAACTTCCGCTCCTGATCTTGGTGTCTCCGGCAAAATTATGCCGAAGGCATCTTCGCGACAGCGCCCAATCAAATCGATATCGCGTATGGATGTGAGCATGACAGCTGCAGACGCTGCAACAATGTTATCCCTGACTTCCAGACCTCGCGCTTTGCCGATTTCGTCCAGCCCATCTACTGCGACAACTAAAAGCGACAGGGCCCTGTCGTAGCGATTGGCTCTCTTTAATTCGTAGTTGAGTCGCTTATAAAAAGTTCTGAAATTGTAGGTGGGTGCCACCAGATCCATGAGAACGCGCCGTTCAAGCTCATCGTTGGAAATGGCTCCGTCTTCGACCTCGCTGTCGCCATAAAGCTTAGTTTGCTCTTTCGGCAGTTCGAAAATGGGGATTTCGCCTGTTGTCCAGGGGAATTGATTGTTCTTGCTACGCAGCTCGGCAATGCGGCGGTAGAATTCCGCTTCTTTTGATTTTTTCTCTTCGGACACTGTTTTTCCCCATCGCAACCGCCGATTTTATACCCGCACCCAGTCTAAGCGAACCCGGTTATATAATGGTGGGCTCAATCATTACCGGACACAGCCAGAGGTTTTCATGACGCAACCGTCAACGACAGCAAATTCTGTTTCGAAAATTACGCGCGTTGGAAAAACCGATGCAGTGATAAGGACTGTAGAGACGGGCGATTTTTCATTGGCTGTGGAAACCTGGAAAACTGCATTTGGTTTTACTGACGAAGAGAGATGGAAAAAATTCGCCTTTGAAGTTAGTGACTATGCTGTCGGTGCTTTCATCGATGATTACCCGCACGCGCTGGCAACAGTAATCATGTTTGATGCGAATTTCAACGGATGTACGATTAAATGTGGAGGCATTGCCGGTGTCGCGTGCAGTCCACCGATGCGCAAAAAGGGACTTGTGAGGGCGGTACTCAAAGAAATTTTGGACAGGTTGAACGAGCAAAAAGTCGAGATATCCGCTTTATGGCCTTTTTCGTATCCGTTTTACGAAAAGATGGGATATTCAGTCACTGACTTGCAATACGAGGTGACGCAGAAGATTGATGCTATTGCGACAGTTGGTGACAGTTCCAAATTCAAGCCTGTAAAACTCGACGATTACGAAACGCTGATGCCTATTCATCAGCGTTGGTCGAAAAAATATAATTTGAGTTTGGAGCGAACAAGCCAAAGATGGCAAAGGCAATTAACCCGTCCGGAAAGACATTTTGTCCTCTACTTGCACGAAGATGGTTACATGCTCTGGAATTTACAAGATCCAGAAAAGCGCACTTTAGAGGTTGTCGAATGGGCTTATTTGACTGAACAGGCATTTCACGACGGACTGGCATTGATCAAAAACTGCGGGCAACTGGCCTTCGACAACGCGAAATGGGTGATGAGCGATCTCGATCCTTTACTGAGGCTGGGAGTGTCATATCCTCCTGCCAAAATAAACGTGAGACACGGCATGATGACTCGTGTCGTGAACACAGAGGCATTTTTCAATAATACTGGTCTACAGGAGCAGTCTATTGAAATATGCGACCCAATGGAGATTAGTGGATCTGCAAGAGTTGAAGGCGACAGGCGCCCTGGTCCAGGAGAAGTGATCCAGGTTGCCACCGGTTTCATAAATCCTTCGGGCCACGTACCTGAGGCTCTCTACAAAGCGGCAGCCAATGCAAAGACGTTTTCTATAGAACAATACTAAAGCTTTGCCACTGTTTATGGTGGCAAAGCTCAAATACGAAACCTGACCCGATAGACATAACGGAGTCAGCTCAGATTAGGCTTGTTGCTACTGCTCGTGTGCCTCCCCAGATTTAAGCGCGTTTGCGCACGCGGCCTGTTTTGGACGAAAGTCGCTTTTCCACCTGCACCAAAATGGTCGACACTGGAATATCCAGAGCCAGAGCCAATCGGCTCAGGTTTTTGACCGATATATTGCGCGCACCTCTTTCCACGTCACTTATGTATGATCGGTGAAAACGGCTAGTTTCGGCCAGGTCACTTTGAGACATGTGCAAGCGCGCTCTGCGTTCCTGCAGCACGACTCCAAGTTCAGAAATCAGTCTTTCATGTAGATTCAAATCTTTTGCCATAGATGCTCGACGACCCTGCAATGCGCAGTATCGCCACCCCCTTGTTAACACCATACTCCCAGATTGTTAGTTCAAGAAATCACCCCATGGGGGGATCAAAAGCTTGCAAAACAATCTGTTTTCCCGCAGAAGCGCACGCGGTAACGGTTTTAGAAGAAAAACTTTTTTGCAGAAATTGCAAATTTTAAGTCTAGTTTGGGTGTCGTGTCTAATTTTGACCAAATACTGTTCAAATAATATTCGCTGTTAGACGCGCACAGATGAACGGCTTGCGTATGAGCATTTTTCCCTATGCAAAGCATGCGCATTCAGATTGTCTAATATAAGTCGCACAAAAGTAGTGAAGATTTGGTGCGGGAAAAGTCTACTTTAATCCTACGCTCTTAAAATCGTGCTTGGGAAAAAGGCTGCTGAATCTTCGTATCCATGCCTAACAGTAATGAATTTATCGGCAAAATCTTGCATGGCTTTCGCGTCTTTCTCGCGCCCCAATTTCTTCAACAGGATGGCAAAGTTTTCCAGGCAAGTGCCCAATCTGGGCATATTCCTTCTCTGGCGGAAGCCTTCAATTGCAAGCTTGTATTGCGCCTCGGCCTCAGTGTTTTTATCTTGCGCCTGATAAAGCAAAGCCAGTTCAAAGCGGAATTCTTCAGCCGGTCCAAGCGGTGAATCGATCGCCTTCAAACCCTTGTTTATGACTGTTTCGGCCTCTGGGTATTTACCGAGTTTGCGCAATACTGTCGCGTATTTGTGCTGGGTAATGAGTACGGAGCGATGGTCAGCGCTCAAAGTTTTGTCAAAAATCTCAAGGGCTCGCTTGTATTGCGTCTCCGCCTCTTCCAATTTGTTCTCTTTGGCGGCGCAATCACCCAGGTGCTCGACAACCGGTCCAAGGTAATAGTGACCGGCATAAAAATTCTTTTCCAGCAGTGAGCAGGCGCGCTTGAATTGCTCAAGGGCGGGGTCGACTCTGCCGACCTCCAGATAAAGAGCGCCCAACTCGTCAAGAAGTTGGCTAACCGTGTGGTCGTTTTCACCCAATGAGGCGATGCGCTTTTCGATGGCTTGCTTGTAAAGGGATTCTGCTTCCTGCCGGTTTTGATGATGCATACACTCTTTGGCTTGTGCCCAGAGGGTATTCGATTCGTTGAGTACGGCGAGGTTCTTGGCTGTCAGCTGTTCTGTCATAAATCCAATTTTCTGAAATGAGTCCGGAACCAAAGTATCATACACAGACAGTCAAAATCCTTCCCTTGCCTCTTCGTAACCTGAGGCAGAGGACAACCTTTCGCATAATAATGAAAACGTCGAAAACGGAAGCCCAATCATTGATTGAAAGCTTGGAGCTCAAGCCTCTTCCGCTTGAGGGTGGCTACTTTCGTGAAACATATCGATCCGATAGAAAAATCGACGGCTCCAAAGATGTGTCCACCTGCATCTATTTCTTGCTAACTGGTGAATCATTTTCTGCTTTTCATCGCCTGCCGTCGGACGAAATTTGGCATTTCTACTCAGGCGATCCGGTTGATCTCTATACCATTGATGAAGGCGGTCTGCTCACAGTACACAAGCTTTCATCACAAATCAGCTTGGGCACAGCACCACAGGTGGTGGTGCGGTCCGGAATCTGGCAGGCGGCTAATCTGGTTGAGGGCGGCAGTTACGCGCTGTTAGGTTGCACGGTGGCGCCCGCCTTCGATTTTGAAGACTATGAGCATGGAAGGCGAGAACATTTGCTGGAGCGCTTCCCGCAACATCGAGATGAGATTATGAAACTGACACGTGGTGAATGATGACAAATTTGAAAAGCGGAAATAATACCGATTGCCAGACTGCTGCACAGCGCCAGACTGTAGAAAAAACGGTCCAACTTGTCAAAGAAAAGTTGGGAGACGATTCAACCGGGCATGACTATTTTCACATCATGCGAGTGAGAGCGCTGGCTGTGCGGCTGGCCGGTGAAGAAGGTGCCGACGTTTATGTGGCCGAATTGGCTGCATTGCTGCACGATATTGCAGATTGGAAATTTCACGATGGGGATTTGGACGCCGGTCCCCGCGTAGCGACCGAATGGTTGCAGTCACTGGGAGAACCACCGGAGACAGTCGAAAAGGTGGCCTCCATCATCAAGGAAGTCTCCTACAAAGGCGCAGGAGTCAAGACCACGCCCCAATCGATCGAAGGCAAGGTAGTTCAGGATGCCGATCGGCTGGATGCTCTGGGTGCCATCGGTATCGCCAGGACCTTTGCCTATGGCGGGAAATTCGACCGTCCCATGTACGTTCCCGGCCAGTCACCGGTCATGCATCAAACATTCGAGCAATACAAGAACAGCCGCGGATGCACGCTCAATCACTTTTATGAAAAGATATTGCTGCTCAAGGAGCGCCTCAATACGAACGCCGCGCGCGCCCTTGCCGATGAGCGGCATAAGTACGTGGAAGAGTTTGTAGAAAGATTTCTCCTGGAGTGGGAAGGCAAAAAGTAGTACTGGTGATGAGATATAATTCACCCTCATCTTGCGCGGAGTAAGTTTTGAAATGACAGATACAAGTGAAAGCGATCTCAGAAGCCGGATCCTCAGTAACGTCAAAGACCGCAATACCAGCGAAGAAACGCGGCAATGGTTGTCGGTCTTGGATTCGAACGCTGTGCAAGCAGACCAGACCTTGCATCTTAATCTAGCGCCCGATGCCGAAGCCTTGAGCACGAGCGCTTTCGTCGACTTGCTTTTCGATTTTCTGAGCCGCTACGTAGCTGAGTTCATCAAAAATCCGGCACACGAAGTTTTGAAGGTCCATTGTGAACGCCCTAAAGGCGAATACGAGTTTAAAGACTTCAGTCGTTTTTCTCACACGGTCAAGTATTTCCAGGGACACGTCTCGACACGTGAGTGGGCCGTAGTCGTTCAAGCGTACATGGGCAAAATTCTTGTTTTCGTTGTGCCCAGCGACATCTTGATTGGATTCAGACCCGGCGATCCGACTCGCCGTCCGTTTATGGAAATTCTGGAGAGCCAAGACGGCGACCAGATCAGCCGCACTCTGCATGGTCGCGGACTGACCAGCGCCAACATCGGCCCACTGGCCAAACGCATTTTTGGACAAGTGATTAAGGTTGCGCGCAAGGAAGCCTCGGACACCGAAGAGTTCAAAATTGCAACTCATGCAGAACAAGTGCAAGAAGATCCCGATCGCTCATATGACGAGGATGAAAGTAAATGGCTCCTGTCTGAAGCGGATTTCCTGGAAATGCGCCGTTCGGGTGCAACGCCAGCAGGCGCACAGCCGAGAACCCCGGGAAAAATGACTTCATCAGAACAATTCTCCGTAAACAATCAGCATGTTGCAAACTTGTGCATGCTGGTAGTCGGCGAAGTCGATAAAGAGTTGGCCAGTCTCGAGCAAATCGGCATAGCAGCAATGAAAATCGACGCCATGAAAGAGATAAATTTCGCTATGAAGCGCTCGAATGTGCTTAAAAGTCTGAAGGAAAAAATCCTCGAGTTTGCCTCTGACTGGGACAATTGCCTGAACGGAGAGCGATGAGCTCATCAAGCGCAAGCAAAGTAAAAACCGACGACCGCGACAGACCGTTGCGTGAAGACGTGCGCTTGCTCGGCAGTCTTTTGGGCGACACAATCAGGCGATTTGAAGGCGACAAGCTCTTCGATGTTGTCGAGCGTTTCCGCCAGCTTTCAAAATCCGTTCATTCAGAACCGACTCCTGAGCTGAAAAAGGAATTATTCGATCTGGTCGAAAGTCTTGATGCAGAGACCGCAGGCAAGGTCATCAAAGCCTTTCTAACGTATTTCGATTTGATCAATATTGCCGAGCAGAATCATCGAGTTCGCAGACGCACGCAAAGAGAGCATGAATCCAACGACAAGCCGGAGCCTGATTCGCTGACTGCAGTTTTTCACAGAATGGAAAACAGCAATGAAGGCAAGGAAAAACTGCAATCAGTTATTTCGCAGCTTGATGTGCAAGTGGTTTTTACCGCCCACCCGACAGAAATTACACGCCGCACTGTTTTGATAAAGCAGCTTGAACTGGCGCGTCTTTTGAAGCGGCGCGACCACCCGCCTTTGTCTAGAAGAGAAGCAAAGGCAGTATCTGACGATTTGCTTAAGGTAATTGAATCGCTGTGGTTGACCGATCACGTGATTTATTTCAAACCGCAAGTGATGGATGAAGTTCGCTACGGGCTTTACCATTTCGAAAACGTTGTGATTAGAGCGATCTTGGATGTTCATCATGACTTGGTCGCCGAGATGGACAAGCTGGATGGTCAGACGAAATGGTGCTCTCTACAGAGCCGTCGCTTCATTACTTTTGGCTCCTGGATCGGCGGTGACCGTGACGGCAATCCCTTCGTCACGCCTGAAGTGACTGTCAAAACCATGAATTACCAGCGCTCGCTTGTCCTCAAGCATTACTTGAAAGAGATGGAAATTCTTTTCAATGACTTGAGCCATTCGCATAACTGGCTAACTTTGAGCGATGAGTTCTATGCCTCAATTGAGCAGGATCGGCTTTTGTTTCCTGAACTTGACGAACGGTATCGAGACCGCTATCGACTGGAAGAAGTGCGGCAGAAGCTTCTATTTATGCAGGAAAAACTTCGTCGCGCCCTCACTTACGAAACTGAGTCCGGTGCTTATCAGCACCACCTGGAGTTTCGTCACGACCTGGAAATTATCTACAGCTCGCTTGAAGGTCTCGGCTGTGAAGCTAGTTTGACCAGTCTGAGAAAAATGCTGTACGCCATCGATATTTTTGGTTTTCACCTGGCAAAACTTGATATTCGTCAACATTCAGAAAGACACCTCGATGCACTCGACGAAATCAGCAGGTCTCTAAAACTGATTGAAGGCGGCTATCGCAGTCTTAGCGAAGACGAAAAGGTTTCTTTCCTGAATAGTGAAATCGAAAACCTCCGCCCCCTAATTCCCGCCCATCCACAATTCTCCGAACCTACCAATCAGACCATCGAGGTCTTTCGCACTATGGTGGCTTTGCAGGACAAATTCGGTATTCCGGCCATCGATACTTATATCGTCAGTATGACGCAGAGCAAAAGTGATTTGCTCGCCATACTTTTGTTCGCCAAGGAAGCCGGTCTATATGCCGCGCCGAATAGCGATCGCACCATCAGCGTAGTTCCTTTGTTTGAAACCATTGAAGATTTGCAAAACGCACCCAAGCTGTTTCAATCTCTGCTTCAAGTCAGTTCGTACAAGAAATACATCGAGCATCGAAACAACGTTCAAGAAGTGATGATCGGCTACAGCGACTCCGGGAAAAATGGCGGAATAGTTGCTGCCAATTGGGAATTGTATAAAGCCCAAAGACAACTGGTGGAATTCGCCAGTAAAGAAGGCATTCAACTGCGCCTCTTCCATGGTCGAGGCGGAACCATTGGTCGAGGGGGCGGACCCACACACCGCGCCATTCTTGCCCAGCCTGAAGGCACGGTCGATCATCGCATCAAGCTCACCGAACAAGGTGAAGTGATAGCGGCAAAATATGCAATGAATGATATTGCAGTGAGAAATTTCGACCGATTGGCTGCAGCAGTAATCGAAGCGAGCCTTGCCAGCCCTGATGTTCAGTCGGAATTGCTCTACAAGCAAAGAGTTCCGCTTCTGGAGTCGTTGTCGCAAAAGTCATTTACTGTCTACAGAGACTTGGTATATGGCTCGAAAGACTTTATAGAATTCTTCAATCAAACGACACCACTTCCTGAAATTGGCGAATTGAGAATGGGGTCGCGACCGGCCCGCAGAAAGTCCGGAAGCCAATCGATCGACGATTTAAGAGCTATTCCCTGGGTGTTTGCCTGGACGCAAAGTCGCTATATGCTGCCTGGCTGGTACGGATTTGGCTCAGCGTTCCAGCAGGTGACGCAAGGCGATCCGGCCGCACTTGAAACGATGCGGACAATGTATTGCGATTGGCCATTTTTCACAGGACTTGTGAAAAAAATAGAAACCGCGCTTGCCGTGGCTGACCTCCAAATTGCTCGTTACTATGCAGACAATCTGGTTCAATCGCAAGACCTTAAGAACGAGTACTTCAGCCGCATCGAGCAAGAGTTCAAATGGACACGTGAAGCAATTCTTTCAATATCCAAACAGTCGGAACTTCTGGATAACACGCTCTATCTAAGAAAGTCTATTGAACTGCGCAATCCTTATGTTGATCCGCTCAGCTATCTGCAGGTGCAATTTTTGAAAAAAGTGCGCGGTACAGGTGAGCAGTGCGATGCCCTTGAGAGGCAGTCACTATTGGATTATGTACTGATGAGCATTAACGGTGTCGCCTCCGGATTGCAGAGTACGGGCTAAATTTAAACGCGAGAAAGGGGAGATTTAAATGCGTACAGCTTCTACGACGGCACAAGCAAAAAGGCTAAAGGACTTCTTTCTTGATAAGGCGAAAAGTTGTATCCATCAACCAAAAGGCATGCTCAAATATCGCTTTGTAACACCGTCTTATGATGTTGTTGCCGGAGCCGACGATGCCAGCGAAGTTTCAGATCGTTCCACAACTGGTCATTACCTGCAGATGTACGATTGGGATGCTTGTTTTTTTGCACAGGCATCTGTGAAGGCTGGAATTGAAGGTCTGGCCCAAGAAGTTGTAGCGAATTTCCTCAGTCTGCAGGAAGGTGACGGGCATATCCCGCGCACCGTTTCGCCAAGCCGCATTTGGGACAACGGCGACCAATGCAAACCTTTTCTTGCTCAGACACTTCTCTTTTCTGCAGAACAAATGGCTGGCACGCCGACAATCGACAATCGTCATTTAGAAGGCCTTGACTGTTATCTCAAGTATTTTGATACTCACCGCAAGCATGAAAGCGGCTTGTATTTCTGGCGAAACGTGCTGGAAAGCGGCGTGGATGACAATCTTGCCTTGCTCTATCCGCTGGAAGCGGCAAAAGGTGAAAACGAAGATATCGCTAACTTCCCTGATGGACGGCTTTTGGCAGCAGATATAAACGCATACATTGTTGCCGAATTTCGAGCCATGACTAAATTAGCAAAACTTGCAGGCAATGAAAAAATGTCTGCTCAGTATGACGCAAAAGCGACGGCCCTGGCGGAAAAAATCGATTCGATGCTCTGGTCTGAGGAAGATTCGATCTATTACAACTATGATCCAAAAACTAAGCAGCACTGCCGCTTACGCGCCTGGACCGGGCTGTGTCCGGTGCTTATGGGTACGACAAATTCAACGCGCACTCAAGCTGTAATCGAGAAGAACATAATGTCCGCAGAGCATTTCTTGAGAGATGCCGGTATCGCCAGCGTCGCCGCCTCCGAGCCTTTGTATAACCAGGCCAAGCGTGGGTTGTATGGACGTGTCATTTGCTCAAATTGGCAGGGACCTATGTGGGTATTGCCAAATGCCTTAGTCGTACGCGCCTTAATACGTGAAAAGAAACAATCGGAAGCACAAAAGGTGGCCGAAAGAGTCCTTAACACCCTGGTGTTGGGCTTGGAGTCTAAAGGGACGCTCTATGAAAATTATCATGCAGACACTGGAGAACCGTTATTTGCGCCCCAGTTCATGAGCTGGAACAGCCTTTGCCTTGAGATGTTTGAGGTTTTGGATTAATTTTGGATGGCATTTGTGGGTATCCTTTTGCCAATGTGCCTATATGATAGATAGAGGTATTCTCCTAAGGCATGCGTGCGTCTCAGAATGAAACTCAATCGCCTATCTGTTCTTGCAGCACTAGCAATAGTGGTAACAGGGTGGCAGTCCTTTTCGCCTGTCGGCCTTGAGGCCGTGGCCAAAGGTAAAAAGGGCAAGCCAAAAGTTACAAAGAAAGTAGCGCCGTTTCCTCCTGAATTTAACGAAGCGGTCAAATTAGTTATCTACGAAAAAAAATACAAAGATGCTTTCGATATCTTCGACCGCCTGGATCGCACAGGCTTTTGCAGGGACAAAACCCACTATTACATGGCGCTCTGTTTGCATAATTTGAACCAAACCCAGCAAGCTGCCCAGCACTA
>PNLN01000061.1 GCA_013823055.1 Cyanobacteria bacterium DS2.3.42
TGAAGAACTCAAAACCTAGTTGTACCGCGTTCAATAACATCATCGGTAAACTGCTCTGAAATAGACCTACCAGAAATGAGACAACGGCTAGCATTGAGCCAAACATCACGATTTTTCCCATTTTCATCTGCATAACTCGGTCCAAAAACAAGTTTCCACATTGAATGAGCAGTCGGGGGAGTTATAAGTTCCTGCCCTGCTTAAAAACATGCCGATTGCAACGGCCAACTTAATAGAAAGCTAACGCTTTGCTCTGCGCATTCGATAGCGAATCAAAAGCACTGCAGCCATACATACCATGAACCCGAGGGGGTTGGCGGCCAGGAATATCATTGTGAGGATAGTTGCGGCGAAGAGGCTGAACACCAAAGTAATCAGGCCAGTAACCAGGATGAGAGGAATACTGAGCCCAGCCGTCAATATAACCAGGAAAACTGTCGGCAGAGCAGAGTGAAAAAGTCCAATAAGGAACGAAACAGTTGTAAGCACTGTCCCCCAAAACACAATCTTTTTGGACCGGTTTGGCATCTTATTACCTTCTAGCACTTGCTAGGTATAAGTTAGCATTTTGTCGTTTTTTTTGTCTCACATGGCTCGGCAATGCCTTTTGCGTACATGGAAAGTAATAGAAATGAAAATTCCTCCTGAGACTGATTCTCATCAGGCTATAATCGCCGTCTGCTGAATGAGAGCCAGCGCCAAATCCTCACACGAAGGAGTGTGTTACGTGACCGCCATTTCCACCTGGATGAAAGAAGAAAGACGCGATCTCGAAATGAACGAGTATCACGAGCAATACTGGGGCAGCTTTATTAAGCGCATTTCGGACAAAGATGAGATCAAAGGTAAGACTGTTCTTGATTTTGGTTGCGGATGCGGCGGCTTTTTACGTCTGCTGCACGATCAACGCCAATTCAAAGACGGCGTTGGCATCGACATTGCAGATAAGTCGTTGGAAACAGCCAGATCGCTGGTTGAAAAACGTCCGATCGAATATTTGCTTGCTGAAAATGCAGACAAATACAAAGGAAAAGTAGACTACGCCTTCAGTTATGAAGTCATCTATTTGATGCAAAATCTGGGGGAACATGCTGATTTCATTTCCGGATTCTTGAAGCCTGGCGGTGTTTACTACGCTGCAACCGGCTGCCATACCGGCAATCCGCAATGGTTCGACTGGAAGAAAATCATCCTCAATGAATCGGTTTTGCCTCTTAAGGATTACGCTCCTGATGATTTCGTCACAGCGTTTCAGGAAAAGGGCTTCAAGGTAGGCGTTTGCCGCCTCAACCATACGGACTTTGTCTCGGTCGTCCACAAAGACTATTTCCCGACCGTTGAAGATGCGCTCAGGTACTACGCTGACGATATTCAAGTTTTCCGTTTTGAAAAATTGAAATAGTCGAAAAGCGCAATGGTGCTCATATATTGATCTGAAAAACGTTCTTGGCGCCCGCTTTCTGAGTGG
Organism: Cyanobacteria bacterium DS2.3.42; assembly: GCA_013823055.1. Taxonomy (GTDB): domain Bacteria; phylum Cyanobacteriota; class Vampirovibrionia; order Obscuribacterales; family Obscuribacteraceae; genus QKMZ01. The sequence continues at coordinate 1,469 of PNLN01000061.1, forward strand.
GCGCTAATTTTTTGATTTTTCAATAGGCAAACTTATGTTCTCTATCATGTGGTTTGCGGTCTTCATGATCCCTAAAGGATCTGTTTCCCACAGGCGCGGCGTTTCTGGGTTCTTGACGTCAGAAAATTGCAATAAGCTAACGATTGCGAAACTTTGCAGGATTAGGCTGCAAAATTCTGTTGGGACCTAATTTGACGTTTTCAAAAACGTTCCAACCTCAAATCCTTCCCAATACTTTTAGGAGAGCCGTTAATGATGGGTGTGTTTCACGATCTCGATGCATACGGTCATGAACAAGTCGTTTTCTTCCATGATAAGGAATCCGGACTGAAGGCAATTATCGGTGTGCACAGCACCGTTCTTGGACCTTCTCTGGGCGGCTGCCGCATGTGGAAGTACTCCGACGAAGCTGCTGCTCTTCGCGATGTATTGCGCCTTTCTCGCGGCATGACCTACAAAGCGGCTGTCGCCGATCTCAAGTTGGGCGGCGGAAAAGCTGTCGTTATTGCCGATGCTCGCACTGAGAAAACTCCTGAACTTCTGGAAGCTTTCGGTAAAGCGGTCGAATCGGTAGCCGGTCGCTACATCACCGCCGAAGATGTCGGCATGTCCGTCAAAGACATCGACTACATCCGCAATTTCACCAAGTACGCCGTGGGCGGAAGCAATGAAGGCGGCTCCGGCGACCCTTCAGTAATGACAGCTTTCGGTTGTTTCCAGGGCATCAAGGCGGCATTGAAACATGCCGGACTGGGTGAAAAATTGGAAGGCGTCAAAGTTGCCGTGCAAGGCGTAGGCAATGTTGGCTACCACCTCTGCAGCTATCTTTCCGCTGCTGGTGCGAAACTGATCATCACCGACATCTACCCGAATCAAGTAGAAAAAGTTGTGCAAGAATTCGACGCCACTGTCGTCACTCCGGATCAAATCTATGCAGTAGATGCCGACATCTTCGCTCCTTGCGCTCTGGGTGCCATTCTTAACGAACGCACTATTCCGCAATTGAAGTGCAAAATCGTTGCCGGCTCTGCCAACAATCAGTTGGAAAATGACCTGGACGGCAAAGCGCTCGCCGACAAAGGCATCGTCTATTGCCCGGATTACGCCATCAACGCCGGCGGTTTGATTAATGTAGCTGCCGAAATTGACGGCTACAACAAAGAGTTGGTTCTCAACAAAGTCAGCAAGATCTACGAAACCATCGATTTGATTCTCAGCCGCTCCGAAAGCGAAGGTGTTCTGCCTCAAGAAGCCGCTGCACAAATTGCTGAGCAAAGATTGCAGCAAGCCAGTTTCATTAAGAAAGCCGAAAAGGCGATTGGCGAAAACTTCTTGGATTCAACCTTGAGTTCAAATTCGCAAACCATACGCGCTAAAGTTCGCTAGGTCCGGTTTTTCGCTTGACCTTCAACACCGTTTACGCCGACGACCTGATCTGTCCTTTTTGCAATGAAAGGGTCACTTCCGGCGTCGGCTTTCGGCTTGGATGCCTGGAAAACAAGAATTACAAGCCAGGTGAAAAACTCAATTGGGAAGGCGCGATTTGCCGTCCTGAGACCCACCCAAAAGGTGGCAATATCAAGTCGGTCGGTTACTTCAACTGCGACAACGTCAAGTGCAAGTCATGGACGGACTGTTTTCCGGAAGTGCAGCAGGCGCTCGTTATCGTGAAAAATGATGTGATTGAGAAAGTCGAAGTTTACAAAGGGCCCTTAAGCGGCGAGCAATTTGAGATTATTGAGCCGGTTCAAGGCGGGAAGCAGAAAACACGCTCTCCCAAGAAATAACCGCACCGTCTCCCTTTGTTTGAGGTGTGCCTGATGCAAGCACGCGAGTTTTTGATGATTCCCGGCCCAACTCCGGTTCCGGACAGGGTTTTAGAAGCAGTGGCCAGACACCCGATTGGTCACAGAACGCCGGAATTCTCCAAGATGCTGCGCGGAGCCGTTGATGATTTGAAATGGCTGGGTGAAACAGCCAAAGACCCTTTTGTAATCACATCATCGGGCACGGGCGCAATGGAAGCGGCTATTGCCAATACGGTAAACAGTGGCGATCGCGTGCTGTCCTTAATCGTTGGCGTATTCGGCGAGCGCTGGGCTAAAATTTCCGAGGCATACGGTGCCAAAGTAGAACGCGTCATTTCCGAAGCCGGGCAGCCTATAGACCTGGTCTTGCTTGCCGACAAGCTGAAGAAAGACAAAGACAAGCAAATCAAAGTCGTCACGGTCACGCACAATGAAACATCGACTGGCGTAATTAACGACCTTCAAGCAATCACTAAGCTGGTTAGAGAGCATGGCGCCCTGCTCGTTGTCGATGCTGTCACCAGCTTTGGTGCCGTACATCTGCCCATCGATAAATGGGAAGTAGATGTACTTGTCACAGGCAGCCAGAAAGCGCTTATGTTGCCGCCCGGATTGGCGATCATTTTCTTTTCCGATCGGGCCGTCAGAGTCAGCGAAAATTGCAAGACACCGCGTTTTTATTTTGACTTGCGCAAATACAAAAAAAGTTTGGAGCAAGATACCACCCCTGCCACTCCCAATGTTTCACTCGTAGCAGGGCTTAGAGAGTCGCTCTTGATGATGCGTGAAGACGGCACAGAGAAAATATTTGCCCGTCATTTGCGTTTGAAAGAGGCTTTGCGCTCGGGCGTAAAGGCGCTTGGGTTGAAGCTCTTCGTTGCCGACGAACATGCTTCTCCGACGATTACCGCCATTCTCCCGCCCGACGGAATTTCTGTTGCAGACATCCGGAAAGGGCTCAAAGAGGAGTTCCGCATACTTGTCGCAGACGGACAAGAAGACCTTAAAGGCAAGATTTTCCGTATTGGACATATGGGCTATGTTTTCGAAAGAGACATACTAATGACACTGGCAGCACTCGAATCGGTTCTTCGCAAACTGGGCCATGAAGTGACGCCGGGCAAGGCAGTTGAGGCTGCTTCGACTGCATTTGCAGTGCGGTAAATACTAATGAGAGCGTGAAAAATCAATCATATTTCGTATCAGGCATACGAATTAATATGCAAATGCGCCTTTTTCTTGTTATTAGATCTCTTGATAAACAGTGAGATCTGGCATGCAGCCGTTCAAATCTCGTATACCGGCGGCTGAACTGGAGGAGCAATGACTCTCCCGACCAACAAAATTCTCAAAACAACTCTGAGAAGCGGAGCTATCTTTTGCGCAGCAGCTACCCTGCTTGTTTCTTCAGCAGCTCCCGCCCATGCGTATTACAATTTTGGATACGGGTTGGGCAATTGGCTCTGGCCCGTTCGAGCGCTTGTCTATCCGCTGGCGGCGACACCCTGGAGTTATCGCAATCCGGCCTATCTTGCGTCGACAACGATCCAGGCGGCAGCGCGCAGCTCTTATCGAGTCATTCCGCAGAATAATATTTACGGCTCCAGCCTCAACTACACTGAAGATCAAACTCAGCTGCAGAGCTCTGGTTTGCTGAAAGTGCCTCAAGGCAAGTCTGATCAGATCAATTATGCTCGCTGGGTGAAGCCTACAGATCAAGCCGATCGTGAGTTGCTCGCTCGTGCACCGGGTGCTCCTGTATCGCCTGTGGTGTATGAGGATGGAACTCCGGGTGATACCGGAATTCCGCAACCCAATACAACACAAGCGATACCGCCTATTGGAGTACCGGTCACTTACAACAACAGTCAACCAAGTTATGCCACCAACGGTTCCTTTGTGCCACTGCCGGCGCCACCACTGAAAAAACAGAAAAAATCAAAAGCTGAAAGACAAGCAGAGGCCCAACAACAGCAAGCACCGATGTTTTCTGCAGTTCCGATCAATATTGCTCAGCCAAATCAATCTGTTCCGCAACATTTGTCTTCGCCTCTGGCTGCGCATTTTATCGAAACAGTAAACAGCCGTTTTGACGGCGACATTGCCAAAGCGCTCAAACACAGTGAAACCCGTAATCTGGCTGAGGCCATGGGCCTGGTCGAACGTAAAGGATTTTCTGTAAGCAGCCTCAATCAAAGTCGAATTGACGCAATTACGCACATCTTCAAAGATCAATCTCTAGACCCGGCCAGCAAGCTGGACGCTATGAAGATTCTTCTGCGCAGTGCGACCGCTCCTGTTACCGCTCAAACGGCAGAACGTTCGTTCTAATTGTCTTGCTTCGAACTGGCTCGACTGTTTCTAGCTGGCTCGGCTACTTTGAATTGTCATGCGCTTTGCTAACTGCGCTATGCAAAACTGTGCTGACTTCGCTGTGAAAAGCAGATAAGTCGCGTCTCTTTGCTACTTCTGCCTGGGCGTTTTGTGGCTGGCAAGTGCCGCGTGTTGGTGTTATCAGCTTTGCATTGCGGCGCTTGCCGCCTGTTTTTCAGCACTTCAATCCGGAGATCGCAAACGGATAGTATCGAGTCCTAATTCTTTATCGCTTCTTCCCCGGACTTCCTTCTCCTCCCCTTTTTCAATGTTTCCCCAGCCTGTTTTTTCTACTTGCTCCGGCATGTAAGAAAAGCTCGCCAGGTAAACATGCATGGGAAGTTCGTCCACCACTTTCCTCAAGCTCGACCAGCTAGAAGGACATAAGACATGGGCTCTCACAGAGATGTGTTCCCCGATGTTCCTGCGCTCAAGTCACAGCTTAAGGATAAGCGTGACTATCGCATTCGAGCACGGGATCGCGGCGCATTCGCTACTATCGTTTCACCACACGGCGGCTACATAGAAGAAGGTACATCGGCTCTAGCGCGTGCTTGTGCTGGACCTGATTTCAACTTCTTCGACTTCCAGGGATTGCGCACTGAAGAACCTCAGGAACTGCACGTCACTTCTACTCGATTTCGTGAACCAGCGCTGATGACGATGCTTGCTGCATCTGAGGTGGCTGTATCGATTCACGGAATGGGAGAAGAAGACGACATGACGATTTGGCTGGGCGGATTGAACAAGGAACTCAAGGAAAGCATGCTCAAAGCTCTCCGCGAACAAGGTTTTCTCGTCAATCCCGACAGTCCGCGTCACAGGGGCGAAAGCAAACTCAATTTCGTCAACATGGCAAAGCAGAAGGGCGTTCAACTCGAATTTCCGAACAACCTGCTCAAGACCATGTTCGTCGGACCTCGCAGATTCGCTCCCAGTGGACGTTGCATCAAAACCACGCCAGTCTTCGACAAATTCGTCAAGGCTGTACGTCAGGTTGTTCATGCAGAAAAACGTCGTCTGATGAAGTTGAACGCAGCTGAGTTATCGAACAAGTAGCTGGAAAGTGCTCGCGCATTTTTCAGCTACTTTTCGTTTGAATTTTTTTTATTATAGAATTTAGTATAAGTGCGTATTCTTAAACGATGGCAAGCAGCATTGTCCGGGAATTTAGTGATCGATGAGTATCGTACGACGGCTTGGCCAGCCGGCTCCGACGAACTTGCATGGCGTTACTACATCAACGCGATCAGGTGACATGTCGGTGGTCTCAGCGTACTCAAGTCTGGAGCGCATGCGCTTTTTCGAGACGTCTTGAGCATCCAGATAGTTGTTGATTTGCGTGATCAATTCCGGCAAGTGAGTTTGCGAGTCCATTTGACTGGCGGCGCGTTTGAATGCAGTGACGAAATTGTCGACCATCCCTACCTTTAGCAAGTCGGCTAGTATTTCGGGATCGCAATTAAGAGTGTTTTTGAAAGCGTTCATGTATCAACTTCAGGCGGAAAAAACTGGGGGCTTTTGAATGTTGGATATAGTATGCCCAGCTCAAACCGCCGTCCACCGTGGAATTACTAACTTTAGCAATCGCAGCAATTGACTTGGTTTGCTAAAACAGTTACAGGTTGCGGTTTTTGGCGGACAGTCCCGCCTGAATTCAGGCGCCGTAATTAGGGGTTTTCCATAGACAATCGGGGCATGCAAAGCCCTGCCCGTCAGCCCGATACAGTTGGAGGCAAATGAGTGATGACACGCTTTTGCGGCGTGCTGAATAGTTCAAAAAGCAAACAGAAAGGTCAGACCGGTGTATCGGTCATCCATCCCCAGAAGCGGCACCACCAGCTGGAATGAACCAGCTCAAGGCGTTCGTTTGCGATTTTCAGTTCCAAGTGGGTTTCGGCAAGGTGCAATTCGCGCTCGATCAAAAGAGTTCTCAAATCGAGTGATTCTTGCTCCAGCTCCGGAACTCTGTTGGCGATTGCTTCGATCATCGGCAGAACACTGTTTTGTTCTTCCAAGTATTCGACTTTGCCTTCCAGATAACCAATGCGGTGCATTGCCGTAGCCAGCCTGTCGTTTGCGAACTCCAGACTTTCTAGGACAGTCGCCATATTGCGTTGAGAGAGATCTTGTCTCTCCAGGATTTCAATCACCTTTTCATCTTCTCGTTGGAGAGTTTGAAAAAAGTTGTCCTGGATATCTGTGTCCCTCGCTTGGGCTAGCATGGGAACTAGCGCTTGGGCGGGGTTGTGCATATGTGTTTAGCCCTTTCTAGCTATTGATTTGGACCGTTTGTGTGTGGTTGATTGCGCATGTGAATTGCTTCATCTGCAACGCCATTATGCTCCTACCGGCGGTGCCTGTCTAGTGGCACTGGCGATACCACAGCTGATGGCAAGATCGGTGCGTGTTTTGATGTTTCTCTTGATAACTATAATGACTAGTAACCGAAGTAGAAAAAACGAAAGGCGGGAAAAGAAACAGCAGAACTGTTCCTGATCACGCCTTTCGATAATCGCGTCAGCGATTTGTCGCGACTAGCCGCGAATGAAGCGACGAATCAGGTCGGCGACGTTGCCGACGGTGTCTTCGTTGTTCATGTAGTGGCTGATCCGGAGCAGTGCCTGCGTGTCGCTGGGCTCTGCGTTCATCTCGGGAAGGAGCTTCTCGATGCGAGGGCATCCTTCGCAGAGAGCCTTGAGGCGCTCGCCGTTGTAGCCGGGGAATGAGCCGATCAACCAGGCGATCTGGTCGACGTCCATGCCTCCGCCGTTGGTGTCCGCGTCCTTCAGTGCCTGCTTCAAGCGCTCTTGGATCATGATGTTTGTCCTCGTGACGGTAAATACCGTCGGGTTCCGCACGTTGATGTTTAGCACCACCGGTAGTGACGGTGCTGTGGTTTTACCAGCCGCGATTGATGCCGGCGATGCTGGCGACAATCAGTGCCACCAGTGCGACGCCTGCCGAGATGCCTGCCGCCCAGAGAGCGGAGCCGCCGGAGAGGAAGGCGATGAGCGCGATGACGGCGATCACAGCCACCGCCGGAAGCCAGAGCTTCTTGAAGGCGCCTGCGAACACAAGCCAAAACAGTTGGAGAACGAATCCCATGGTTATGCCTCGATTTCAGACTGACATGTTGATGGTGAACCCTCAGGAGCGAGGCGCACAGCCTGTGCCGTGCGCCTCGCAGAGGGAGAAGTTAGACTTCGCCGGCGCCGATGTTACTCGGTGCAGCCGCAGCCTTCCTCGGTCTCGGTGATGATGCCGCGGGCGATCAGCGCCGCGCGGAACGTTTCGGCGTCGTCGATCGAGCAGATGCTGACCAGGTCCGTGTCGACGGCGACTTCGTCACCACCGGCGCCGGGAACCTTGGCCTCGCCCTTCTCGAACGCCTCGATGAAGGCGTCGGTCTGACGGCCGGAGCCGCGCACTGCGATCACCGGAACGCCGCGCTCGAGGGCCCAGTAGATCTCCTTCTTGGTCACGCCACCGCCGTTGAAGGCGACGACCGCGACCTTGACGCCCTGCTTCTGCCAGGCAGCCAGCAGCGTCAGGTAGGGGATCACGTCCTTGGACCAGTCGGACTCGGCGATGTCGGCCGCGTCCACCTGCATGATCACCGCGCGATCCTGGCGGTAGTCGACGCGGTCACCATGGCTGGTGAGCACCACGCCGCCGAAGTCCGGGTCGAGCGTCATCTGCTCGGTACGGGGCGTCGTGGAGATGGCGTAGGCGCCGTAGAGCGCCTTCAGGAGGGACGGCACGTAGGTGATGGTGAAACCGACGGGGGTGCGAACGGTCTTGCCGTCGACGACCTTGTCCTCGGTGTTCATCGTGCCGCCGGAGAACGCAACGATCTTGCCCAGGCCGCGGTGGGCGGCCTCGAAATACGCGGGCATCTTGGCGACGGTTTCCGCGTCGATACCCGAACAGCCGCCGGCGTAGCGCACCGCGACGGGCAGGTTGCCCGGCAGGAAGGGCGCGTTGACGAGGTTGGTGTTGAACGGGTTGCCGTCGGAAACGACGTCGAAAGCGCAGCCGGCGTTTTGCTTGTTGCTCATAGCGAATTTGCTCCTGGTGGGTCTGATTCAATCCCTGTCCATTCGCCAGACCCTTTTGCGAACGGGGGAAGTGCTGCGCCGGCAGAATTACCGGTCACAGCGGAAGGGCATCCGTAGCTGGATGCCGAAGTTAGACGCTGGTAAACCAAAGCCGGCGTTAACCGACCAAACGCAGTTTGACCACGTTATTTGGTTTATTCAGCGGCTCTTCCATGACTGGCTCGACCATAGCGCCCAGCTCGTCCAGCTTGGCGTTGATGGAGGCCGGGTCGTTTTCAGCCACATGGAAGCAAGGATTTGCAGTGCGGAACTCTTCGTTGGTCTCGAGCAGCTCGCAGTATTCAGTTGCGACGCGACCGGAGTCCTTGATGATGAGGATGTTCCACTGCCCGGGTTCCCTTTGAGCCCAGGCCTGCCAGAGTTCGATTTCACGCTTGGTGACCGTTCCGCCGTTGTAGACAACGAGCAAGGACTTCCAATCGCGCTCGTGAAGGGATTTCACAAGCCGGAAGCACTCTTTGTACTCGTCGTCCCAAACGTCTTCACGGTCGGGCGTCGGCTGCAGGAAGAGTACCGAACGAAGCTCTTCGTGAACCGTTGTGATGACTCCCTTCTTTTCGTCGACGGACAAGATGAGCTTGTCCCTGAGACCACGCTTTTTGGAGCGAGTCACCGACTGGAAGTTGGGAATCATGCCAAGCATGACCAGACCGGGGGAGTCCTTCGCCATTGCTGGGAAGATTTCCGTGATGCCTGGGACGATAACCTTCGGGTCGTGGATCGAGCGCATGCGGGTGCCGCCGAAGATGGCGAAACCAGCGAAGCGCGGATGCCGCAAGCGGCCATCGACTTTTCCGCGCAATGCATCGGTGAGATTCTTCATTCCGATAGCGTCGGCTGAGGTCATCAGCGCGCAGCCACCAGTCAGTCGAATCACGTAGGGACGCGCGGCACGTTCTGAGAACGACAACGCGAAATCAGGTGAGCGCTCTTTCCCCGACTGAAAGTACAGGGACTGAGTGCCATCCAAAATAGAATGCTTCATAAGCCCCTCCTTCGGGGAAACGCGATTTTCATCGCTTGGTTGTTATTAGGCAGCGCAGTCGTCGACTTTCGTCGAGTGGGCGGTGCCGGGAAGCTCTTCTTCAACGCATCTGCAGAACGCCCGCAAATGAGTTACGTTGCTAACTGCGCGAGCAGAGAGCAATGTCGCGAAGAAAAGCGCTCGAATTCGCTACCCTAGCCTCCAACAAATCCAACCCGCACGACTGAGTCGTGAAGGAGGGTTCGGTGTGGTTGGCGTGCTGGAAGCTTTAGCGATATTTCTTACAACGAGATTGGGTAGAGAAAAGAGTTCACCTACAGTCTCAAAGCAGATGGTTGTCAAGCAATGGCCTGTGCCTTAAAGACAATGGATCTTGAATAAATGAGATGCGCTAACTAAGTGAGCTTAAGTTCGCGCGAACTAGACTAAGTCCCCTTGTAAACCATCAGAATTCTTCACTTGAGTTAGGCCAGTCGTACTAACTACGTTCAAACACGTAACTACCTTCACTATTTTTCTGGAATAACTCAGCTCCAAAAGCTCTTCATCACACTTTCCCATCACGCCCACGGGCACTGATTTCGACTTTGAGTCGAGGATCGGTGCCCGCGTTCGCAACCGGATTCGGAAACCCGCTCAGAGCGGTTCTCCGACGCATGAAAAGGCCAAAAACCTATGAAAAAGCAACATCCCGGTCGGACTTTGCGCCGAGTTCTGGTGATCCACAAGGACTCGACGTATCAAACCGAAGCGATTGAGAAGAAGGACCCCCGTTTCCTGAAGCTCATCGCCGACGGCTCCGAAGTCGTGAGAACAGTTTCCTCGTCCCACGAACAACATCTAGCTTCGCTGGCTCAAGTCGAACAGGCTTTGAGCGAGCGCGGCATCCCCTACGACGTAGTCAGTCGGCAAACTGGTTATGTCGTCGCCGATGACGTCGATCTGAAACTGACTGTCGGTGGCGACGGCACTCTCCTGTACACAGCACGAGAGCACTCCGACATCCCCATCCTGGGCGTCAACTCCGCCAAGCCGAGCAGCTTGGGCCATTTCTGCCTGGCGGACGGTGACACCATCGGTCAAGTTCTCGACGACATCATCTCCGGCAAGCTTCGCTGGTATCGCCTCGCCCGACTGCAGCTCAAGCTCAACGGAGAGGTTCTGCCGGTGCCTGTCTTGAATGAAGTTCTCGTTCACGACCTCAGCCCCGCCGGCACCTGCCGTTACATTCTCTCTGTGGGTGACACCACCGAAGTGCAGCGCTCCTCGGGCATCTACGTCTCGACTGCGTCGGGCAGCACCGCTGTCAACCGCAGTGCCGGAGGCAAGATTCTGCCGATCACGCAACGCCAGTTTCAGTATCTGGTGCGCGAACCCGGCATTCGCCCCGGCGAAGACTGGAAGCTGCGCGGCGGTGCTCTCAGCCCGCATGCCGAGCTGAAAGTCACCTCGCAGATGGCGGAAGGCCGCATCTACGTCGATGGAAAGTACGGCTACGTGCACGACTTTCTGCGCGGTGACGAACTGGTTGTGAGCGTGCATCCCCAAGATGTTCGCGCTTACATCGACCCGACCGTCAACAGCCGCTACAAGGTGATCAAGTAACGACCACCAATGTATCCCGTCTGGCTGCCGGATTCCGGCAGTCAGACTTCAAATCCTGAATAAGCAAATGGAGATACCATGGCAGCACTAGCCCTACTCTTCGGGCTGTTTCTGTTGGTCGTGCTTGGTCTTGCTGCGCTCGCTGCAATCATGGCGGCTTTGCAGGGTCTCACCCTGGCAATGGACGCTGACAAAACTGTGGCAGTCCTGAGCGTTGTTCTGATTTTTCCCGTCGTAATCTACGGCGTCGTCTACTGGATCACCGGCAATAACCTGCCGCAGAAGTTCATGGACGACCTCAGGGAGAAACAGCGCAAGGACTCAGAAAAGGCCGACCAGCCCGAACCCGAAGATCACCCGCCGATCGACGTCAGTGTTGGTGCAGGTGGCGGAGACAACCACGACAACGTGGATCACCGCCTCGCTCCACCCGCCGACAAGAAATAGCACCATCGCAGGCCAACACCCAGTCTCTCCAGTGGGAGACTGGGTGTTTGTCCTGTTTTTTACGTAATCAAGGCATTGTCGAATTTTTGTTTTTCTGTGTTTTTTTATTAAACGATATAGTATAAATTCTAAAAACCCCACTTGGCTTTTACTTGTAGTCTCTATCAGGTAATCCAGAGGCTATCATTGACACATCTCCACGAAGGAATTCTCTCTTGGCAAAGCTCTATCTCAAATGGGTTTACTTAATCGTCGCTCTCTGTTTTCTGGTTGCGGCAGCCACTTTTTTGTACCTGATTTCTGTTTACACAAAAGATCATTGGATAGTCGTGGTGCTGGGCAGCGCTGCTTTGTTGATTTGTGGTGCAGTCTACCGCCTGATGTCGCGCAGCCCACAAGTGGCGAATTGGATGCAATCGATTTACGACGATGCAGAGGCCATGCACAATTTCGTGGAGAGCTTGAGCCCACGTAAACTAGCGCTCGCTATTGCCATCAGCGCAGGTTTGGGACTCTTTCTGGAACTGAGCTTGATTCGCTGGCAGGGCACACTTTTTCTTGTCTTTGCTTACTACAAAAATTTCAGCCTGCTTTCCTGTTTTGCCGGATTGGGGCTTGGTTATGCGGCCTCCAAACAAAAGCAGATCCCGCTTTTGCTAGTAATTCCGCTGCTTGCATTGCAGTTTTTGTTTCTCACTTCTTTGCGCTTTTCGCTCGGCGAGACGCTCAACACCGTATTGCAAATCATGCCGGTTAGCGAACAGTATCACCTGCATCTATCGGCGGCCCACTCAGCAGGGCAATTCGCCGTGGTGTATTTTTTCCTTTCAACGGTTTTTCTTCTCACTGCTCTCACGCTCATGCCCGTTGGTCAGTTGTGCGGCGCGCTAATGGAGCGTGAGAAGCCACTCAAGGCGTACGGTTTGAATTTGGCCGGTTCGCTGCTTGGCGTTGTGCTTTCGTTTGTTCTCAGCTATTTCTGGACTCCTCCAGCGGTCTGGTTCAGCC
>PNLN01000040.1 GCA_013823055.1 Cyanobacteria bacterium DS2.3.42
AATTGAGTTTCGGAAAATCAATTGCGCAAAATCATCTGCGAAATCGACTGCGTGGATCCGAATTTTGACGGTTATGTTTGCACTATAGTTATCGAACGCCAAGCGGAGAGTTCGCCAAAAGCGACTCTTGGTCCGATTTGTGCGGTTTAAGCGTATTGGCTATTATCGGGGTGTCAATAGTTTTGGCAAGTGAATTTTCACCATAGCCATGTGAGAATCCCCAATGCAAACGAAACATTCTCGCAAATGAAAAATCGATTCCAAGCGGTTGCGACGAAATTTTTTGAGCGATGTTCCCGAAAGGAAAATAAATCAAACTTGCCGAAAAGCGCTATTTCATGGGCTAAAATCGCCTTGTCATAGTGGCGGTCTCGCCACCGTTCCTAGTTAATACTGGACTAAAAGGACAATTGCAATGAAGAAAAATCTTCTGCCCGCAGTGACAGGTTTACTCTGTGCGTTTGCCATGAGCACCACCCTTGCCACCAACGCAGAGTGCAACAAAGCATCTAGCTGCGAAAGCACGAAGGGCGACAACAAGGCGTATCTGGAAGAAATCTCTACCAAGATCGTGAAGAACTACTCAGTACCCAGTGGGTTTGACGTAGTAAAAGCGAAGATTGGTTTTGACATGGACGCCAACGGCAACGTCAATCACCTGCGCCTGCTCGATGACGAAGACGCTCCGGCGGAAGGTCAATCGTCCGTGACAAGAACAGCGCTTATCAAAGCGATCAAAAACTCGGCCCCATTTCCGTCACCAGGTTCTGTGAAAAAACCGGTCCGCATGGTCGCACTATTCAAAAAGACTGATGCTGAACAACCGGTCGTCTGCACTGTCCAAATGAAGTAAAACGGCGCGACAAAGAGTGCAGGGCGAATTGCTTTAACTCCTTGAGCAATTCGTCTTCACTTTTTGCGTGTATTCATTTCGGAGTTTCGATAATGTAGCCTGAGCCAAGAATGGTTTTGATTAAGTCATCACGCCCGAGTTTTTGCAGTTTTAGCCGCAATGTCCGCATGCAAGTACGGACTGTGTCTTCGGATGAGTCGCTGTCAGATCGCCAAACAGCATCAAGCAAGGCTTTAGACGAATAAATCGTGTCCGGGTGCCGCATCAGGAATTCCAATAAGGCGCATTCTTTGGGCATCAAACGCAAGTTTGTGGTGCCCTCTCTTACTACCCGCGTTTTCAAGTCGAGCGCAACACCGTTGATGGTCAGCTCGACAGGCAAAATTTGTTTTGGTCTGCGCAACAGGCTGCGGACACGAGCGGCCAGCTCGCGGACATCAAACGGCTTGGTCAAATAGTCATCCGCGCCGGAATCCAGCCCTTGTTCTTTATCATCAATATCGCCTTTGCCCGTCAGGAAGAGCACCGGCGCTTCTCCGCCTTTACTGCGATAGCGCTTACAGACTTCAATCCCGGTGATATCGGGCAAGCCCCAATCGAGAATCACTACGTCGAACTCGAATTGGTCCATCAGCTGTAGAGCATCTTCGCCGCAATGTGCCGACTCGAAGACAAAATTCTCTTGCTTGAACCAATCCTCTAGCCAGCCGGCCATCTCTTCGTCATCTTCAACCAGGAGAATCTTTGACATGGGTTAAGAACCGAAACCTCGGGGGCGTCGCTAGTATATTAACCCAAATTTGGGGTTACCTCGGTGCCCGTATCGCCCGCCCCCTTGCCTACCGCCCACAAGAGCCGACAGGTGGGCTTCACGATCTGTTCACAGTCATATTGATAACCTGTGCTTGTATCTTGACCCCGTGTACTCTCTCAATGTTCGACTGCCGGTCCCTGTGACCGATACAGACCTTTTTTGCGCTTAGCAATGCAGGCAATGCAACGCTCGAGCAGGTTTCTTACCAAATGACAGCCCCCGAAAACACCGAAGCCGTAGTAGCCAAGCCGGCGCCGCCAAAGGAAAGCACCTTTGACCCGGTGGCATTGCTGCAGCAGGCGCCCAAAATCGACACGCCCCCTGTCAGCGACACGACAGTTGCACAGATGCCGGCATTTGCGACCAATATATACAGCTCGGTGTTTGACGCAAATCCCACCGGCGATGCCAATAGACTTTTAGGCTCGATTCCCAGAAACTCCGCTGAGCTTTTCCAGCAGTTTGGGCGAGTCACTGATGCCAAAGCTCTAAACGACAAAGTCGATCCGACAAAAGACTGGGCGCTCGGCAATGACAATCCGGGATTGCTCAAGTCACGAAAAGAAGTCATGGAGCTAGCCCAAAGTCGCGGGCTAGATATGAATACTTTCGCGACAAGCATGAGACAGCTTGAAGAGCGCGCGCAGAAGAAAGAGACAAACCCAGGAGAGGTTCAGTCGACGTACGACAATGTTGCTCGATTGCTTCGCAATGATGGAAATAACCAGCTCAACAAAAGTGATATGAACCGCCTGGCGAGCCAGATTATGAAACACGCCGGCGAACCTTCCTCCGTTTATCAGGGCAATTACAATACATGCTCTGTGGCTGCAACAGAAGTCAGAACCTATGCCCGCACGCCCGGAGCCGCGGCGAAACTTGTCGCTGATGTTGCTGAAAGAGGATTTTTCAGATCACCGTTGGATGGCACGCGCGTAGACATAGACAGAAAACCGCACGGAGAATCGCTTTTGCCAGAGAACGACAAAATCCGCACTCATGCCAGCGAGATTTTTCAAGTAACTGCATCGAACCTGTTTTGGACCGACAAGGGCAAACAGTATACGCAAATCAACCCCCGTCAGGACGGTGGCTATCAAGATCAGCCAGGCGGACCGCAAAGAAATCCGACCGACAATGGGGAACGGCTAGTCGACAAGAAGACAGGGCGTCCTGTTGAAGGTGGAGACGAGCATTTTCCATCTGTTCCTGATGACGGATATGCAAAAATCGTCAGCCGAATAACCGGCAAGCCAGAAACACATGTCGCGATTCAGCGTACTGAGTCACTCGACGGTCCAGCACCATCGGTATTGCAGCCGAAAACCCCACAACAATTCGAGCAAATGCTTACGCAACTGAAAAAACAAGGCAAGCTGCCAATCATGGCTGGAGTAGACACAAACTTCGAGCCGTTCAAAGGTGACGGCGCGCTAAGTTCAACCTCTGCCAATGCGGTTACTGAAGAGGAAGGACCACACCAAGTTATTATTAGAGACTTCATCCCAGCAGCAGATGGTAAGCCGGCACGAATTCTTGTGGACAACACCTGGAGCCGCAGCGTCGATCGTTTGAATCCAAATCTCGATCCGACGCCGGGCAGAGACGGACGCATTCCGCAAGGAGCCGCGCTTACGGTCGAGCAAATGTACACCGCAATGGGAGAGTGGAAGAAGCCGAAGAAATAATTGCGGTAGAACAGTTTAAGACTGGTATCGCAATGATGATGATACGCAAGAACGCACAAGCCCCGATGGTTAGTCGGAGCTTGCACGCTAGTTGCTATCAAATCACATGGGAGGAAAACTATTTCTTGGTGGAACCTGCGTAAGCTCGCTCGTAGACTGGCAATTCATTTGCAAGCGATGGCGCTTTCAATTGCCAAGCCAATAATTCGCGTGTCTTTTTGGAATCGATTTTTTGATCGAGAACAAAACCATCGACGGCAGGTCCATAGATTTTTCTTGCCTCTTCGATCGGCCAAGACTTTACTTGTCCTGGCTGTCCGCCTGCAACAGCAACGAGTTCTGCAATCTGCTTGAGCGTTTGCGGCTCATCGTTGCTCGCGTGCAAGAGTGCACCGGCTTGTGCTTTCTCTGCAGCGATGTAATACAAGTTGGACAGGTCATCGATGTGGATCAGTGAAACATGGTTTTGGCCTTCACCGATGTAGCGAGCATAGCCGTCTTTTTGTGCTGTAGCGTAGATGCTGGCGATCAAGCCGCCTTCTCTGCCGTATACAACTGTTGGACGAATGACGATAGAGCGAACGCCATAGTTTTTCGCTTCAAGGACCTTATTTTCCAATTCAACGCGCCAGGTAACAAAAGGAATCGGATTGGCAGGAGTGGTTTCATCAGCCAAGATGCTGCCGGTGTTTCCGAGCACCCAAACGCCGCTTGTATAGATGAAGGTTTTGTCTGTGCCTTTCAATGCATTGAGAATCACTTCCGTTGCTGCTTGATCGACAGTTCCGAAATCCTTGTCATTGGTAGCTGCAGTGTGGATGACAACGTCAGCTTCTTTAATTGCCTGCTCGAACTCTTGTGGCTTGCGCAGGTCGCCGCGATAAGGTTTGTAGCCGCGCTTTTGCAGCTCTTCTACAGCTTTGTCAGAACGGGCCAATGCTGTGACAGTGTAGCCGTGTGACTTGAATTGTTCTGCCACTGCGGATCCAATATAACCAGTTGCGTTTGTAATAAACAGATTTGCCATTTTCGTATTCCTTTGAATTTAGAGATCTTGTATTGATGTCGTCTTGTTCAGGGACGGTCTTTTCGGTCATATCGTCTTGTTCAGGGACGGTTTGTTCGCATGTTCTACGTCTTGTTCAGGGACGTGTTTCAGCAGTCGCATCGCAGCGCAGATCAAACCACGCGACAAATGCGACACCATATTCGGTGCATTTACTGATGTTGTGCCTTCACAGCCTTCGCCAAGAACTATCGTCAGTTCTCTTACGAACTCTCGATCTTCCTTATGCCAACACGGCAAAAGCAAGCAACAAAAAAACTATTCAATTTAAAGATGGTTGTACTGCAACCTGTTTTTATTGTCCCCAGTGGGGACACATGCAGGTAGCACAAAGGGTGGACGGACACATCTTGCCAGCCATTGATGGGCAAGAAGCGAATTGGATGCGCGATGTGGAGCTGTTGCTCATTGCGTCCGTTCCTGGGGGATAACACAAATCAGTATACACGCCAGAGTGCGATTGCCGCCAAATGTAAACTAAATGTGAAACTCGACAAGTGGAAAGCGCGGCAGACGGCGGGCTGTCGCCAATGATACTTTATTGTTACTCTTGCGCGCTTAAATAGTAAGTGAAATTCCTCCTGCGCACCCTCACATGAAAATACGACTGCCCGATGCGAGCAGGGACAGGAGACACTTCAGATCGCAAGGAGTGCACTCTTGATCGAAAAAGCAGACTGCAGAAAAGTTGACGACGACGTCATCTCGCCCGTTTATTCGCAAGGGCGTATTTTCGAATTTGATGCCAGCGTTGCGCTCTGGAATGATATTCGGGGTCTAGAACCGAGACAAGAACGACTTCCCCGTCTCCTCCCACCGCAGGATGTTTCAGACTTAAACACCAGAGCCGCTGCCGGTGAAAAACTGATTGAAGTTCCAGTGTTGCGCTTGGGAGAACCTGCTTCTGAAAAGACTACACAAATTTTTCGCAAAAATGATGATGCCGCGAAGATCTACGAGAAAAGCAAAGATGCAGTCGTCAGAATATTAGTTCAAGGGAACGATTCCAAAGTTTCAGGAACGGGTTTCTTCATCGATAAAGATGGAACAGTTGCAACCGACTATCACGTTGTTGAATCAGCCAAGTCAATTTCCCTGGAAACATCAGATGGTCGCGTTTTTGATGCACGAATCGACAAGCATCGCTCAACTGCCGACCTGGCAGTGTTGAAGATAAGCAATCCGGGAGCCCCGAACCAGTTTGCAGCGCTGCCCCTTGCAAAAACAGCCGACTCACTTCAGCCAGGAGACAAGGTTTATGCCCTTGGTCACCCGCATGGCTGGGACAAATTGTTTCTATCCAATGGAACTGTGGACAATCTGAAATCCGGTGCTACTCTTGGTTTTAATCCTCAGCGCCTGAGCATCGAGGCCTACGTTCATATCGAGCCTGGCAATAGCGGAGGTCCGCTTTTGAACGCAAAGGGCGAAGTTGTAGGACTGGCACGTGTTGCTGTTCCCAACGCTACAGAAAAGTCCAGTCCTCTGCGCGAATTGATTGACACCGAAGCGTTGAAAGCGCAATTCACCACCGTCGATGATTTGAAAGCTCTGCTTGGACGGCAACAACAGGATAGCGGTGCTAAAAGCTACCTTTTTCCCGATCGCTTCAGAATGCACAACGAGCAAATCACTTCATCTTTCATTGCCGCAGGTTCCGGCTTTGCATTGGCAGCCGACTTGCGAGGCAAGGGTACTATTTGGGGAAATGCTTTGCTTCCAGGTCTTGCGGCTGCAAACTTATATCAAACGGATCTACCTTTTCTAAAAAACGCTATTTTTGATGGAAGCACAGCCGACAGGATTAATGCCGGTATAAATGTCGGTAGTGATCTAATGATGATTGGCGGACCGGCTCTCAGACTCAATCCAAGGCTGAGAGTTGTGGCAGGTGGCGTTCAAATGGCAGGCGCGGGAATAAGAATGACAAACGAATGGTTGTCCGGCAGGCGATTCGACTAGTGCCAAGCCTTTGTCTGGCTCAGCTCATATTGGTCTTCATGATATAGTGCCGTTTTTGGCCACTTCGCACCAGTAGCCCGCGTGTATAAAAAATCCATGATGATTTTTACAAAGCAGAGTTCGTTTCCGATGGGGGCTCTGCTTTGTCTAATCACAATAGCATTTTTACTAATCGGTCCAGTCTTTGCAGCATCCGAGTCGGCGCTAAAGCTTACTGGTATAAGCAGCGAATATGGACCTGTCGCCTTTACAATAACTTCGACGGCAATTGGCGCTCGAAACAAGCTTGGCTTAACTCTCTGGAATTCAAGTGACCCTGACAATGTAGTAAACGTAAACTTCGAAAATAAGAGTTTCCTTCGCGTTCCCTTTGACCAATGGAGACTTTCTGATAACGAACCAAGGCGAAGACGGGAATTGGAACGCGTAGAATTTATCGAAAGAACTACATTATGTGGGCAAAAATGCTCGCACTACGTTGGTTATCGAGGTTGGAGAAACCAGCCCCCACAACCCGTGGTCGACTTCTGGTGCATGCAGAACCCACCATGTTCAAAAGCCGCGGTAATTGCCTGGTGCGGCCTTTTTCACCTTCCCACACAGTACGGCCTTCCTATTCAGGTGAAAGCGCGAAGACACTGGGTACATGTCTTTACTCTAAAAACTATCGGACGTATTCCTCTTGCAAATGCAATCTCAAAAATACCTTCCGGATTCACGCGGGCTAAAGACAAGGCTCAACTCATTTTCGGAATAGGCAATGGAATGAAGCCCTCGGACATTGAGGATCTTTTCACACAACCTTTGAAGTGAGGCTACCGTTCGAATGCTAGTGACACAAGCATCAGCACGAAGCCCTTTTGCGTAGCGTATAGCTTTGAAAAGAATTCAAAGCTTTTTGGTTCCAAACTTCTCAATTACCTTTTGACGCGTTTCGGCATTTCCTCTTTTATTGAAACTGGCGGGAAATACACCAGAGCCCATCCGCTTGGCTTCACCTAGCCTGGCGGATTATTCAAAAACAAACTCGCGTAGTGAATGTCACTTTGAATCGCCATTCACTACACAAGAAATTGAAGGTTGTTTAGCTTTTACTACGGACGTTCTGGCAAGCCAAGTACGGATGCACTACCAGTGGTGCAAGTTATGCCCTGCTCGTCTACAGCTACTTCGCCACATTCGCTGGCAGCAACATGCCACGCATCGAAGTAATTACGAACCAACCAGCCCTCGCCGTCATCCATCTTTGTCCAGGTCCAGCCGCTTGAGCTGCTGATGCTAACAACATTATTGTCGTCATCGTAGGTCATGGAGTACGTGGTATCACAGTGGCGATATCTGAAAGTGGAAACTCGTCCGTCTGCATCACGAGTGAATCTGTCACCGTTCTGGTTGACGTATGTCACGTTGCATGGCGCGGTGTGTTTGCTGCGTCGATCTTTCGCTTTTCTCCATTCCGGATAATTCTCATGAACTGCGGAATTCATGCGTTCGTCAACCATCGACCAGTGTTCTTTATAGTCTCCGTACATATTCTTGTCCTCTCTAATTATTGAATGAAAAACCCTTTGCTGTGCGGGACTGTCTGTGGTGCCCGCTTAATTGCGCCTTCAGCCGCAGACTGCAGCCGAAGGCACCGTAATAGCCAGCAGGTGTTCCAGAATTCTGTCTGCCATTCCCTTGGTGTCGACAATCTTCTGGTCTGGTTCTCCCGCACGAACTATATCGCGCGTTCTGTACCCTTCTTTCAATGTTGTTTCAACTGACGCTTCGATGGCGCGCGCTTCTTCTTCCATTTGGAAGGAGTGTCGCAGCATCAAAGCAATGCAAAGTATCTGAGCGACTGGATTGGCAGTGCCTGTTCCAGCGATGTCTTGGGCTGATCCGCCAGGCGGCTCATACAAACCGAAGCCCTCTCTGTTCATGCTTGCAGACGCCAGCAATCCCAGCGATCCCGGAAGGACAGCTGCCGCGTCAGTAATTATGTCGCCAAACATGTTGCCGAGCACGACCACATCGAATTGCGACGGGTCGCGGACTATTTGCATGGCGCAATTGTCGACGAGCATGTCTTCGAGCACGACGTCCGGATAACCGAGCGAGACTTCCTTGACGACGGCGCGCCACAATTTCGAGGCGTCGAGCACATTAGCCTTGTCGACTGATGTGACTTTCTTGCGACGTTGTTGCGCAGCTTTAAATGCAACTTCCGCGATCGAAGCGATTTGCTCTTCATCGTAGGTGATCAAATCAGTAGCTGTTCTGACACCGGTTTCTGAATTGAAGGTCTTGTGCTCGCCGAAATAGCAATCACCCAGAAGTTCGCGAAGGAAGAGGATATCCACGCCTTTATCCACTACTTCTTTTTTCAACGGGCAGAGATACTCCAATTCCGGTATCACTTTTACCGGACGGAAGTTAGCGTTGAATTTAAATGTCTTTCGCAGCGAGAGGATAGAGTTGGCTTCGCAATTTTTCCACTTAGGCACATTCATTTCGCTGACGGGTCCGCCCACCGAGCCGAAAAGAATCGCATCGGAAGAACGGCATACAGACTTCGTTTCTTCCGGCAAGTGTGTTTCATACTTGTCGTATGCGGCGCCACCGACCAGAGCCTGTGTCGTGGAAAAGCGGTGACCGAACTTGTCGGCGACAGTGCTGAGCACGCGCAGGGCTTGCTCCATCACCTCGGGTCCGATTCCGTCTCCGGCTAATACCGCTATGTGCTTGTCCATGTTTCCTTACGCTCCCCGTGTCGACATATATCGATTTTGTTCTTGTCGTGTGCGAAATTCTTGAATATCGGCTGCGTGAGATCTTATGTATTCGATGTCATCGAGACCATTGAGCATGCAGTGTTTGCGAAATTGGTCGTATTCGAATTTGTGCTCGGTGCCATCCGGTAAGGTAACTGTTTGTGTTTCCAGATTGACGGTCACTTCGTAGTCGGCGCCTTTGGATGCTTCCAGAATTTGGTCGACGACTTTATCCGGCAGAATAACCAGCAGAAGCGCATTCTTGGCGCTGTTGTTGTAGAAGATGTCGGAGAAAGATTTGGCGATGACGACTTTGAAGCCGGCACCGGTCAAGGCCCAGACGGCATGCTCTCTCGAAGAGCCGCAGCCAAAATTGCTGTCAGTGACGAGTATCGTCGCACCGTCGAATTCTTTGCGATTCATCGGGAAGTTGGCGTCGTTATCGCGCATCCGGCGAAACAAATTGGCACCGTAGCCATCTTTGCTGATGCTGGTGAGAAACTGCGCCGGGATGATCAAGTCGGTATCGACGTCCTTCATCGGGAGCGGCATGGCTTTTGATTTTACGGTTACGACCTTGTGCATAATCTAATTCCTTGACTTGAAACTCCCGCAGGTCAATGCCCTTTTTTTGGACCGGTCGACGCATGGCGTCGACCCTACATTTGACAGATGGCGTTTAAACATACTCCGCTGGTGACTTGATGCATCCGGCAATAGCGCTCGCGGCTACGGTAGCCGGTGATGCCAGGTGAGTGATACTTTCGGGTCCTTGTCTGCCCACGAAGTTTCTGTTTGACGAACTGATGCAGCGCTTGCCCGGAGGCACTTGATCGTCGTTCATCGCCAGGCACATGGAGCAGCCCGGCATCCGGAAGTCTGCACCGGCTTCGCGGAATATGTCCACGAGCCCTTCGTCCTGGCATTGCTTCATCACAGCTTCGGAGCCAGGCACCACGTACATAGTTACATTCTGATTGACTTTTCTTCCTTTGAGCACGTTTGCAACGATTCGCAAATCTTCAATTCGTCCATTTGTGCACGAGCCGACGAAAGCCCACTCCACAGGAGTGCCTTCGAGCGTTTGTTGCTCTTTCAATTTGGTGTATTCGAGAGCTCGAACGGCGACCGCACGTTCGTTATCCACGAGCGTATCGAGCTTCGGTATGCGCTCACTCAGTCCGACGTTTTGCGCGGGGTTCGTTCCCCAGGTGACAATCGGCTCCAACTTGTCCAAATCAATGGTTACTGATTTGTCGAAATTGGAGTCCTCATCACTGGCAAAGCTCGACCAGAAAGCGACAGCCTCGTCCCACTTCTCAGCAGAAGGCGCGTGGGCGCGACCTTTGAGGTATTTGAATGTAACTTCGTCCGGTGCAATCAGCCCGGCTCTGGCACCGCATTCAATACTCATGTTGCAAACCGTCATGCGCTCTTCCATGGACATGGCGCGCACGGCTTCACCGACATATTCGATGACGTGTCCGTTCGCTCCGCCCACGCCGATCTCACCGATAAGCTTGAGGATTGCGTCTTTGGCGTACACGCCTTTTTTGAAGCGACCTTTGAACTCGACTCTCATGGTCTGCGGCTTCTTCTGCAAGAGACATCCGGTCGCCATGACGTGCGCGACTTCGGAGGTTCCAACGCCGAACGCAAGCGCGCCGAATGCGCCGTGCGTCGAAGTGTGCGAATCGCCGCAAACGATGGTCATGCCGGGCTGGGTGACGCCAAGCTCCGGACCGACAACGTGCACGATGCCTTGCTTTCCTGAGTCGAAATCAAGGAATGGAATATTGTGTTTTTTGCAATTGTTCCTGAGAGTTTCGACCTGCGTGCGTGCCGCTTCGTCATATATCTCCCAGCGATTTTGACGCGTCGGAGTGCTGTGATCGATAGTGGCAAGAAGGCGGCTCGGGTCAAAAACTTCGATATTGCGCGATTCGATCAATTGAAAAGCTTGAGCGGATGTGACCTCATGCAAGAGCATCAAATCGATAGCAAAAACGCAGGGATGACCGTCCAATTGTTTGACAACATGAGCGTCCCAGATTTTTTGAACGATATTTTTCGCCGTCGCTTTCGAGGACTTTTCGGGCGCTTTCTTTGTAGCTGCAGCAGACACTTAGGCAACCTCCACTTTCACAGCCGAACATGAATCTTGATCTTCGTGTCCGAGAGTTTCCATTGCATCGCGCGATGCGACGCCGTTTTTGCTTGCGTTTTGAGTAACGTTCTGGCTACCTGCCATGCGGGCAAGATAGAGTTCCAAACTATCTGCCAATGCCTGGCAGCTGGCATCGATGATGTTTTGCGAACATCCGACCGTCCACCATCTGTCATCGCCGCTTGTTGCTTCGATGATGACGCGAGTCATCGCGTCGGTGGCTTGATCGGGATCTAGAATTCTTACAGTGTAATCAGCGAGGCGAACTTCCGCGATATGCGGATAGCTAGGTGTGAGCGCTTTTCTCAATGCCAAGTCGAGCGCATGAACCGGACCGCGTCCTTCAGATGCAGTGTGGAATCTCTCGTCGCCGACGCTTACTTTGACCATTGCTTCTGCACTAGCACTAGTACCTGTGCGATTTCGGTCAGATACGACAACCATCATGTCGACGATTTCGAAAGGTGCCACATATCCTGGAGCAGCGCGGCGCATGAGGAGTTCAACCGTGCCCTCTGCATTTTCAAACTGATATCCGTTGCCTTCCATCTCTTTGACTTTGGCGAGCACATTGGCTTCCGTTCCAACAACTCCAACACCCACTTCATTAGCGAGCATGCGGATATTGCCGCGTCCGGAGAGCTCCGAAACAATCACCTGGCGGCGGTTGCCGACAAGTGACGGATCGACGTGTTCATAACTATGTGCGACACGCTCAACTGCAGCGACGTGCAGGCCGGCTTTGTGTGCGAAGGCAGAACTACCGACATACGCAGCACATGGGTCCGGGTTGAGATTAGCAATCTCGCTGACCGTGCGCGAAAGATCTGTGAGTTTTTTCAAATCGGATTCGCGTACGCAGTCATAGCCCATCTTCAATTTCAACGTGGGCATGAGCGAAATGAGGTTGGCGTTGCCGCAACGTTCGCCATATCCGTTTATGGTTCCTTGAACCTGGCGCGCGCCCGCTTCGACAGCGGCAATTGAATTGGCGACAGCGAGTTCCATATCATTATGGCAATGCACGCCATAGCGCGCCGGCACTGCATTGATCATCGAACCGACGACTTTCTGTACATCGCTGGGCATACAGCGACCATTCGTGTCGCAAAGGACAATCCAATCGGCGCCTGCTTCGACAGCGGCGGCAGCTACTTTGACGGCATAATCCGGAGCGCTCATGAAACTATCGAAAAAATGCTCGGCATCAAAAATTACTTCGCGCCCGTGCTGTTTCAAAAAACGCACGCTGTCCGCGATCATCTTCAAGTTTTCTTCGAGGTCGGTTTTGAGAACTTCCTCGACGTGAAGACTCCAGGTTTTTCCCACAATTGCCGCGGCTTTCGTGCCCGCGTCAAGAATGGCTCTCAAATTCAAATCGTCTTCTGCGCGGACGCCGACTTTGCGGGTGCAACCGAATGCCACCACCGTCGAATGCTTCAATGGATTGGCGCGCATCTGGCGGAAGAATTCCGCATCCTTCGGATTGGAGCCCGGCCAGCCGCCTTCGATATAAGGCACGCGAAAGCCGTCAAGCAAATTCGCTATTTTTACTTTGTCATCAAGCGAAAAGCTCAAGCCTTTGCGCTGCGCACCATCTCTTAACGTGGTGTCATAGAGAGAGACAAAGTTCTGCTGATTGGTTTTGTCGTTTTGCATGCTCTTGCTCTGCATGATGTACCTTCACTTGTTCGACGTCGTAAAGCTTTGCGATTTGCTTGAGAGCTGCTTCCACCGGACGCATGCTCTCAACGGTAATTCGCGCACCCAGTGAAGCGTAGTCGCCTGAGACATCGGCATTCAGCGCCAGAATGCCAAAACCACGCTGCCGGAGCCGCCCAAGAAGGCGTTCGAGAGCGCCCTCACTATTGGTCATCGTCACTTCGAGCGTAAATCTCATACTGCCTTAGCCTCCATCATTTCCGTATTCGATTTGCCGGGCGGCACGAGCGGCCAGACATTCTCACGGGGATCTATCATTACGTGGACAAATAGTGGTCCTTCTGAATTTAAAACTTGGTCGATCGCGTTTTGCACTTGATCTGGTTTGTCTACTTTTATCGCCGGGATTCCGAATGCTTCAGCGACTTTTGCGAAATCCGGATTGTCCGAAAGATCGACTTCGCTGTAGCGCTCGGCGAAGAATAATTCTTGCCATTGGCGCACCATACCTAGTGCTTGATTGTCGAAAAGAACGATCTTGACTGGCAGGTTGTAGCGTTTGATAGTGGCAAGCTCCTGAATATTCATCATGATCGAGCCGTCACCGGAAACATTGATCACGCGCGCTTTGGGATTGGCGAGTTGAGCGCCGATGGCGCCAGGCATTCCATAACCCATCGTGCCCAAACCGCCGCTGGTGAGGTGGTTTTCCGGTGCACTGAACTGGCAGTGCTGGGCGACCCACATTTGGTGCTGCCCGACATCACACGATATGACCGTATCATCTGAGGCTTGGACGCTCAAATCG
>PNLN01000198.1 GCA_013823055.1 Cyanobacteria bacterium DS2.3.42
GTCAGTTTCAAAATTGGAATTTAATTTAGACGAGCGTTTCGACAGTTTCACTTTCCAGTCGTCGACATATGTGAAGACAACTGGCACCACGATTAGTGTCAAGAATGTTGAAGTGATCAAACCACCTACGACTGCAATCGCCATTGGTGCGCGAACCTCAGAGCCAGCGCCCAAGCCTAGTGCAATTGGTACCATGCCCGCAATCATCGCGACAGTGGTCATAAGAATCGGACGCATTCTAGCTTCGGCAGCACCCATTAATGCCTCGTGCCTCGGCACACCTTTGTGCATCGCCATCAAGCAGTACTCGACGAGCAAGATTGCGTTTTTCGTCACTAATCCCATTAGCATCACGATACCGATGAGGGCATACAATCCTACAGATTGATGACCGATAATCAATCCAAGCGCAGCGCCACCAATTGCCATCGGCAGAGACATCATGATCGTGAGTGGGTGCAGGAAGTCGTTGAAGAGTAAAACCAATACAGCGTAGATCAGAATTACTGCAGCGGCAATCGCCATACCGAAGCCGGAGAAAACATCGCGCTGAATTTCAACATCGCCACTTACCGATTCGCGAACGGAAGCCGGCATGTTTTTGAACGACGGTAAGTTGTGAATCTTCTTAAGCGCTTCGCCGAGGGTGGTGCCTGTGGTCAATGTGGAACTGATTGTGACCTGGCGATCGCGGTCATAGCGGTCTATCTGCGCTGGTCCACTGCCAAAGCGCACTTCTGCTACTTCCTTGAGTGGAATCATTTGTCCTCGAAAACTCGATACTTTTAGGTTGCCGATGTTTTCGATGTTTTCGCGCAGCTTGGGATCGATTTGAACGCGAATATTGATCTGTCTGTCGGCAAGGTCGAATTTTGCGAGGTTGAAATCAACATCGCCGACCGTGGCCATAGTTGCTGTGCGGGCTATTTGTTGAACACTAACTCCGTGATCCGACGCTTTTGCAAAGTCCGGAATGACTTGAATTTCAGGACGCTTCAACGCCGAACTTGAGGTGACGTCCGAGATGCCTTCGACAGAGCGCATTTCGACTGCCAACTGTTCTGAAGTCTTTCTCAACTGAGCAGCGTCTCTGCCGACAAGAAGAATTTGAACTTTGCCGCCTAATCCCATGGTGGCAGAGATGTTGGCTCTAATACCAGGGATAGTGGCGATTTCTTTGCGCACCATGTCTTCGAACTGTTGTTGAGAAATTTTGCGGTGCGAACGTTCTTTGAGTATGACGTATAAATTAGCCTTGTTGACTGTGCCTGCACTGCCGGAAGATTTCATTCCGGTATTGGAAGGTGTCCCTACCGAGGCGAAGACATGCTCGACTTCTCCATGCGAGAGCAAGAGTTTGGTTATTCGCTGTGATGCATCAGTTGTCGACTGCAACGTGGCACCAGGAGGCAGCTCTACTGCAACCAGACTTTCTCCCCGGTCTGCTGAATTGACCAGCGACGTAGGCAAAGATGCGAGCATCACTACGCTGACTGCGAAGATGCCGGCAGCAATAGCGAGTGTTTTCCCTCTGTGCTCGAGCGCCCAGCCAAGCAGTTTTTCAAAGAAGTGTTGGACTTTGCCCTTAGGTGGTTCTTCAGTAGCGCCCTTGAGCCAGAGGGCCGACATCATCGGTGTAAGCAGTCTTGCCACCAGCAGCGAGAAGAAAACTGCGACAGCAACGGTAACACCGAATTGTTTGAAGAATTGTCCGGGGATTCCGCCCATAAATGCGACAGGCAAGAACACAACGATAATTGTCATGGTGGTGGCAACGACAGCCAAGCCGATTTCATCTGCAGCTTCCAGTGCTGCTTCTAGCGGTTTTTTACCCATTTGAATATGTCTGACGATGTTTTCAATTTCTACAATGGCGTCGTCTACAAGAATGCCAATTACAAGAGCCAAACCAAGTAGCGACATGTTGTTGAGCGTGAAACCAAGTAATTTCATTACGGCAAAGGTCGGCACCATAGACAATGGCATCGCTAGAGCAGCAATCGTTGAAGCGCGCCAGTCGCGAAGGAACAACCAGATGACGGCGATAGCGAGAGCGGCGCCCAGCAGTAGTGAATCTATGGTGGCATGGTATGAATCCATGACATAGCTCAAATTACTTCTTATCCTGGTGATTTGGACATCAGCCGGGAGCGTCTTCTTGAGTTCTGTCAGGGCTTTGTCTACGTTTTCGCCCACTTCCGCCATATTGCTTCCGGTCGAGCGGACAATGGAGAAAGCTACTGCCGGCTGTCCGTCAAGCATTGCTACTTGTCGCGGCTCGGCAACTCCGTCTGTGACTTTGCCGAGAGAATCCAAGGATGCCCACGACCCATTTTGCAGCGCAATTCTGGTGTGTCTCAAATCATCAACAGAAGCCGCGCTTCCAAGGGTACGGATGGATTGCTCTTGCGAGCCGACCGATCCTCGTCCGCCCGGCATGTTGGCGTTCATTATTCTGACTTGGGTGTTGACTATGTCTGCGGTGACGCCTAAGGCTTCGAGTTTGGCTGGGTTTAGGTCTATGTTGATTTCTCTGTCTACGCCACCAGCGCGTTGCACTTGACCGACGCCCTTAACCGCCAGGAGAGATCTTGAGATATCGTTGTCTATGAGCCAACTCAAGTCTTTGACGGAAAGTGTTTTAGACGAAACCGTATAAGTGGCGAAAGGTCCACCAACAAAATCTAGTCTTTGAATTTGCGGTTCTTGAATCGCTGCCGGCAGTTGAGTTCTGATTCTTGTAACTGCATCGCGAACATCATTGACAGCGCGGTCGGTATTTGTGCCTAGTTCGAATTCGATTTTTGTTTGGGAAACGCCTTCATTGAGGGTGCTGGAAATATGCTTGATGTTGCCGATGCCCGAAACTGCATCTTCTACACGCCGAGCAACTTGTGTCTCCAGCTCGGACGGTGCCGCACCATTTTCGGTGACAGTAACGATGACGGTCGGCATGTCGATGTTAGGATTTTCGTCAATGCCCAAATTGAAGTAACAGATCATCCCGGATATAGAGAGGATCAAAAAGAGCAAGATTGAAGGTATAGGTTGGCGTATGGACCAGGCTGAGATATTCCAGTTCATTTTGTTTACCTACTTACCTACTGCAATTGGATCATGATCGTTCAAAAATCCTGCGCCTGCGACGATAACTTGCTCACCTTGATTGAGACCGGAGTTAACTTCAGCCAGTTCCTTAACACGAGCACCAATGGTTACTTGTTTCTTCCTAGCTAAGCCATTTTCATGGACGAAAACATAGTAGACATCGTTGTCGGCAAGCACTGCACTATTTGGAACAACCAGCGCAGAACGTTCACCTCTGGCGATTTTTCCTTTAACAAACATGCCGGTTTTGAATGCCGAATCTCGTGGAATTGAAATACGCACTGTGCCAAGTCTCGTGGTGCTGTCGACAGTCGGAGAAATTTGAAACACAGCTCCAGCGGCTTTTCTAATGCCGTCGCTGATTTCTGCTGTTTGACCTGTGCTCAATCGTGAAATGTCTTCTTGGGAAACCTGCGCTTTAAGCTCGATTTCACCACGCCTGATCATTTCGAAAAGGACTTTTCCGGTCGAAACATCACCAATGTGGGCGAAACGCTTTGTGATTAAACCGTCGTCCGGAGCGCGAACAATGGTTTGCTCAATCTGCGCGCGGATTTGCTGAACAGTTGCAGCCGACTCATTGGCATTGGCTCTAGATATGGTTACGTCTTCTCTTCTGCCACCTTGCCTGGCCATCTCAAGGCGATTGGCTGCTTGTTGTGCTGAATATTGTGCCGCATCCAGATTTTCTTCTGCTGCCCTCACCGTGCTGTTCGTGGTGGATGCTTCAGTTGATTTTGTTTGCGCTTCCATTTCGCTGACCGCGCCTTCCTTTAGAAGACTGGCGTAGCGACCGGCATTATTTTGAGCGAGCATCCGCGACGCTTTTGCTTGCTCAAGCATGGCTTTCCGGTTCTGAACATCAGCCATCGCCTGTTTGTAAGCGGCTTCAAACGAGCCGATATCCTCCGGGCGGTTGGGCTGAGTCGCTTTGACCACCGACGCGCCCGCGCCCTGTAGTCGCGCTTCCGCGGCGGCAAGTTGGGCCCTCAAAACCGACGAGTCCAGGCTTGCGAGAATTTGACCTTTTTTGACGTAGTCGCCTTCTTCTACATTTACTTGAGTGATTATGAGCCCTGCAGCCGAGGACCCAATCGAAAGTGGGTCGGTTGCCGAGATTGAACCTGTCAGCTCCAGTACATCCGGCACAGGAGCCAATTGAGCCGGCTCAACAGTAACGGTAGCCACCGCCACTGGCTTGGACGTTTTGGCTGCGGTCTCCTTACCCTTCATGAAAACAGAGCCGGCAATGGATGCCGTGGAAACTATCGCGACCAGCGAAACAGTAGTCAGTACAGCGATTGAGGACTTTTTCAGGGGAAGTTTTAGCCCTGGCGGGAGGTGTTTTGGCGCTTTGGATAGCGCTTCATATGAAGGTGTTCCATATATAGGGTTCGAGTGTTCGCTGGAGTTTTTTGGGTCTAGCGTCATCATTTTGCTGGTCTCCGCTGCCTGCTGGGCATTTTGCTAACTTCTTGGGGTTTATGCGACTATTATAAATGAATGAATTCATTCATGCGCAGATCTAATGACATATAGATCTCGGAATTGTTCCTCAGGCATGTCAAAATCGCCGTAAAAAGCCTGCTATCGTCCATAATGTGGGAGTCTTCAGAACAGCCTGCTCGGGCAATTAATGTTTCGGAAGTCAATCTCAAAAGGAATTCCTGCAAGGAAATCTAAAAGGAGTTCCCACAAGGAGTGTTTCGCCACATGGCGCGTCCAGTTGACCCAGAAAAACGTATTGCAATTCTTCAGGCGGCAAAGAAAATCATTTTGCGCGACGGTTATGCTGCTGCGAAAATTGCCCACATCGCTACGGAAGCTGGTGTGGCATCAGGAACTGTCTATCTTTATTTCGAATCAAAAGAAGCAATTGGCGATGCTCTGGCAGCGGAATTCTTTCAGCGAGCTGCCGCATTGACCGAGAAGTATGTTCCAAAAATTGTAGAACCGAAGGGCATCGAAAAATACATCGACGCTGTGGTTCAGTTTGCCATCAGCGAAAAACCCATATTGGAGCAGATACGTCCAGATCCTCGAGTGGCTGATGATGCTGATTCATGCTTGAAGCGATCTCAGTTGCAGGAGCACATGGGAAGACTTCTCACTGCGCTCATGGATGAAGGCAAAATTCAAAGATACAATGCCAACGTTCTGGGCTCGCTTATTTTCGGTATCATGCACAGTATCATCATGGGTGCAGTGATTTTCGAAGATCAGCCCTTGAGTGAGTATAAAAAGACGACTGCAGAACTCCTGCGAAGAGCTCTTCGACCCGATTGAGTTGTTTGCAGGCATGATCTTGGACAATTGTTCGTTCAGCATCACAGGTAGCTCAGGTGTCCGACGAAAACGCATATGCAGTTTTAGAAATCCCTGATTACAGGCGCTTGTTGATCAGCAGGGTGATGGTGACTGTGGCCGTCCAAGTACAGTCAATTGCAGTTGGCTGGCAAATTTATGCAATTACAAATAACCCACTTTTTCTCGGGTTCGCAGGGTTGGCCGAAGCAATACCGGCAATTGGAGTTGCGCTGTACGCCGGTCACGTCGCCGATGTTGTCGACCGTAAGAAGATTGTGTTGTGTTCGGTAGGGGCGCTGGTTCTTAGTCTGGCACTATTGTGGGGATGCACTGTAGTACTGCCTCAGGATTGGTCGCTGGTTACCTGTCTATTTCTGGTAATCGCTGTCTCGGGTATAGCTCGCGGATTCTATGTACCGGCAATTTTCGGCACAGTCTCGGACATTGTTCCGCGGCATCTAATGGGAAACGCTGCCGCGTGGAACAGCACAGTTTGGCAGGCCTCGGCCGTCATGGGTCCGATTCTTGGCGGTTTGCTTTATGGCTGGGTGCAAGCTGCCAATACTTATATGTTCTCTACCATCTTGCTCGCCTGCGCATTTGTGAGTTTTTCACTGATCAAAACAAAATCAGTGATCAATCCAAACAGGCACGACAGTGTTTTGGAAAATATCAAAGAAGGCTTGCAGTTTGTTTTCTCAAATCAGGTCATCCTTGGCGCAATGGCACTCGATCTCTTTGCTGTACTTTTCGGCGGCGCTGTAGCATTGATGCCAATCTTCGCAAAGGATGTATTTCATTGTGGTCCGCAAGTATTGGGTGTACTACGCGCTGCGCCGTCAGTCGGTAGTGTGATTACCGCTGCTGTATTGACGCATCATCCGATCACACATAATTCCGGCAGAGTCTTTATGCTTGCAGCCGCAGGCTTCGGGCTATGCATAATAGGATTTGGACTTTCGACCAATTTATATTTGTCGCTGTTCTTGCTTGCCATAAGTGGTGCCCTCGATGGAATCAGTGTTTGGGTGCGCAGCACAATTTTTCAGTTGGCGACTCCAAACGAAATGAAAGGGCGTGTTTCTGCAGTCAACAGTATGTTCATCGGATCGTCGAACGAAATTGGGGAATTCGAATCCGGAACTGCAGCAAAACTGATGGGGTTGGTGCCATCAGTAGTGTTCGGTGGACTAATGACATTGCTGGTCGTCGCAATCACCAGCATTCGTGCGCCAAAGCTGCTTAATTTGCACATCAAAGATTTGTACAAAGAAACAGAATGAGCATATGCGCTGCATATTTTGCAGTATTAGCGTACCTATCTGTTTAATCAAATTGACAAAGAAGCGCATAGCAAGCTGATTTCTGTTTGTTGACTTTGCAGCCTGTGAGTGTTAATTTGTCCCGTAAATGCAGTTATTATGGCGCTGCATAATGCCAGCTAGTGCTCAATAACGAAGTTGCACACGGTAGGTACTAACCCAAAAGAGAGAGACGCATGCAAGTAGCCTCTATTCAAGGTAGTCTCAGCGTTTTCTATACGGAAGGCTGCTATTGCGCTTCATTCGTTGCACCGGGGTACCCATTGCTGGCGACACGAAGTGAAGATAGAGAATCTCTTGAAGAATGGCTCGCCGATATTGGCGTGGATGAAGAATTGCTTTCAGGCAAGCTCCCCATTGAAGTTGAAGTAAGCCTGTCGCCCGGCGTCGTAATTCCTAGCGCAGAATCCCTGGTCAGGCGCTTTAGTAAACAGGCGGCCTATTTGATGTCGAAGACAGGTTTGCCGCCTACCAACCAGTAAGCAAGTCAATTAATAATAATTTGCGCGAGTAGGGAACCTATTCCAAATCAGCTGGTCTTCATTGTAATTATTGCTGGTATCGGAAATGGAAACCTCAGCGCAAGATCAAATAGAGCAAACCTCGCCTAGAGAACGTTTTTTCGAACGTTATAAGGACGATGAGGATGAATTCGGCTTCGATGTGGAAGCTTATCGTGCATTGGAAGTTTTCATCCGTTTCTTTTACGAGAAATGGTTCGCGGTGAAAGCAATCGGTCTCGCGAATATTCCAGGGGACGGAAAAGCAGTCTTGTTTGGAAATCATTCCGGAGTGCTGCCAATTGATGGCTGTCTGCTCTATGACGGAATCATCAACAATCATCCGAATCCTCGTCGCATACGTTTTTTGATGACTGATTTTTTGAGAAAAGCACCAGTTATTGGAAAGTCACTTTGCGGCTTTGGTTGCGTACCGGCGGACTATGAAGTATCCACTAAATTATTGGATAAAGACGAACTCGTGTTTTTCTATCCGGAAGCTGAAGAAGGCACCGGAAAGTTGTTCAAAGATCGCTATAAGCTGGTCGATTTCCATCCCGGATTTGTCCGAGCAGCCATCGCTACCGGTGCACCGGTGATTCCAATTCTTACAGTCGGAGGCGACGAAATCTATCCGCTTCTCGCCAATCTGAAGCCTATCGCTAAATTGATGGACGCCCCATACTGGCCTATTACACCGTTTTATCCGTTGTTGCCTTTTCCGTTCAATGCAATTCCTTTGCCGATCAAAATTCTGATGTGTGTTGGCAAACCTTTTAAGTTGGACTTTCCACCGGAAAAATCAGAAGACCATGATTTTGTCACTGAAATCGTCAATGAGCTACGGCGTCAAAGTCAGCAAAAGCTCGACGGCTTGCTTAAGCTGAGGGGTTCGCCTTTCAGCAAATGGAATAGCGAAAGGGTCAATGAGTACTGGGCAACTGCCAGCGTATATTCGCCGCCAAGCTAGTTGCTACGACTTAAGGTTTTGTGAATTGGAAACATTCGATAGTTGTTCATAGAAAAAGTGACGGAAGATAACATGATTGCGTATACGCATCCTTTAATTTAACGTTGGAAACAGCTATGCTTAGTGGCTGTTCAGGTTGCCATGCGCTGAGTTTTCGCTTGTCAATCTATGAACTTCTAATCGGAAACTATTAACGACCAGGGGATCCAAAGCCGCGCAAAACTGAACTATTCAGCACGTTAAAGCGTGAAGCGCAGGCGACAATCATGATTACTAAAGATGCGAGCTTCATCAGCAATGAAGACTTGACAACGATAGTGTGGTTTGCAGTAGTCGCACTTGTATTCGGGGCTATCGTTTATTGCAGCCACCACTTCGGAATAGGACCAATCACTGGGACGACCGAAGATGTAGGGCACGGCAGATTTTGCAAAGTTGCCAAAACTCTTTGAAATTACTGGCTATTAGGCTTTAAATTGGATTCTGAAGCCGAATCCAGGAACCGTCAGTAAAATTGCCGGTTTGGCAGGATTTTTCTCCAGTTTTTGTCTCAGTTGCGTCATATAAACTCGAACATACGCAGCAGCATCTCCCTTTGAGCTCGTGCTGATCTCGCTCGATAATTGCTTGTGGGAAACTGCCTTACCCTTCTTTTTAAGAAGTGCATGCAAAAGCCGAAACTCAGTCGGTGTCAAATGGACTTCGTTGTCGTCGATAAACACTTCATGCCGAGATAAATCAACGGATATTCCCGAAAACCGAATTAGTGGCTCGACTTGATTCTCTTTCAATGTATGGGAATGTCGCAAAGCAACTTGCAGCCTGGCATGAAGTTCTTCTGCGTTAAATGGTTTCGACAGATAATCATCGGCACCATTGAGCAGAACTTCGATCTTGTCTTGTTCCGATCCTCTACCCGACACAACAATGATGGGAACATTGCTGGTTTCTCTGATTTTCTTGGTTAAGCACAATCCATCAATATCAGGTAATCCGAGGTCTACTAGGATAAGGTCAGGTTTTTTTCTTGCTGCTTTATCTAAACCATTCATACCGCTGTCGGCCTCGATAAAGGCATATCCTTTCCCCGTGAGAAAAATGCGCAGATACCTTCGCATCGGCAAATCATCTTCAACCACTAGCACTAAAGGTTTATTCTTAACTCGAGGCATAGTCTCTATCCATTTTTTGCGCTCTGGGGAATTGAGATTTCTGATTTAGCCAGGGGAAGTGCAACTTTGAAATCGGCACCTCCTTTTGGTGCGTCCTCAACCCAGATTTTTCCTCCGTGTGCCTGCACGATACCTTTGGCAATTGCTAATCCCAAGCCAGACCCTCCGCTGAGAGCATGAGGACCTCTGTGAAACTTTTCAAAAATCTTGCATTTTTCTCGGTCGGCAACTCCAGGGCCGTTGTCCTTGACTGAGACTATGACTTCAGTATCGTCAATGGTGGCAGTTACTTCGATTTTGCTATTATCAGGCGTATGCTTGATGGCATTTTCAAATAGATTTAGAAAGGCTTGCTGAATCAATGGTTCATCCACCGAAATTTCAGCATAGTTATTTCCCAGCCGCACCTCCAGCCGTCCTTCAGTTGGAGGCGGGTTAATCGCCGATACCGCAGAGCCGATGATTTCGTCTAGTGGATAGTCTTCCTTGCTCAACTGCACTTCGCCTGAATCCACCTTCGTAACAGCTAACAAATTGGTGACAAGGCTATTGAGTCGCTGCGATTCGCTGCATATCATCTGAGCCAAAGCTCTTTTATCTTGCGCACTCAACTTCGCATTATCATCGGCAATGGAACCGGCTGCACCGGCAATAGTAGACAAAGGTGTACGCAAATCGTGCGAGACAGAGCTCAACAATGAATTTTTAAGTTGCTCAGTACGCATTTGCAGGCGCGCCTTCTCGTTTTCTCCTGCTAGATCTGCTCTTTCACAGGCAATTGCTATCTGATTGGCAAAGGTTTCCAGCAAACGCAAACGATCAGGCGAGATAAATCTTCCTTCTTCCAAAACACTTACAGCCAGTACTCCTATGACGCTCTTGTAACCCAGAAGGGGCACATAAATCGCATCAGCCGCGGGCAATGTGTCAGTGCCGGCTCCGCCTGGTTTTTTATTGCGAAATACCCAGTCCGCAACCCCTCCGTCGACTTTCCAGAGAGCGTGACGCCCCAATCCTCGCGCCTGCACAGTCAGGGTTCCTTTATCATCTGGAAGACAAAGTGCGGTTTGG
Organism: Cyanobacteria bacterium DS2.3.42; assembly: GCA_013823055.1. Taxonomy (GTDB): domain Bacteria; phylum Cyanobacteriota; class Vampirovibrionia; order Obscuribacterales; family Obscuribacteraceae; genus QKMZ01. Next base: position 10,451 of record PNLN01000198.1, read on the forward strand.
CTGTGAAACACTTCGCTAATATGTCTCAGTCCAATTTCAAAAAGATCGTGTGAATCCAATGTCGAAGAAAGTTCTCTGCTCATCGAAAAAAGAGCAAAAGTCCTTTCTTCTCTTTGCCTGGCTGACTCGGCTTGCTGCTTAACTCTTGTGGTAAGCGTACTAATTACCAACGCCACTATTAGCATGACTACAAAAGTAATGAGATATTGTGTGTCAGAAACAGCAAAAGTCAGATAGGGCGGCACGAAAAAGAAATCAAATGCCGCTACACTGAGTATGGATGCCATCACTGACGGACCTCTGCCGTACTGCGTAGCAGTGATCACAACACCAAGCATGTAAGCCATAACTACATTAGATGGCTCGAAATAAGGCAACATCAGTTTCGCTACACAAGTGAACAGTGCCACCACGACCAGTGCTCTGACGTATGAATTCGGCTTAGTGCGCTGCCGGGCTAAAAACGTCTGCGCCAGCTCGTGAACGTTTTTTTCACCAGTGATTACATAAACATCAATGATACCGCTGCGCCTGATAATGTCGTCGACGACTGAACCAAATAAAAGTTCTTTCCACCGCGCTTGAGCTGGTTTGCCGACGACAATCTTGGATACGTTGTTTTGCCTGGCGCACTTAACGATTTCTTCGCTTACCGAATTTCCAATCAATTCTCGCGACTCTGCTCCCAGTTGTTCCGCCAGGCGTAATGTTTGCACAACTCGATTTCTGTCGCCCGGTGACATCGAGGCTGACTTTGGTGTTTCTACGTAAGCGACCATCCACTTAACGTGCAGACCGGCTGCCATTCTCCTGGCCGCTCTGACTACTCTCGACGACAATGGACTTTGGCTGACACAGACAAGTATTTTCTCAGAAGCCGGCCACGGTTCATTTATCTGTCGTGACAGGCGATACTGGTCCATTTGTGCTTCGACACGATCTGCAGTTACCCTTAAGGCTAATTCGCGCAAAGCTATCAAGTTGCCTTTGCGAAAGAAATTATCCAGAGCATGCAGTGCGCGATCTTGCATATACACCTTACCCTCCTTGACCCGCTGGATGAGTTCATCTGGTGGAAGATCTATGAGTTCGATGTCGTATGCTCTTTCGATAATCGAATCCGGTACACGTTCCTGAACTGGTACGCCTGTAATATGGTCGACAAGATCATTCAGACTTTCTACATGCTGCACATTCAGGGTCGTGAAAACATCAATGCCGGAGTCAAGCAATTCTTCGACATCCTGCCAGCGTTTTACATGTCGGGAGCCTGTCGCATTGGTATGCGCCAGTTCGTCAACCAATATGATTTGAGGTTTTCTGACAAGTGCTGAGTCAAGGTCAAATTCAGACTGTTGCGTTCCTCTATATTCCATTTTCTTGAGAGGAATTTGCTCAAATCCTTCAAGCAATGCAGCCGTCTCTGCCCGTCCATGCGTTTCGACATAACCAATCACCACATCAAGTCCATCGGACTTTAACTTGCGAGCCGTTTGCAGCATTGAATAAGTCTTTCCAACGCCAGCGACTGCCCCGAAGAAAATCTTGAGCCTGCCCGGCGCACCATCAGATTTCTCCTCTTTTACGCGAGCAAGAAATGCACCAGGATCACGCTCTTCGGAAGTCATCATTTTTGCCTGTCTAACAAGAGATTGAGTTTTAAAACATTTACTCTTGGCTCGCCGAGAATTTGAAATTGCCTGGGTTCAACGCACTGATCTATTAGATTGAGAACAGTTGCCTTGGAGATTGACCGTGCTAACGCCACTCTTTCAGCTTGATAGAGGGCGGACTCTGTACTGATGTGCGGATCTAATCCGCTGGATGAAGTGGTGACCAGATCAATGGGCACCTTCGCCAGCGAGGCGCCCGGAAAGTCTTTTTGAGTCTTTATTCGTTCGGCAATTTGTTTAGTCAGGTCCTCATTTGTAGGCCCTAAATTCGATCCGCCGGAGGCGGCTGCATTGTAAGCGTAAGAAGAAGTTGCAGACGGGCGGGAAGAAAAATACTTCGCCTCGGAGAATTGCTGACCTAACAACTCAGATCCGACTACTTCTCCTCTTTCATTTTTGATCAAGCTGCCGTTTGCTTGATGTGGAAAAAATGTCTGAGCAATTATGGTGACAAACAATGGGTATGCCACGCCAGTAACCATTGTCATGATTATAAGCATCAATGCCGATTGAATGAGAACCTTTTGCATACCTACTCCTCAATTCAATCTCAGTGTGCTTAGCGCAACATCAATGATCTTGATGCCGATGAATGGGCTGATTAAGCCACCAATTCCGTAAATTATCAGGTTGTCTCGCAGTAAAACTGCTGCTCCGACCGGGCGATATTTGACGCCATGCAATGCCAGGGGCAGAAGCATGGGTATGACGATGGCATTGAAAATCACTGCTGACAAAATTGCACTTTGAGGGCTGGTCAGGTGCATTATGTTGAGTGTGTTAAGAACAGGGTAAGTGGTTGCAAATGCAGCGGGAATAATGGCGAAGTATTTTGCTACATCATTGGCGATACTGAATGTGGTGAGCGCACCTCTAGTCATCAACAACTGTTTTCCAATCTCGACGATCTCAATTAACTTGGTCGGGCTGGAGTCTAAGTCGACCATATTGCCGGCTTCTTTAGCCGCCTGAGTTCCGGTATTCATTGCCACTGCTACGTCTGCTTGCGCTAGAGCCGGAGCGTCATTTGTCCCATCACCTGTCATGGCGACCAGTCGTCCGCCTTGCTGTGTTTCGCGAATTAGTGTCAATTTTTGCTCAGGCGTGGCTTCTGCCAGATAATCGTCAACTCCTGCCTCTGCCGCAATCGCCGCGGCAGTCAAAGGATTGTCACCGGTGATCATTACAGTCTTGATGCCCATCAGGCGGAGTTGTGCAAAGCGCTCTTTGATGCCGCCTTTCACTACGTCTTTCAACTGAACCACACCAAGCACGCGCTCGCCGTCAGCTACAACAAGAGGAGTACTACCTTCTCGAGACACTCTCTCTACCGCTTCTCGAACGCTCGGGGCAGGAATCCGCCCTGCTCGCCTACGTACATTTCTACTGCGTCCTTGGCTCCTTTTCTCAGTTTTCGTCCATCAAAATCGACACCGCTCATCCGGGTCTGCGCAGTGAAGGGCACAAAAGTCGCACCCAATTCTGTTATGTTTCGCGCCCTAATTCCGTATTTTTCCTTCGCCAAAACAACGATGCTTCTTCCTTCCGGAGTCTCGTCTGCTAAAGAGGCAATCTGTGCAGC
>PNLN01000131.1 GCA_013823055.1 Cyanobacteria bacterium DS2.3.42
GCTAAAACGGAAGCGGCCATCGGGATATTTGCTTCTTTGTGCACATAGCGCACCAGAGGCAAAACTAGATAGGCAAAGATGCCGCCGATTACAAAGGGCGGGAAGATCTCCCTAATGTGATAGAGAAACCAGATGATGAGACAGAGTGCGACCCACTTGAGCATGAATGCCTTTGGATAAATCCGTCGAAATTAGCGGGCTGCTACCGGCTGTTGTTCCAATTTTGAGAAGTCGTGAACGCCGGCACGAACCAGTTTGCGCAAGAGCCACGAAGCACGGAAGCGCTCACCAAGGTCTTTGTGGTAGCTGTCGATTTCATCGAGGCACCAGTTGAGACCTTTCTCTTCTGCAATTGTGAGCAGACCGCGAGTCAGTCCGCAGCCGTATTCCATCGCTACATCGACGTCTGCATGCTCGATGACGTGCTCTTGCAATGCATAGGTAGCTTCGTTGAACATCGGCAGAAGGACGCGATAGGCTTCGAATTTCTTCTGTGCCTTGGCGTCGGTGTTCGCTTCTTTCTTTGCTGCTTCGATCAGTTTTTCCAATTCAGGATTTACTTTCTTTGGCTCGCCTTTCTTGGGAATGGCGCCCTTTTCATGAATGAAGAAACCGGAGCCGGACTTTTGCCCCAGGAAGCCAGCCTTGATCATGTGCTTGAGAAGAGGCGAAGGCGTAAAGCGCGGACCGTATTCTTTATATAGGAACTCGTTGACGTGCGCGCAGATGTCGATGCCGGTCATGTCGAAAAGGGTGAATGGACCCATCGGCAATCCGAATGCTTCGACGGCTTCGTCGATTTCTTGTGGGGTGCCGGCTCCTTCGGTCAATGCCCAGAGTGCTTCATTCATGTACGGGAAGAGCAGTCTGTTGACCAGGAAACCGGGGCATTCTTTGACTTCGACCGGCACTTTGCCCATGTCGCGGCAAAGTTCGATTGCTGTTTTTACGGTGTCTGATGATGTCTTGACACCTGGAATCACTTCGACCAGCTTCATGAATTGAGCTGGATTGAAGAAGTGCATGCCCACTACTTTGTCCGGACGGCGGGTCGCAGAGCCGATTTCGGAGATTGAAAGTGCGGAAGTATTGGAGGCTAGAATGGCGCGAGAGGGGCAGATTTCGTCGATTTCTTTGAAGATGGCGCGCTTGATTTCAATTTCTTCCAGCGCAGCTTCAATGACGATATCGACGTTGTTGAATCCTTCGTAGTCCGTCGAACCCTTTACTAGTCCGAAAAGCTCGTCGGCTTCTTCTTGTGTAAGAGTCGCTTTTTTAACTCTTGAGTCATACATTCTCTTGATGTTGGCAAGACCTCTGTCGACGAATTCTTGCTTGACGTCTTTGAGAATCACGTGGATGCCTGATTGGCTCAAGACCTGGGCAATGCCGGAACCCATTGCTCCGGCGCCGATGACTGCTGCTCTTTGGACCTTCATTTCATGGACCTCTCGATATTCATCTGCCGCTTTTGTCCAGCGACGAAAAACGCGTCTTCATCTGCTTAGTTCTAGTTCGCTATGCTAGCATTTCCGAGATTTAGCTCAGGCCAAATCAATCAATTGTTTGTATTCTCTGAATTCAACAGTTCCGTCTCTCGGAAATTCATTGTTCTCTGACTTGAGCCTTTCGCGCTCCGTCCTCGGCATCCCGTCGTTTCTATCTTCCTTGATTGTTTGCAGGTTCACAATGTCCTTAATGACAACTATGCTCAGGCGTGCCCCGGCCAATTCGGACGCCGTAGATGAAACACCTAAGCACCTCGGCTGGGTCATGCTCACCGCGTTGGGGATAGGTGCCACAATCGGTGCCGGTATCTTTGCAATGCCCGGCATGATTGCGCGAAAAGCTGGTCCTGCGGGAATCTTGTCATTCCTGATTACCGGTTTGATTATCATGGCGGTAGCCGTCTGCTACGAGAAATTTGCGCGGGTGGTTCCGAAAGGAGTGTCCGCTTACAGCTATGTCTACCACTCAATCGGCGAAGTTTTTGCCTGGGTAGTGGCTTTCGGACTTTTCATGGAATACAGCTTCGGTTCTTCAGCCGTTGCAATAGCCTGGGGCGAGTACTTGAAGCGCGCCACGGGCTTTTCTTTGCCGCAAGTTCTCTCCGGACCGAGTGTGGTGGACGGAGTGCATCACTTTGGTGTAAACGTCGTGGCCATGGCGGTGATTGCCGTGGTGACAGTGATCTTGATTTTTGGCGGCGTCAGCAAATCTGCAAAACTCAATTTCTGTCTCGTCATTCTCAAAATGGTTCTTTTGGTTATGTTCATGGTGGCCGGTATCAAGCATATCAATCCGGCTAACTGGGCAGATTTCATGCCGAAAGGCTGGAATGGTGTTTTACAAGGTGCTGCCTTAGCGGTGTTTCCATACGTCGGATTCGACGCGCTTTATACATTTGCTCGCGAATCGAAGAGTTTGAGAGACACGAGATTGGCGACTTGCTGGTGTGTCGGCATCGTCGTTTTTCTCTATGTGGCAGTAATGGCTGTGGCTACCGGTTTAGCGCCGTGCTTCATTGACGGCAAGGAGAACGCGCTCTTTGTCGGATCCGAAGCTGCCGCACCACTGGCCAACTTGCTTGCAGCCGCAGGTGAAACTTGGACCGGTCAGTTCATCGCTATCGGCGCTGTGCTCGGCATCTTCAATGTGTTGCTCGTGCTTTGCATGGGCGGTCCGAGAATCTTCAGAAACATGGCAGAAGACGGCTTGCTTCCGCCAATTTTTGCCAAAACTAGCAAGGGCAATCCAACTGTAGGTATTTTGATCAACGGTATTCTGGTCGCTATAACTGCTGGTTTTGTGCCGTTCGGCGACATCGCCGACATGATGGTGTTGGGCACGCTTGTCGCATTCGTATTCGTTTGCATCGGCGCCTTCAGGCTCAAGTTGGTCAATCCCGTATTGGCGATTGCCGGAGCCGTCGGTTGCGCAGTATTAGCATCAAAACTCAGTCCGCTTGTTTTAGTTGTTTACTCCATCACCTGCCCGCTTGGTCTCCTCATTTACTTCTTCTATGGAATCAAGAACAGCAATATGGCTAAAAGTAAGGCGCAAGCTGAGCCTCCCGTTGCCGTGGAGCAAGCGTCATGAAAGCAGCCGTAGTAAAGGAGAAAGGCAGCAAGTGGGAACTCAAAGAAGTTGACGATCCCAAACCTGGCGTTAACCAAGTATTGATTCGCATTCATGCCAGCGGTATTTGCTACACCGATGTGCACCAGACCATTGGCGAACTACCACAGACCTACCCTTGCATTCTCGGACACGAGCCGGTCGGCGAGATAGTCGCTTTAGGCGAAGGTGTCACCAAGCGAAAAGTGGGCGACCGGGTTGGAGTGCCCTGGGTGCAGCACGCATGTGGGCGTTGCGAATGGTGCATGCGCGAACGCAATGCATTTTGTCCGAATCGCATTGGCACAAGCGGGCAAATCGCAGGCGGGCATGCGGAATTGATGGTCGCATACGCAGAAGGTACGATGCTGATTCCTGATGGTTTGTCATACGAGCAAGCCGCGCCGATCTTCTGTGCTGGCTACACTGTTTATTCCGGACTGAGAATTGCAGAACCAAAACCGCACGAAAAAATTGCCGTCGTAGGCATCGGTGGGCTCGGTCACCTGGCTTTGCAATACTCTAGAGCGTGCGGCTTTGACACAATCGCCGTAACTCATTCCGCTGACAAGAAAAAACTGGCTCTCGAGCTTGGTGCTGATCATGTCGTCGCCGATGGGAAAGAATTGGAAAAACTTGGTGGTGCCGATGTGATCTTGGCCACAAGCAACTCCTGCAAACAAACGCTTGATGCATTCTCAGGATTGAGGAACGACGGGCGTTTGATCATCATTGGTTTCTATAATGAGCCACTAACGTTTTCTGCAGCAGATTTGTTGTTTAAACGTGCCCGCATTATCGGCTCGCTTCAAAACGGAACTGAAATGCTCTACGAAGCGCTCGACTTTGCCGCGCGCGGAAAAGTAAAAGTGATGGCTGAAACATTCGCTCTTAAAGACATCAATAAAGCGTATGAAAAGGTCGCCAACGGCGATGTTCGATTCAGAGCGGTAGTTTCAAACAACTGACTTTGTAGGGGCGACGACATGCGTCGCCCGCCTTAAAATTTCAAGCCCAGGCGACGAACGGCGTCGCCTCTACAGAATCTGGAAAGAAGAAACGGAGACACTACATGCAAATAAAGCGAAGCATTCCAATCTTTCGCATTTTTGATGAAGACAAAGCCAGAGAGTTCTATATTGACTGGCTTGGTTTCAAAATCGACTGGGAAGACAGACCGGAAGATACGCCCATTTATTTGCAGATTTCACGCGGCGGCTTGATCATTCATTTGACCGAGCACTACGGTGATTGCTGTCCCGGCGCGCGCATCTTTGTCGCCATGGACCGAAACGAAGTGGAGTCCTATCACGCTGAGTTAACGGCGAAGGAATACAAATATTCAAAGCCAGGCCTGGATTGTGCACCATGGTCTGAATTGACATTCGATGTCGTCGATCCCTTTGGCAATCGCATTAGTTTCAACGCGATGAAAGACTAGTTTGTCGAGTTAAATGACCTTTTGAAACTTTTCAAAAACCACTACTGCCCATATTCTTCGGCGGACTCGGATTCGGTTGGAGGTGTTTCGATTGTTTCTAAAAGATTGGACAACTCTTTCGGGTCGGGCATGGCCGGTACCGCAAAATCAGGAATTTGTTCTAAGTAAACATCTCGCTCTGTTAGATTGCACAATCCCATTGGAACAATAATTGGCTTCTTTTGTTGCAATCTCACTTTGATGGCTTCAACAGTCTTCAATTCGTTCAACAAATTCAGGTCGCGAAACGCTTGAGCCTTTTCGCGTTGAGTGTTTGCAGCTTCTGCTTTTCCTTGTGAATGCAGTAGTTCAGCAAACTCCAGCGTGTAGACGGCAAGCGCGATATAGGAAGGATTGTTGGATGCAGCCATTGAATCGATCGCGTTTTTATAATGAAGCTCGGCTTCTTCCATGCGATTTTGTTTTGCCCGAACTCGTCCCATCAAAGCATCACACCGCGGCTGGCACTCGAGGTTATCGTGGTTTTTTAGGGCACTTTCGCGTGCCTTTTCTACATGTTGTTCTGCATCCGTCAAGTTGCCTCGCTCAGTTTCAATTGAGGCCTTAATGAAATCCATCCGCCATCCGATGTATTGACGGATGCGCGGGGAGGCTTTCTTAATAGCCTCCGCCAGTGTTTGGTCCGCTTCGTCGATTTGTCCCATGCGCACGAGACAAAGAGAAAGGTTGTTCAGCAAAATCGCTTCTGCGCGCTTGTCTGCAGGACGCCTTAGGAGATCGCGAAAGACTTCTGCGGCCTCTTCAAATTTCCACTGGCTCAAGAGCGCTACGGCCAGATTGTTTGCGACACCCCAGTTCTTTGGAGATTTCTTCCGCCAGCGTGCTTGCGGCTCGATTAGTCCCCAGCTGTATAGAGTCACTGCCTGGAATTCTACAAAGCGTCCTTCCAGCATGAGCAGGCGAACAAATGCATCGGTAGCCGCGATGTGGGAGTTGTGCGTGTACGGATACCACATCGTGGTCCAGTACAGAGTCCGGGGCAAAAGGCGTACAACCCTGGCATAGTGGCGATTTCTCATTGCTATCGTTACCTGGCGTGCCATCAGCGTTCCAGTCAGCCAGGCAAAAAACAACATACAGAAAAACGTCGTAAAAAATGGAAAGCCAAAGAAAGCGCTCAGAAACACTGGTGGAGCGATGAAAGCAATGAGCCATGCAAATTTGACGGCATACACTGCCGGCCAATCCTGTGCACCGCGCTCAATCAATTGTTGAGTCAGCTCGTCATCGATCAGGCTTGGACCTTGGAGTTCTGCCTGAAGATCGATGTGCGCAGCCGTTTTCGAACCGGGCGAGGGCTGCACATTATTTGAAACCTCCGTGGTCGAAGTTTCTTTTGCTGCGCCAGTTTCCTTTGGTTCAGTCTCGTCAGTCATTCTTTCCCGGCAATTGCCTGCGTCTCTCTTGCGCCGGTCCTATTCTGCGGCAGAATTATCATATTGGCTGATAGCCGCCCTTACCAGCTCCTTTGGAAGCTCGAAAGAACCAGATTCACCCAGGCGTCATTTGAGTCATTCATGGCGTAAAGGATGATTTCAGGCGTGATTTGCTTGTTTTTCTTTTCCAGGCTCAATTCCTTGGCCTTTTCCAAAATCTTGATGGCTGAAGCATTAGAGCGGACCAAATTGGAAAAATAGGTCCTTTGCTTGCCCATGCGCAGGCTAATGTCTTTGCGGATAGCGCCGACCGTGAGGTCCTTGCGCTCGAGAATCATGCTGGCCAGCTTGCCGTCGAAGGCTACCAGCGCCAAAAGCAGTCCGGCGTCGGTCAACATGCCGTGGTTGCAGTCCCCAATGGCGAACTCCACGAGATTGGCAGCCTCCTCAGTCATGGCGTTGAGGATTTCAGGAGGAACCTCGAGGCTGTCGATTTCGACCTCTCCCAAAGGAGGCGGGTCTATTTCATTACCTTCGTCGTCGTAATTCATTAAGGGCTTTCCTCTCTCGATAGCTCTAATAATATCCTGACTAGCCTGAATACCGGTGCGATCGACATCAAATGCGTAATCTCCGGATGCAGGAGAGCGGCTAAGAAATAGCGCCAAGAGTCGCCAAACGTCGGGTGTTTGAAGCAATTGCGGGTCGATCTTGAATAAATCTAATTGCCATGGTTGAGGAAAGCCGTTGGTTAAACACTCTGTAAGGTCTTGATGCCTCTCACCACTTTGCTGGTAATCAAGAAACGCTTTCAAGTGCTCCCTGGTCCTGATTTTTTCAATGTCCTGCGGATTTTCGCTGAAATGTGGGTCGTAAATCAGAGCAAGCAAAAAATAGCGTACTGCTACAAAATCAGGATATTCATCGGTTTCGTTAATAATGGGAAGCAGAAAAGTGTCTCCGCATCGCATATGAACGTATAGGGCACGTTGGGCCGGATCCTTCGGCAGGTCTACTTCGCGTATACCCTCATAGGCAATTGTGCGAACCTTGTCGCCTTTGACTCGATGAACAGCAAGATCCGAAAAGAGAACGAAATCGTCCTCATTGTTCATGTACAAACCGTGCAGGCTCTCATCTTCTCTGAGGAAAGTTTTCGATAAAACGTGGGTATCGTCAGGCTTGGCAAAGCACTCGAGCAAGGACAGATGCTGTGCTACATATTCATCAATTTTCGAGTAGTAGGACTGCATGACTTTGCGTTTAAAGTTGAGGTGTCCGCTGGATTTACTTCGCTTCCATCCAATTGGGACCAACGCCGATGTCCACTACCAGAGGGACTTTAAGCGGTTGTCCGTACTCCATTGATTGAGTGATTACTTTCTTTGCCAATTCCACTTCGTCGTTTGGAACTTCAAGCACAAGTTCGTCATGCACTTGCAAAACGATCTTTGTTTGCATATTGTTTTCTTTCAGCTCCTTGCTCAGTCGAATCATCGCCAGTTTCATCAAGTCTGCGGCGCTGCCTTGAAGAGGTGCATTAAAAGCGGCTCTTTCATCAGCCTGGCGAATCATGGAATTGCGGTCGTTTAAATATCGGAAGTATCTTCTGCGACCGTAAATTGTCTCTACGTAGTTTTTCTCTCTCGCCGTTTCCAATGTTTCACTGACCAACTTCATCACATTAGGATAGGTATTGAAATACTTTTCGCGAAACTTTTTGGCTTCTGCAGTAGATACTCCTAAGTCAATGCCTGTACGGTAATCGCCTTGTTGATAAACGAGCGCGAAGTTCATTGTCTTACCGATGGCGCGCATCTCTTTGGTGACTTCTTCCAGAGGAATGTCGAAGATTTCCTTGGCCGTGCGTTGGTGAATATCTTGGTTTTTTTGGAACGCGTCGATTAAAGTTGGGTCTTCTGCCATGTGGGCAAGCATGCGCAATTCAATTTGGGAGTAGTCTGCTGACATGATTACCCAGTCAGGCTTTTCGGGTATGAACGCGCGTCTAATCCGGCTGCCGATTTCGGTTCGGATGGGAATATTTTGCAGGTTCGGATTTGTGCTGGAGAGTCGACCTGTCGCAGCGACTGTTTGATTGAATGTGCCGTGCAGGCGATTGTCTCTCTGGCTGACAAGCTTTGTCAGGCTGTCCACGTAAGTGGAGCGCAACTTTGCCAAATGCCTGTATTCCAGAATCTTAGGAATGATTACGTGTTCGCCCTTTAGAGCTTCCATCGCTGCCGCATCGGTCGACAAACCAGTTTTTTTCGTTGTCTTTCCTTGCGATTTAAGTCCCAGATCTTCAAAGAGCAGTTTTTGAAGTTGTTGCGTCGAATTGATGTTGAATGTGTATCCGGCAAGCTCGTATATCTCGGACTCTAGCCTGGCGATGTCTGTTGAAAGCTCGATGGAAAACTTCTTCAAGTATGGAGTATCGAGCGCAATTCCGTTTTGCTCCATTTGTGCAAGCACGCGAGATAAGGGCAGCTCGATTTCGTTGAGGATATACAGTTGTTCTTTATCCATCAAAGGCAAGTAAGTGCGCGCCAGTTCAAAAGTCATGCGTGCATCGTCTGCGGCATATGGAGCGGCTTTATCTATGGGCACCATTTCCATGGTCACCTGTTTTTTGCCTGTACCGATCAATTCTGCGATGCGGACCATCTCGTAATTGAATACGCGAGAAACTTGATCTTTCAATCCGTGCTTGTCGTCCGGGTTGAGAATGTAGCTGGCGATCATTGTGTCGAATGCTACTGGGCATAAAGTGATGCCGTAAAGCGACAATACATTCATCTCAAACTTGGCATTCTGGGCGATTTTTCCGATTGTCGAATCTTCCAGAATTGGCTTTAGTTTTTTCGCCACCAGGTCCGGATCCAGTTGTTGCTGCGAAAGAATTCCGGAATGTCCTACTGGAATGTAGACGGTTTTTACACCTGAGCCGTTGGTTTCTGATTTGTCGGCTAAAGTGAACCTGCCATCCTTTAGATTAATACCACTGCCCCAGGCAAGCGCATAGCCGACGATAATAGTATCCAGCGATTCGAGGCTGCTGGTTTCCAAATCGATTGCAATTGCTTGTTGTTCTGACAGCTCTTCAATGAGCTTATCCAACTCTTCTTCAGTGGTCACTATCTGTGGTGCAGGAGGCTCGAAGTTTTTACTTTCGAATTTAGGCAAACCAGTCGGCGAAAGCGGTTCTTGTGAGTCGAACAAACCGAGTTGTCTGCTGCCCCCAGAGCCTATCCCCGGAGTTTCTGCTCCGACTCCGGCTGCCACAGAAACAGGTGTTTCTACTTCGGCATGAACGACCGTGAGCGATGAAATTTCTGCGGACTGTAAGGCGCCCTCTCCGCCGGAGATACGTGCCAGAACCTTCGGCAATCGATTGACGATTGATTTGATGCCCAGGTTTTGGAAATACTCGATTGCTTTGCTGGTATCGAGCGAGTCGAGCCTGCAGTGGGCGAAATCGAACTCCAGAGGAACATCGAGTTTGATTGTGGCCAGCATTTGGCTCGTGTAGGCGATTTCTTTGCCTTCGGTTAGCTTGGCCTTTACCGACTTCGATTTTATTTCTTCGATGTGCTCGTATACACCATCGAGCGTCTTGTATGGCGTGAGAAGGTCGACTGCAGTCTTTGGTCCGATGCCTTTTACTCCCGGGATATTGTCGGAAGAGTCTCCGCACAAGGCTTTATAGTCGATGATTTGCTCGGGCCAGACGCCCATTTTTTCGAAGACTTCAGCGCGCCTGTATACGACCAGTCCACCTCCGCGTGCCGGAGGCATGAGCACTTGCACGTCTCCGTCGATATCGGAGACCAGTTGGAATGCGTCTTTATCTCCGGTCAAAATGTCCACGCGCATGCCGCGTCTTTCGGCGTCTTTTGCCACTGTCCCGATGACGTCGTCTGCTTCATATCCGGCCAGCTCATACATAGGAATGCCCAGCATCTGGACGCCTTCTTTAATAAGCGGCCATTGCTTGGCCAGGTCGTCCGGCATCTCCTGGCGATTAGCTTTGTATTCGACAAATTGCTCTTTGCGAAATGTCGGCTCTTCTCGATCAAACGCGACAGCGAGCATGCTCGGATTGTGTTTTTCGATCAGGTCGAATATGGCGTTGAAAAAACCGTAGAGTGCACCTGTTGGTATGCCAGTCGAACTGCGCAAACCCATAGAAAAGAGTGCGTAGAACATACGGAATGCCAGGGAGCTACCGTCGACAAGAACGATTGTCTCCTTTTCTGCCATTTCAATTCCTCCGGGATTTTTCGTTTCTTCTTTGTGCGGGCGATGCCATGTATGGCCCGGTTTTAGATGGCGGCATAAAACCGCCGGGCGACGCATGGCGTCGCCCCTACAATTACTGTGCTGCCGGCGCTGCGGAAACGCGCGGCCTAGGCGGCCCCATAACTTGTCCTATTGCGTCAGACAGTCCGGAGCCTTCACACAAGGATGGTGCTTCAATGCCCAGAATGCTCGTAACCGTCGGCGCAATGTCGATGGGACTTACGGTTTGGCTGTAGCGCCCGGCCTTTATGGATGAACCGCAAAGGATCAGCGGCACTTGTGTGTCGTAAGCGAAGGGAGAGCCGCTTGCCGTGCCAGCGTTTTCAGATGCAAACACATAGCCTGGTTTTGGATATATCAAAAGTTCTCCAGAGCGATTCCAGTAATAGCTGTGTCTTTGCGCTTCGGCATTTCCTCCGCTCTGAACCTGGTTCAGAATCAGCTGGTGACGGCAAAGAACATCACCGACTCCGGCAATTGATTTAGCCAGCTTCGCGGCTACTGCTTCCAGGTCCGCCTGACGAACTTTCTGCTTCTCCAGGGTTTCCAGTTTTAGATAAACGTTAGGAGGAGAAAATTCATCGATCCATTCGTCCGGAGCAATTTGCGAATCGAGCGCTGAATCAAGCAAAGTCTTGAAGGACTTCGGATCGATTTTGCCTGTGTTCATTCTGCGCTCTTTGAGAAACTCTGGAATGGGCATGGTTCCATGAGCGGCTGTGAAAACGATGAGAGTGTTGTTTAAACCGACCTTTTGATCGACCAGTTGAAACAGGCTGGCTAAAGACTGATCCATTTTCAAGACGAGGTCTTCTGATTCCTGGCTGTAAGGGCCAAAAACCTGATTCAGGTGGTCACCTGCAGCCAGGCTGAGGCAGAGCATATCCGGCTCATTGTGTTGTCCGAGGAATTCTTTCTCAATGGCTTCTTTGGCGAAGTCGCAGGTCATTTGATTGGCCCACGGAGTCATTGCAAAAGCGTTGTAGAACTGTTCGCCCTGACCGCTTATAACGTGTGGAAATTGTTTCGACCAGCCGTCCACTGCCTTTTCGTACGGGTAATCATCGCGAGTAGATGCGCCGTATTCGGTCTCCGGCAGACTCCTTTGCCAGGGCTTGCCTATGTATTTGTCGGCATAGCGCTGATCGTTGAATCCTTTGGCCCAGGCAGGAAGGTCGACAGAATATTGCGATGAAGTGACAAAACTGCCGCTGGTGCGATCGAACCAGTAAGCGCCGTTGGCGAGCACGCCGGCAAGCATAAGGGCTGATGTATCGCGCAGCGAGCAAGAGACGACTTTGCTTCTGCCATTTGTCGCTAGTTTCATCTGGTCACCAATGGTGGTGCCGACCAAGCGCATTGAACTTGCACCGGCTCCGCTTCCACCAACTAGATGATAGGTATCATCGGCGGTGGCGCTCATGACTTTGTTTTTCTTGGGCACATACCATTCATCGGCAACGATTCCCGAGAGCCAGGGATTGGCACCGCTGGAAATAGCGGCTTGACCGCAAGCATTCTGGGAGGTCGCGTAGCTGAGGCGGCAATTTGTATAGTTGGCGCCGTGTTCCATCAAATAACGCAGTCCGCCGCTGCTCAACTTGTCTTGATAGCGGCTCAAATAGTTGTAGGAAAAATGATCGGCGACTATTAATAGTACGAGTTTCGGTCTGGCTGATTGAGAGGCTTGAGCCAGTGCGGGTGGGCAGATGCTGTTGATGCCCATACACATCAATACAAAGAATGTAAGAAACGCTCTCAACAGATGCACAGAGATTACCTCGCTAGAGAGTAGAAACCGGACTCCACTTGCTGTAGCGAGCCGGTCGTTGGCACCGTTTCGAGCTATCGACAAGGGGGTTCTAAAGGAGGCTGAGAGCTGCGCTTGACTTGCCGCCAGCCTTCTAGAAGGTAATATTTTACAGTCTTTTCTCTTGCGCTTGCGGCAAGTTTTTCGCCGTTTTGAAAGGCGGCAGTGTAACGCTTTATATTGATAACTTTGTGAACTTAAGGCTCTTTTGTAATTACCATCTTAAAATCAAACCAATCAGCACCAGTTCAGCGTTTAAGTGGAGAGTGGTTATGAGCGAGCGAACAAAATATTTGAAGAAGGCAGTCATGACTGGCGTTGGCGGCGCTACCAATGTAGACCGCATTAAATCGGCCATCACCGAAGCCATGAACGACCTGGTTAAGGTCGGTCAGGACCTTCTTGATGATTTGGAAGAAAAGGGTACCAATAAGACCGATTCGGTCCAGCAATTCATCAAAAACTTGAAGTCTGAAACTGAAAAGAAAGGCTTTGAAGTCGAAAAGAAAGTATCCGGCAACGTTAAGGTCTCGATGAAGAAGGCCGCCAAAGAACTTGGCTTGATCACCCGCGAAGACTGGGAAGAGCTCTACGAGCGTATCGCTGCTATCGAAGACGCTGTCGGCGTCGCAGCAGGCGATGACGAGTCGGAAGGCAAGAAGAGCCGCAAGAAGAAAAATAACAACAACTAGGTTGTTAGGCGGAAGCTCAAAATAATCAATCAGGTGCCGAAATCCGGGAAACCTGCTAGCGGCTGGCATTTTCCTCTGGCAAATCAGGTGGAGGCATTCCACCGCCTGCGGCTGCCGAAGAGACGGTTTGTAGGCTTGGTCCTGTGCGCATATCCAGTGCGCTGATTGGTGCTGCCAATTCCACCTTGAGTGCCGACGGAAGCTGGTCAGGTCGGGACTTTGGACTGTTTTGCCCGTCGTAGAACACCGCTTTAGTCGTAAACATACTGTTGGCTGTCAGCCTGGGTGGCGATGTACTACGCCCAATCGGTGAAGCTAAAGAGCACATTTTGAAGTTCAAATCGTCGTCAGGTGCAGGAAGCCTGGCATTTATGTTGCCGGCAAAAACTTTCCCATTTGAGTCAAGATAGCTATTTTTTCTGTCGAAAGTGAGCAAATCATCGAAGGCTTCCGTTGTTACTACGTTTGATAGAACACCTCTGGTATAGCCATATTCCGCTTTGACCAGTTTTGCCGGCGAAATTGTCACCCACCCGAGATTGGACTTAGTCTTTCCCTTCAGCTTTTGCTGCGAATCTTTGGCGGAAAGTGTAAGGTCTGCCAGGACCTGGTCGGCCATATTTTGGCGTCCCAATTCGACGAATTGCGCAGCGGATCTCGAATCATCCAAAAGCGAACGCGATAGGTCTTCGAGATTTCTATCGCTTTCATCTGCCACGCAGCCTTGATAAGCGGTGCGTGATGCATAGACAAGTTCGCGGGAGCGCTCTACAAGAGTATTCATTTGTCCGAGGCGATCTCGTTCATTGAGTGTGTGTGCCAGAGACAATGCGCACTCGTCAGTGTAGTTTCTTTCGTGCTGGTGAGAGAGAAACAACATCTGCAAAACAAAACCGGCGAGCAAAA
>PNLN01000062.1 GCA_013823055.1 Cyanobacteria bacterium DS2.3.42
CCACCCCTGCGGCCCCAGGCCTTCCAGCACTTCAATGTTTCTCTCAAAAATGGCATCAGCCTCGGGGAAAACCGCTACAGCACGGTCGATGCTTTCTTCACGCAACAAATGCAAGGTGGGATACGGCGTGCGGTTGGTGCAATTGGAAACGTCGTCTGCCTGCGTGCCAGCAAACTGGAACTGGGGGTGGAAAAAAGCCACCTGCAAGATACCGTCAAGCTCCAGTTCTTCAATCAAATCATCGGCCAGCGCCGTGAAGTCATTGAAATCCAAGAAGTCTTCCATGCACGCGGGCGCGATCAGCAACGTCGTATCGCGCTCTTCGGCAGAGATCGCGTTCAGCGCCAAGAGCTCGCGCCGCAAATCGCCCAGCAACGCCTGTGGCTCCGCCGCCGGGCTGACCACGTAATGCACCTGCCCTTTGACGTGCACGCCTTTGGCAAACGGGCATAGATTGAGGCCGATGACCGCGCGCTCCAGCCATCGCACGGTGTCTTGCAGCACCACGTCTTCACGGATGCCGTTGGGTAAAGGGCTGGTTTCGGTCAAAGAGGAATGTGGGGAAGATGGCATCAGGCACGCAGGGTGAGGGGTCGCGACACGCGAAGGCGCAAATTGTAGGCGCCGGGCCGCCTTGGCCGCTCGGCTACGCTCCATCAAGCCATCAAACGCTCACCCGACAGACGCTCGTGTTCGCGAATGGCAAACCTGTCTGTCATTCCGGCGATGAAGTCAGCCACAGTCACGGCGCGCACCGCGTCGTCGCCCTGTTGCGCCTTCGATGCGAAGGCTGGCTTCATCTCAGCCGGGCTGTGCACGTAAATGGCAAACAAATCTCGCACAATCCGCTTCGCATTTCCCGTCATCTCCATCACCTGGGGGTGACGGTACAGGGAACGGAACAAAAACCGCTTGAGCTCTAGAGACTGCTCACGCATCAACGGACTGAAACGCACCAGAACCGGCAATGCACGCACCGACTCCACGTCGGTCGGCCGGTATTCATTGATCGCCTCACGCGTCGCGTCCATCACGTCGTAAACCTGCGCGCTGAGCACTCGACGGATGGATTCATGCAAACAGCGGCGCTGCATGCCTTGGCCCAGCAACTGCGGATGTTCTTTGGTCGCCTCGTCACGAAAGCGCGCAAACAGCGGCACATCGTCCAGCTGATTCAACGTCAAAAGCCCTGAGCGCACACCATCGTCAATGTCGTGTGCGTTGTAGGCAATTTCGTCAGCCAGATTGCACAACTGGGCCTCCAGGCTCGGTTGTTGCCTGTGCAAAAACCGCCATCCCACGCCATTCGGCTCTTGCGCTTCCAGGCGCTGCGCATTCTGCAAAGAGCAATGCTTGAGGATGCCCTCCCGGGTTTCAAACGTGAGATTGAGGCCGTCGTAGGCGGGGTATCTCTCCTCGAGACTATCGACCACCCGCAAACTCTGCAGGTTGTGCTCAAACCCACCAAAAGGCTTCATGCATTCGTTGAGCGCATCCTGCCCCGCATGGCCAAACGGGGTATGCCCCAAATCATGCGCCAGCGAAATCGCCTCCACCAAATCCTCATTGATCTGGAGCGCCCGGGCAATGGAACGCCCCAGCTGGGCAACCTCCAGAGAATGCGTCAACCGCGTACGAAAAAGGTCACCTTCATGGTTCAGAAACACCTGCGTCTTGTAAACAAGACGCCGGAACGCAGTGGAGTGAACGATGCGGTCGCGATCCCTCTGGTAGTCCGTGCGGGTCGGAGCGGCCACCTCAGGGTGCAGGCGCCCTTTGCTGTTGGCAGGATGACAGGCAAACGGGGCAAGATTC
Organism: Cyanobacteria bacterium DS2.3.42; assembly: GCA_013823055.1. Taxonomy (GTDB): domain Bacteria; phylum Cyanobacteriota; class Vampirovibrionia; order Obscuribacterales; family Obscuribacteraceae; genus QKMZ01. The sequence goes on from PNLN01000062.1 coordinate 1,816, forward strand.
ATGGCTTCGCATTAAAACGACTTCTAGCGCTTATCAGATAAGCGCTAGAAGCTATCAAATTAATAGCAATCAAGCACAACAGGCATCAATCACTTCACGCACCAATGCGTCAGGCGCCCCACGCACCACAGCCTTGCCTGGTCCATCAATCAGCACAAACCGAATCTCACCAGCTTCAGATTTCTTGTCGATGCGCATCAATTCCAGATATCGGCCAGCGTTGTCCGAAGCATCCAGCACAGGGCCACGCACGGGCAGCCCGGCCCGTTCAATGAGCGACTTCAAGCGCTGAACGAACGCTTCATCCACCATGCCCAAGCGACGCGAAAGTTCTGCAGCCATCACCATGCCGGCAGCCACACCTTCGCCGTGCAGCCAGACACCATAGCCCATACCTGCTTCGATGGCGTGGCCAAAGGTGTGACCGAAATTGAGGATGGCGCGAAGGCCAGTCTCCCGCTCATCCCGTCCCACCACCGCCGCCTTGATTTCACAGGATCTGTGCACAGCGAACGCCAGGGACTTCATATCCTTGGCAAGCACTTGCTCGACCGAAGTCTCAAGCCATTGCATGAAATCCATGTCGAAAATGGGCCCGTATTTAATTACCTCGGCCAGACCTGCACTCAATTCTCGAGACGGCAATGTGGACAGCGTCTCTAAATTGCAGATCACAGCCTTGGGCTGATAAAACGCGCCAATCATGTTTTTACCCAAGGGATGGTTGATCGCCGTTTTCCCCCCTACAGACGAATCCACTTGAGCCAACAACGTAGTGGGTACCTGCACGAACGGAATTCCTCGCATGAAGGTTGCCGCCGCAAATCCCGCCATATCACCAACAACACCACCTCCCAAAGCAAAAATCACAGTATTGCGATCGCACTCATTTTGAAGCAGTACGTCATAAATTTTGTTGAGAGAATTCCAATTCTTCGCCGCCTCTCCATCATCCAAAGAAATATGAAAAATTCTTTGAAAATTTTTACCGATTCCTTTTTTCAGCGCAGAAAGGTAATAACCCTCTACAACAGTATTCGTGACAATCAACGCATTACGCGCCGAAGGAATAACACCAAAATCATCCCCAATTTGATCCAAGTTCCCTACAAAAATTTCAATCGGATATGAACGTTCAGCGCCAACATCCACCATCAAACTAGCATAGCTCATAGAAACTGCGATAAATATTAAATTTAATTAAGCAAGAAAAAGTAAAAAGGAGCAGCCTTGCTGCTCCTTTTTTAGCATTTCCTATTAGTTAGGAGATGTGCACCCTTGCGCCCCGTATGGAGGCTTCAAGAACGAGCCATTTTCGACGTCTTCTTTGAGAGCTTCAGTCCGGTAGACCTTCTCCACCGATCCTTCAGATCCAGCAACATTGGTTGTCACCTTCACTGCATAGTCAATCCAATAAGCAACACTCTGTGGATACTCGACCTGAATCACCGTTCTTCCATTGGCACCAGTTACTTGCCCTCCAACGTAGGAAATAATAACGTCCGCCTTCCGGGGCTCAATTTTCCCATTACCATTAACATCCTCAGAAGCATCAAGCAATCCGTTGCGATTAACGTCTTCGTTATCGCAAATAGCAGGAGGAGGGCTGTACTCGATATCATCATTCACCAAAGAGATTTTGTTAGATTTTCTGTAGGAACGCAAATCAACGCTAGCTGAGATTTGTGCATTTGGCACCGCATTGCCTGCAGCATCGGCAACGGCCACATCAAACTTCTTGATATAAGTGAGCTCGCTATTACCCTTCTCCAGCTTGTTGTTGTCACCCAAGGTAATTGACAGCGGAGAGCTAGCAACCGTCATGGTCGCAGTCTGAGAATTGGGACATGCGGTTCCGGCAATAGCAGCATCAGTGGCGGCATAGCAAGCACGAATCACTACACCATTAGTAGGGCTCGAACGGGTTCCGGCAATGTAGTCAGCCGTTGCCACACCATTTTGGTCTGTATAGACAATCGCATTGCCTGTTGAAATTTGCTCACCAGCACCCAAGCTAGGCTCGACGATTTCGAACCGAACGCGCACATTTTTGATCGCCCGGTTAGAGGCATCTTGGAAGAGTGCACGCAACGCAGCTCTGCTCGTCGTTACGCCAGCAGCATTCGGGGTAATCGTGTTTGGAGTAATTGCAAGACTTGCAGCCGAAATGGTTCCTACGGCGTCGGGGACTCCAGCGGAGGGGCTGATTACTTGAACTTCTCGAGTCTCTGTCACACCAGAACCCGTGCTTTCCACAGTGTAAATACCACCAGCGGCTGGAGCAGCTGCAATGACGGCACTCGCAGTTCCTGTGGAATCGGTATTCACAGTTCCTTTGAAGCCAAGGCTTCCACCCAAAGTCACGGGCACACCAGCGATTCCAACGCCATTGACGTCAACAACTTTGATCGCCAAACTCACTTGCGCGCCCGGGGCGGGTGCAGCGGGGACCGTAGACAAACTGATTTTGCTTCCTGTAACGGAAATTTTGTCTGTTTTTGCTTTGTCACCCATCGTCATCGACAGGTTAATGGCTCTGTTTGACTTATTAGCCCCAGTGGAAATTTTCCCCACCACCTTACCAGAGGAATCAGTCACAGTGGTAACAGGAGTATAAATACCGGAATCCGCGCTCACCTTGAATGTCACCCCAGAAACCGGGTTGTTGGTGGCATCCAATGCGGTCGCAGTCAAGGTAGCTTCGTCAGCGCCGGAGTTTGAAATGGCGTTTTTGTCAAGAACGTAGTCAAAACTAGCGACAGAAACAGTTGATCCACCGGGAGTAGTACCTGCACTCCCACCACCCCCACCGCAGGACGCGAGCAAAATTGTTGCCGCCAGCGAAAAATATTTTATTGCGCTTCTCATACTGTTCCTCTACACAAGTTTCTTATTTACTAGCCGAGCGATCGGCAATCACCTTTGGCGTAATGAAAATTAACATTTCACGCTTTACCGCCTCTTTGGTTCTGTTTTTAAACAAATTACCAACAACCGGAACATCCCCCAAAACAGGAATTTTATTTTCCTGATTTGACTCTTCCATCTCAAAAATACCACCAATAACAACCGTGCCACCATTTTCAATCAAAACCTGAGTTTTAATATGCTTGGTATCAATGGCGACACCTTGAGTTGTTGTTTCACCTCGGCTGTCCTTATTAACATCCAAGTCCAAGATAATATTACCTTCTGGCGTTATTTGAGGTGTGACTTCGAGCTTCAAAACAGCTTTCTTGAAAGCAATAGTAGTAGCTCCGTTAGGTGCGGTAACCGAATAGGGATACTCAGTCCCCTGCTCGATCAGAGCTTTTGTCTGATCCGCAGTAATCAATCTTGGGCTAGAAACAATTTTACCTTGCCCTTCCGCCTCCATGGCAGAGAGTTCAAGCGTCAAAAATCTGTTGGCTGCTGAGTTGAAGATAGATAAAGCGAATGATCCAAAATTTTCGACTCCGGACAAAGATGCTGGCAAATTAACGAACGTACCCGAAGTATCGAATGTAGACCCATAGCCAGTGGAAGTTGTAGCATTTTGGTAGCTGGTGCCAAATGCTATGCGATTGTTACCACCAATACCGTACCCCCCATCTCCCCCTCGCTGAGCGCGAAGGTCTCCACCTCCAAGCTTCACACCGAGAGAGCGACCAAATGTGTCACGAGCCTCAACAATCCGAGCCTCAATTACAACCTGACGTACGGCGACATCCAAGGTATTCAGAAGCTGGCGAACCTCTTCCAGCTTTGCTGGCGTATCCGTGACAAAAATTTGATTAGTTCGAGGTTCAGAAATCGCACTCCCTCTCTCAGAGAGAAACCTGTTTGAACTACTACCAGCGGTGGAGCCGCTAGAAGTGGTGAGTTGGTTAACCATATCAGCGGATTTGGCATAATTCAACTGAAATGCCTGAGTTCGTAAAGGCTCCAATTTCTGAATTGCTTGAGCAGCCTGATAATCCTTCTTCGTACGATCATCTATCTCGTCTTTAGGAGCGATCCACAGCACGCTGCCCGTTTTTCGCATCCCGAGACCCTTGGCATCCATAATAATTTGCAAAGCCTGGTCCCACGGAACGTCTTTTAAACGGAGGGTAAGTGCCCCAGTTACCGTATCTGATGTGACAATATTGAAATTGGTAAAGTCTGCAATAACCTGCAAAAGGGAGCGAACTTCAATATTCTGGAAGTTCAAAGACAATTTTTCTCCGCTATAGCTTGGACCAGATGTCAGCTTTGAAAGATCGATTTTTTTCTGACGAACTTCAATGACAAACTGATTATCACTTTGGTAAGCACTATGCTCCCACTCGCCGACTGGCTCTACCAACATCCGGACTTTATCGCCCAGCTGAGTAGTGGTAACCGTTTGAATGGGTGTGCCAAAGTCACCCACATCCAACCGGCGACGCAAGCCCTCAGGCAAGCTAGACCGAAGAAACTCAACCGCTAGTCCTTTACCCTGCTGCTGAAGATCAACACCTATCTGATTGTTGGGGAGTTCCACGATCACTCGCCCAGAGCCATCAGCGCCACGACGAAAATCAATATCTTTGATTGCAAGAGTATTGTTGTTATAGCTATCCGAAAACTTTACAGGGGTCTGCACCTGATTCAGAGACGAAGAGCTCACCGCATCCAACATGATCAGCAGCGAGTTGCCCTGCAACTCTGCCTTGTACGATGTGGGCTGTTTAAGGTTCAGAACGATTCGTGATCGCCCACCTGCCTCCACCACGTTTGCAGACCTAAGATTGCCTTGATTAATTTCCACCACGCTCCGCCCCGAGCCGTTTGTGGCTCCGGGGAAATCCAACGCAATGCGAGCAGGGGATTGCGTGGAGAAGCCGGTTGGCAAGGCAGACAAAGGCTCGGCGAGTTCTACACGGAGCACCTCTGCCCCCCCCTGAACGGAGCCAGTCACTGATCGTATGGACTGATCTGCAATTGCAAAGAACGGAACGGCGACAGCGCAGAAGGCCAAAGTCCCTCGTTGGATATTCTTGATGAATAAATTATTTTTCAGGATCATTTTTTTGCACCCTCTTGCAAATCGAGTGAAGTCATTTTCTCGGTCCAATCCCCAGTGGAGTCCTGGACAATTTCCCTCAGCTGAATTGCAGATTCAGTTATTTTCACTACACGACCGTAATTCTGCCCAAGATAATCACCGACCTGAACTTGATATAGAAGATTATCAACCTTTAACAAAGCAGTCGGCTTGCCAGCTTTGGTGAGACTTCCCACCATTGCCATGGTATCCAATGGATACGCCTCCAAAGGCTGCTTCCGCCTGATTTGCTCCGGCGCTATGAGCGAAGCATTTGCACCTGTTTGGGAAGAGTCCCGTTTCAATGCCTGAACCAATTTCAAACTGTTAAACGGATCCACTTCAGACGCCACAACGTACGCCTGAGGTTCGAATTTTTTCGGCTCCGATATAGGAGTCACACGAGGTTTAGTTTGCGCCCTCTCATTTGCCATCCACTGCTGCAAATCATCTTCACCAGAGGAAACACATGCAGAAAGCATCCCTGCAATCAGCGAAATAAGTACTAATTTAGGCGCAATCACTTGGAAGCTCCCGGGTTAGTGGAACGAGCTTTTCGTTGAGCCTGAATTTCTTCCGCATCCAAGTACCTAAAAGTTCGAGCCGTGCCCTCCAAAACCAGCACATTGGTGTCTTTCGGATTTCCAGAAATCGATAGATCATTCAGAGTGACAATGCGAGAAAGATGCGCCACGTCAGCAGCAAAATAACCAATGTCGTGATATTTACCAGTTACTTTTAATGCTATAGGCAATTCTGCGTAATAGTCTCTAACCACTAACTGCCCAGGCCTGAAAAGCTCAAATTGCAAACTGCGTCCAATACCTGCTTGATTGATATCAGAGAGCAAAGCAGCCATTTCCGCCTTGCTGGGCAGTTGCTTCTCTAACTGAAGAACATACTGCTGCACCTGCTCACGCTGCTTTTTCAAAGCATCCAAGCTAACAGCTTTTAAGAGTTTTTTCTGATAATCAGCACGAAGTGATACCTCTGTGCCTCGCTCAGCCTCCAGCTCTGCCACATAATCTTGCAAGACCACAAACCACAGAACCACTGCCACGATCAAGGCGGTAGCAACATACAACAAAACGCGCGGCAAAACAGGCCAAAGTGACGGATCCTTTGCATCCAGCCCACCGAATTGACGCTGCAGATATATCTGCAGATCCTCTAGGTTGAGTCGCGAAGATGATTTTTTACTGGTCATGGTTGCTTTTCTCCTGCCGCACCAGTTTTTGTGGATAAAGCACTTGAAGCTTTTGCAACTTCACTTGGACGCATAAGGGTGAATTGCATCTTAAAGCTAGCTACACGGCGTTGATCTTTAGGGCCAACAGAAACATTCGCAGCGGTAATTTCAAGTAACTCCGGCTTAGAAATCCATGGCGTGTTATTCGAAAGGTTTCTTAGAAGCTCAGAAACCCTCTCGTTCGACTGCGCCACCCCCTGCATCATGACAGTATTGTTGCTTTGCTTAAAATTCGATACATACACCCCATCAGGCAACTGACGCACCAGTTCATTCAGCAAATGAACTGGCATATTTCTATCTGCCTGAAGATTTTCAACAGCTTTTTGCCGAGAAATGAGCGCTGATATTTCTTCCTCGATGGTGGCTATTTCCTTTATCTGCCCTTCCAAAACAGCAATTTCCCGACTCAAAAACTGGTTTCTTGCCTGCTGATCTGCTATCAGCATTTGCAGCCACCAGTAAATCACACCCGCTATTATTAACCCTACCAAGAAAGACGCAAACAAGGATGCCTGGAATGCTTCTCGGCGGCGCTTTCTGGCAACCTCTCGGTGAGGAAGTAAATTAATCAAAATCACCGCAAAAACCTCCGCATAGCCAATCCACACGATGTGAGATAAGAAGGCGCTTCACGCACCATCTTCTTCAATCGCACCCCGCTGCCAATCTCCATACCGTCAAAAGGATTCAGGGAGCTACATGGGAAACCAGATTGCTGAGTCACAGCCTCAGTCAATCCCGGCAAAGGGGCAGAGCCTCCGGCCAGCATGATGTGATCCACACGGTTGTGCGGGGTACTGGTGAAAAAGAACTGAAGAGCCCTTACGATTTCTTGAGCCATACTATCGACAAAGGGGCGGAGAACCGCGGACTGGTAGTCCTCAGGCAGATCACCGTTTCGCTTCTTGGTCTCAGCCTCCTCCACGGAGAACCCATATTGCAGGACGATGAGTTGTGTAAGTTGGGCACCACCGAACGCCTGATCTCTGTCGTACAGCACCTCGTCGTTCAAAATCACCTGCATGCTCGTGGTCAAAGCACCCACCTCGAAGAGGGCCACCATGGCATTTGAGCCTTTCCCCGGCAAGGCTTCTATAAGCCGCCCTGCAGCCAAGCGGGATGCATTGGACTCAATATCAACGACGATAGGTTTAAGACCTGCTGCCTCCGCCAAACCTTGTCGATCCTGAACTTTCTCACGTCGAGAAGCTGCAATCAGCACATCAATGTCGCCAGGAGAATTTTTGCAGGGACCAATCACGCAAAAATCCAAGCTCACTTCATCCAGCGAGAAAGGAATATATTGATTTGCCTCTGACTCCACCTGCACTTCAAGTTCTTGCTCGGTCATCCCCCCAGGCAAGGTGATACGCTTAGTGATCACGGCTGATGAAGGGAGGGCAAGCGCTACGTTCTTTGTGCGAGTGCCACTTTTTTTGACAACGCGGCGCACTGCTTCAGCAACTTCGTCGAATTTTTCGATGTTGCCATCCGTTATCCAGCCACGCTCCAAGGGCTCGATAGCGCAACGTTCAAGAACGAGGCCTCCCGCCTTGTCCTTGCCCAACTCGACCAGCTTGACGCTGGACGAACTGATGTCGATACCCAGCAGAGGTGCAGCCTGACGACTGAACAAAGATCCCATTGAGATCAAGATTGGCCCCCTGTAATTTGTATAAATAACGCAACAAAACTTAACAATTCACTTGAATGCTATCAGTAAGATAGTTCTCCGGCAAAGAATTTTGCCTGCTTACGAGCCATCCAGCGTTGCCAAAACAAGACGGTTTTTTGCGTCTCCTGTGAGTTACATGACCACTCTGCCGTTTTCAACGGCATTGGGGCCCTATTACCTCAACTCGGCATAATTTTTGTCAGCATTTTTATAATGCTCTGAACAGTTTTGAGCAGCGATATGCCCTCCCGCCCTTCTGACCCAGCCCCACAAACTACCCCGAAGTCCAGCGCCAGCCGCAAATGGGCAAGCACTCTTCTCAAACTTTTGACCTGGGGCTTAGGCCTAGCGGCCGCATCGGCGGTCGGTTTAGCGCTGACTGTGTTCATCGCTCTCGCGGTCGCTTACCCCAATCTTCCAGACGTATCGGACTTGGCCGACTACCGCCCTAAGCTGCCATTGCGCGTCTTCTCTTCTGAAGGAGCCTTGCTAGGCGAGTTTGGCGAAGAGAGGCGAAATTTGACTCCGATCCAGGACATCCCACAGGTGATGAAGGATGCAGTTTTGGCCATCGAAGACACCCGCTTCTTTCAACACGGCGGTGTGGACTACAAAGGGATCGTGCGTGCGGGGCTGGCAAACGTTGGCAGGGTCAAAAGCCAAGGCGCATCTACGATTACCATGCAAGTTGCCAGAAATGTTTACCTATCCTCAGAAAAAACATTTACTCGCAAAATTTACGAAATATTACTCACATTCAAGCTTGAGCACTTGTTAACGAAAGATCAGATTCTTGAAATTTACATGAATCAGATTTTTTTGGGTAACCGCGCATATGGTTTCGCGGCTGCTTCTGAAGCGTATTTCGGTAAGCCTCTCCAATCTATCTCTATCGCTGAAGCAGCCATGCTGGCGGGGCTTCCCAAGGCACCATCAGCGTACAACCCCATCACCAACCCCAAGCGAGCTCGATCGCGTCAGCTGTACATCATTGAGCGCATGGAAGAGCACGGCTTCATTACAGAACAAGAGGCCATTGAAGCCAAAAAGGAAGAACTGAAAATTCGCTCAGGGTTTACCAACACGCGTGTGCACGCAGAATACGTTGCGGAGATGGCCCGGCAGCTTATCTTTGCTCAATATGGCAATGAGGCATACACACGCGGTCTGAACGTATACACCACGCTCAACGCCGGAGACCAAGAAGCCGCCTACACCGCTCTGCGACGCGGGATCATGGACTACGAGCGTAGACAGCACTACAGAGGCCCGGAAAAATTCGTGGTGCTTCCGTCAGGCGATACCCCCGAAGTAGAAGAAGCAATTGATGAAGCGCTGGCCAACCACCCCGATAACGGCGATGTGCTAGCCGCTGTGGTGCTCGAAGCCAATGCCAAAAAAGTTTTAGCTGCTCGAGCCAATGGCGATGTCATTGAGATCACGGGCGATGGACTGAAGCCGGTGCAGTCTGGCTTGAGCGACAAAGCAGCCCCTAATATCAAAATCCGTCGGGGTGCTGTCATACGAATCTCAAAAGGAGCAAAGAACTGGGAGATTACACAGCTGCCAGAAGTCGAGGGGGCGTTTGTCGCTTTGGACCCTCGTTCAGGAGCCATCAAAGCTCTAGTGGGGGGGTTCGACTTCGATAAAAACAAGTTCAATCACGCAGCTCAAGCGTGGAGGCAGCCAGGGTCGAGTTTCAAACCCTTCATCTACTCGGCAGCCTTGGAGAAAGGCTTTACTCCTGCCACGGTGATCAACGATGCCCCGTTGTTTTTTGATGCCGGCACAACAGGCGGCCAACCCTGGGAGCCAAAAAACTACGATGGCAAATATGACGGGCCAATGACCATGCGGACGGGCTTGGCCAAATCAAAAAATATGATTTCCATCCGGATTCTTCAGTCGGTGGGTCCGAAAACCGCCCAGGAATGGGTATCACGTTTTGGATTTGACGCGGAGAAGCATCCAGCCTATCTGACCATGGCACTAGGTGCTGGTTCGGTTACGCCTATGCAGATGGCGGCGGCTTATTCGGTATTTGCTAACGGCGGCTATCGCGTGCACCCATGGCTGATCACTAAAGTCACAGATCACAAAGGCCGAGTTATCTCGGAAATCACACCTCCGACGCTTGACGAGAAGAATCGGGCTATTGACGCAAGAAATGCATTTGTGATGAACAGCCTGTTGCAAGAGGTGACCCGCTCAGGAACTGCCGCCAGAGCACAGGCAACGCTCAAACGTACAGATCTGGCAGGCAAAACAGGCACTACGAATGACTCTGTGGACGCTTGGTTTGCGGGGTACCAACCCACTGTGGCAGCGGTCACCTGGATCGGATACGACACACCGCGAAATCTAGGCAGTCGCGAAACTGGTGGGGGGCTGAGCTTACCCGTGTGGATAAGCTTCATGGACAGAGCACTCAAAGGCGTGCCAGTTACTGAGCCTAAGGTGCCTGCGGGCGTGGTGAACGTTGGGGGTGATTGGTTCTATGAAGAATACGCGCGCAGCGGCGTACCAAACTTGGGATTGGAAGACAAGGGATCTTCCACGACACCTCCTGCAGCGCCGCCACAGCAGCCGGCGGCAGAAGAGCGCAACCGTATTTTGGAGCTTTTCAAAAACTAGGTCGGTGCATCAACACGCCGTCCAGTTCAATTGATATTCGCTGGAGCACGATGTGGATTGGGGCAACCCTGCCCTGCTGTCTCATGCCGCGAATGTCAAAGGGATCCCGGTCTGAAGTGAGGCAGCTCGGCTCAAGCAAGCGAAAAATTCACCCTCGCCTTTGGTGTCTTGCCAAGAAGACCCGTCATATCGATAGTGGTATCCGCCCGATCTAGCAGCCATCCAGATCTCGTGAAGAGGTTTTTGCAGATTGATCACGATTTGGGTTCGGTTGGGAAAGGTCAAAGTGATCATTCCTCCGGATCGCTGGTTATCAATATCGGCATCAGAGGCCGCATTGATGTCATCGCAGTTACGCTCTACCGCAAGCAGGAGCTTCTCTGCGAGATCCATGAATTCAAGATCAGTCATTACAATTTGCATATGTTGAAAGTAGCCCAAATTCTAGTGAGTGCGCTTGTCCTTGCTGGCAGTGCGGCAGCCTTGGTCGGATGCGGGCAGCGCGGGCCCCTTTATTTACCAAGTTCTCCCGAGGCTCAAAAGCGAGCAACGTTGCCCGAGACACTGAATCCTGCCTCATCCGAGCCAAGAGAAAAAACAAAGTAGCGACTTCCCTGCGAACTAGGGTCGTGCAGCCTCTCCTGAGGTGAAGAGTCGATGAAACTGCTGGCGTGGCGAACCCTGGGCGCTTGAACTTCAACTGAACAGATTCAGACAGAATTGCTGTGGCGGCTTGCATCGCAGAAGTTGGTAGCTGATCGGCGTGAAGAGTTTTGTGAAACTGAATGAGCGAACCGATCGCAGTCAACGCAAGTTACACAGATTGAGCTATAAACCTGCATCTCAACACTTTTAAATCACAGAGCATCTATGAACCGCGCAGAACTCGTTGAAATCCTCGCCTCCAAGAACGACCTGTCCAAGGCAGCCGCCAATGCCGTACTGGAAACGCTGATCGACACCATTCAGACTGCAGTCAAGAAGGGCGATGCTGTCCAACTCGTGGGATTTGGTACTTTCAAATCTGCGAAGCGTGCAGCACGCACAGGCAAGAATCCTTCCACTGGCGCCGCCCTGAAGATTCCGGCAACCACAGTGCCTAAGTTTGTCGCAGGTGCGAAGTTCAAGGCCGTGGTGGACCCGAAAGCAGCCAAGCGCAAGGCAGAGAAGGCAGGCAAATAAATCTCTGCCGCATTGCTAGCGATATGCAACCGCCAATGCCTAGCCACATTGGCGGTTTTTTATTGCCCGGCAGCCTAGGCAAGTCTCATG
>PNLN01000126.1 GCA_013823055.1 Cyanobacteria bacterium DS2.3.42
CGAAAGGTCCCTAGACCTCGAAGCAAGCTTGCCTCATTCCTAGAAGGCATTTCGGGTTAAGACTGAAGTTTTGCAATTTCAGCATGTATTTATCTTGGGCTCGCTCCAAGCCGATCTTTTTCGGGTAAAAACGGGATAGAACATTCTATTAAGTGAAGACGGAATCAATTTCAGCGAGTTCTTATCCGTAAGTTGAAAAAGGGACCAAAGAAACCAGATTCACGACTCGCCGCATCATTTGAACCGTATCGAACTAAGAAAGCCACTGGAGGCTAAATGACTACCGCTACATCTAAAAAGAAGTTTCCACGTCTGACCTCTTCGGCGTTCGAACATCCCGCCGACAAAGCGGCGCTGGATGCCTTGAAGAAGATCCCCGTCCTGGACATCGTCCTGCGCAAATTCTTCGAGCTGGGATTCGAAAAGGTTTTCCGTATTCAAATGATTGGGCAAGCCGTTCACGTAACGCCCAAACAGTGTCCGAAGATTTATGCCATGTTCCGCGAAGCTTGCGACATCCTCGATGTACACGAGCCTGATCTCTTTCTCGTCTCCAGTCCTTACGTGAATGCCTTCACGTTCGGCGCCGAGCGCCCATTTATCGCCATTCACTCGGCCTTAGTCGATCTGTTGACAGAAGAAGAGTTGATGGGTGTTCTCGGGCACGAACTGGGGCACGTCAAATGCGGACACGTTCTTTATCGCAGTATTGCTGTTCTGCTCTACGAACTGGCAAAAACCATGGGAATGGCAAAACTGGCATCTGCCGGTGTAGCTGTCGCACTCTATGACTGGTTCAGAAAAGCGGAAATGTCGGCAGACCGCGCTGAGCTGTTAGTGACGCAAGACGTCAACGTGTGCCTGCACGTACACATGAAGCTCTCAGCCGGCTCAAAGTGCATCTACGACCAGATCGATCCAAAAGAGTTCTTGAAGCAAGCAGACTCCTATGAAGAGCTGGATTACAGCACACTCAACAAGGTCTTCAAACTGTTCAACGAGCTCTGGTTGACGCACCCTGTGCCTGTGTACCGCGCCAAAGAAATCAAACTGTGGTCCGAAAGTAAGCAGTACAAGGAAATTCTCGCCGGTCGCTATCCGACAGAAGAGCCTGGATTGGGTCTGCGCCCTTGCCCGCACTGCGGATCGAAGATCAGCCCGTCATTTTTCTTCTGCCCCGATTGCGGGAAGAACTCCCGCGTGTAAGCAATATCAAGGTCGGCGCCAATCGATTAATGATCATTTTGGTGCCGATTCTTTTAGATTGCTGAAACAAGAAATAAGAGAGCCGGCTCAGTGAGCCGGCTTTCAATTTAGTCTAGATTTTGAACGGTCCGGCTGGATTAATTGCCGTTCGGCTCTACATCGACGACATCGTCTTCTGCCGACGAAGTTGCTTTCTTCATTGATTCGCCGCAGCTGGGACAAAACGCTTTGTCGCGAGCGGCCGGCGCATGGCAGTTAGGGCATTCGTATCCGGGAGAAGCGTTAAAACCAGCACCCTTCTCGGATTTCTTAGAAGTCGGCACTTCGGTATCTACTTTCAAGCTGTCCAGCTCTGCCTGCAAAATCTGCATTTCGCTCTCATAGCCGGCAACTTCATTAGCTTTGTCTTTGAGCACATCTTCTGAAATGTCTTCGCCTTTCACATACTTGTCTGTGATGATGCGGCCAATTTCCAGGAGCTTGCTCGTTTTTTTCTTCTCCAGTTCACGAATTTGATTCTGCAGATTGAAGCTCTGCATCATCTCCTGACCGCGCGCCTGAACACGGCTGACTTCCTTGCCAATGCCTTGGACAACGTCATCTAATATTCCCATTGCGTCATCTCCCTTAGAAAACTGCCGGCTCTTTCTTGTCCTGCGTCTTTTCTCAAACCCGCTCCAAAGACTTCATGCCCGCAAGATACGCCGAAACGTCAATTGATAACCCATCTTTATAGCTTTCTTCAGCTTTAGACCTTTCTTGCGTTATATCTAGTTTTATAACCGACTCAGTCCTTCCTCGCCTCAGGACTTTCCCTGAGAAAGAGTTTCCCGCGTGATCTCATGAGACGCCATCAAAGTCGCCGGATCTCCTGAGGAGCGCTGGGCATCCTCGGTCTCCTCAGTTTTCCTGAATCTTCCATATGGCTAGTGAGTATCTACTAGCTTCTTAGTTGAAGTTTTTTTTTCAGGCGGCTGCTTGCTCTTCGGCTTAGAATCCGAATGCCCGTTGCCTTTTGCATCGGCTGCATTCTTCTTATTGCTGTCGAGTTGCGCATCCAGCTGCTTATCTTCTGCAAATTCAGTCAAGCGAGTACTGTCATCTCTATTGGCGACATGCACGCGGTTGCGGCCGCTTTGTTTGGCAGCATAGAGAGCGGCGTCGGCTTTTTGGAAAAGTTGATCGCAGTCGTCGGCGTGATTAGGGTAGCTGGCTACGCCAATGGAAGCCGAAATCGTGCCTGGTCCTTCGATATGCACTTCGAAGATCATACGGCGAATCCGCTCAGCCAGCTGCTCTGCCATCTCTGTTTCGGTATTGGGAAGCAAAAGGCAGAACTCTTCTCCGCCGTACCTGGCAGCCACGTCACTGACGCGAGAGGACAGTTTAAGCAACTTGCCGATACTGGCAATGGCGTCGTCGCCGGCCTTGTGTCCATAGGTGTCGTTGATTTTCTTCAAAAAATCCAGGTCGATCATGACCAGCGAAAGCGGCTCGTTATATCGTCTGGCGCGCTCGAATTCTCTTGCAAACGACTCGTTAAAACTGCGCCGATTGGCGACGCCGGTCAATCCGTCGGTCACAGCCTGTCGGGCTATCTCCTGGTGGAGATCGGCGTTTTCGATTGCTACGGACAAATTGTCTGCCAGCGATCCAATCAAGGAAATATCGTCGATACTCCAGTCGCGCGGCTCCGCGCAATCTTGCAAGAAAAGCACACCCAGGACACGCTCTCGCATAATCAGAGGGACAATCAAGCCGGAGCGAATTCCAAGCCGCTTCAAAAAGCTGCGGTCATAGGTAATGCGCGAGTCGGTGTCGGGGTCTCCGATGTCTTGGGGAGCCGTTTTACTCAAAGCTTGATGGGCAAATTCGAAACCAGCATCAGAGAAAAACAGCTGTTTGACAGGCGTAACATCCGTAGCCACGAATTCGGAAACATCTAACTGATCGGCTGAATCGATAGAACGCAATATCATGCAGCGGCTGACACTGAATCCTTCACCGATCTTTTCGACCGTGGTATCAAGCACTTTCTGAATGTCTACCGAGCTGCGTACAAAGTTGGAAATCCAGTAGACCAACCGCTCGCGCTCAACCTGGTTAGTGCGAATGCTGTCTCGAAAAGTAACATCGTGTATGAGTTGCTGCGTCTGTGTTTCCAGCATTTGTGTCATTTTTTCGATTTCGTCGTAGTTAGACCTCAGTCGCTCGTTTTCGCGGCTCAATTCAGAATGCTCCCAGGCATTTACTAACGCCCGAGCGATTGGGAGGTCCTCAAGCAACTTGGTAATTTCGTCTTCTTTGACATTCGGCGCAGAAATAAGAAGACAAGCGCACAACGCTTCGCCTATGTGAATCTGATGGCAATAAACAGGCAGCATCGCCGCAGGAAGCGAAACATCCAGAGCGTCGAAATTGATTTCCGAGGTCTTCTTGGAGGAGACTTCGAACTCCTCACAAAACGCTTCGCCGACAACGCTGAGGTCTTTTTTGCCGTCGCCGAACCAATATCGGTTACTTAAAGCTTCCATGTCGGGGTCATACATAACCACGCCGACTGCCCTGGCGCCGGTCCGCTCGGTGACGAGCGTGGCAACCACGCCAGAGAGAGTCTCCAAATCCAGGACGGACAGGAGTCGAATCTGCTGCAGATAACTGTCTTTAGCCGATGACATATGTATAAATGTGCCCCCTTGGGATTCAAAACAATCCCATTACAAGCTCTGAGCGGATTTCAGGCGACAATCAGGGCTCAAGAACCCCTGGCCGGCACTATCCTAAACCTCAGTGCAATCGGCGGCGTCTTCCAGTTACAATTAGCCAATAACGCCTATCGCGTAATGGAGATGAAACGCCATGCCCGCCTTCAAAACAGGCAAAAAACCATCGGGATTTGGAAATTTCAAAGATCTCGGATATATCGGCAGCAGAACCGAGAAAGTCGAACGCCTGATGGCCGCTTTTAGTTATATGACTCTCGGGCTGGGTGGACTCGTCTATACCCTCCTCAGCGGGCGTTTCGCACGGACGCACTTCTTTCGCTTCCACTTTCTTCAGGCCATCCTTCTGGGAATCTTCGGCACGTTAATAGGCTGGACGTCCGAAGCTTTCGTGGGCATTATCGGCGGTATTTTGCAAATGATTCCCGGCGCAGGACCGCAATTGATCCTGTTTATCCCGATAACCGTCAACTTGGTATTAAAGGCCGGATTATTGCTCTGCCTCTACGGAATTATCATGTCGTTCTTAGGCCGAGAAGCGCCGATGCCGGTAATCACAAAGCTGGTTCGCCAACAATTGCGCTAACGGGCATATTGTTATCATCTCCAACTTTGCCTGCTGAGAGTTTCTAGTGGAGCCTCATCACACTTTACCGATTGATATTCTTGTGGTGCTGCTTCTGGTGGCATCGGCAGTGGCAATCGCCGTCAAATGGGTGCGCGTGCCGTACTCAATAGCGCTTGTTATAGTCGGGCTTACCATAGGTGTCTGTCAGGTTTTGCCCTCCGTTGAAATGACACCGGAGTTGATCCTTTTGGTGTTCTTGCCGGCGCTTTTGTTTGAAGCATCCTGGAACATTCACCTGGATGAACTGAAAGCCAACTGGGTGTCCATAACAGTTTTAGCAACCGTCGGCGTGCTTGTTTCAATGACAGTGGTCGGGGCAATCATGCACGCCTACGCCGGAATGACACTGATCACCGCTTTTCTTTTCGGCGCGCTTATCTCAGCCACCGATCCGATTTCGGTATTGGCACTATTTCGAAAAATCGGCATCGACAAACGCCTCACCATGATCTTGGAAGGCGAAAGCATCTTCAACGACGGCACAGCAGCCGTGTTGTTCACACTGATTCTATCGATGGCCTTGTCTCAAAGTGAATTGTCTGCAAGTTCGACCATCGGCCGATTTGGAGTCGAAGTCGTGGGCGGAGCAGTGGTTGGCTCTGCTCTCGGCATGGCGGCTTCCACAATAACGAGATTTTTCGACGACCACTTGCTTGAAATTACGTTGACGACAATTCTTGCTTACGGCTCATTTCTCGTGGCAATGCAAATGCACGTCTCGCCTGTCCTTTCTGTGGTGACTGCCGGTATCGTCATGGGCAATTTCGGGGGTAGAAAAGGCATGTCCGCCACCACCAGGCTTGCCGTCAACAGCTTCTGGGAATATGCGGCATTTGTCGTCAACTCACTAGTCTTCCTCTTCATCGGTCTGCAGGTAAAAGTAGATTTGCTGATCAAGTACGGCCATGAAATTGGAATTGCTATCATCGCCATTCTTATTGCTCGCATACCTGTAGCGTATTTACTCACGTCATTTTGTTCCACAAAAAACCGACCGATTCCTTTCAACTGGAAGCATATCCTCTACTGGGGTTCATTAAGAGGGTCGCTTTGCATGGCATTGGCGCTCAGTATCCCGCTAGGATTTCCAAACAAAGAACAATTCATCATCACCACATTCGGTGTCGTCCTGTTCACACTCCTGGTTCAAGGCTTGACGATCGAACCTTTGGTAAGAATTCTGGGAATACGACCGGAAAATCAAAAGTACAAGCAATACCAGATGCTAAAAAGTAGGCTGATAGCGGAAAGTGAAGCAATTTCCGCACTTAAGTCTTTGAAAAAACTGGGACATATTTCGCAAGGGATTTTCAGCGAACTTGAAAGTGAAATAGTTGAATCTCAACGCAAACTTCAAAATGAACTTGAAGATCTGCATCTCGAGGATGCCTCGGTCAAAGAACTGGAAATGACAAGCGCAAGGCTTCACATTCTGGACATAAAGAGAGACGTAATCAAACAGCTGGTGCGTCAAGGCAAAATCAGCGAAGAGATTGCAGAAGAGATTCAAGCTGAGGTAGACGGAAGTGTATTCGAAATAGTGGCGCAGGAAGAAGAAACGAAAGAAGGAACGAAACCAGCTCTAAAACAAACTTTGAACAAAGAATCAAAGACTGCAATTTCGAACAATCCAGAAACCGCAAGCACAGCCAAAAGAGATGACTAAGTAGAAAGCGCTTTGCGCTTTTCAAGGAATGTTTTAAAGGCGTGTGGGGCATCCGTAATCACACCATCAATCCCCCAGTCAATTGCCATCGTCCATTCGCGCGCTGTGTTTATCGTCCAGGCGTTGACCGTCAACCCGGCTGCATGAGCCTCTTCAACCGCCTCTTTTCTCAGCGAGCCAAAACAGGGGTGCCAGTATTCCGCACCGATTTGTTTCGCGAGTTCCACAACATTGACAAAAAGTGCGTCGGCCAATAGTGCAATTTTCAGCCCCGCATTTTTTTCTTTCAGGCTGTACATAAGCTTATGATCGAAAGAACTGACGATGATTTTGTCTCGATGTCCATAGTCGGAAAGCAGGTCAACAAGATCGTCTTCGATGCCCGGATATTCTATAGGCGTATTTTTCAATTCGACATTAACAAACGCCTTGCCGTCAACGAGGTCGAGGACGTCTTTTAGAAGCGGAATCTGTTCGCCTTTGAAATTTACTCTGCCGGCGTCCTCATACTCATCATGCCAAAAGCTGCCTGCATCGAGCCTTTTCAATTCGTCATAAGTAATATCCTGCACCAACCCGACACCATTAGTGGTGCGATTGACCAGCTCGTCGTGTATGACTACAAGTTCTCCCGATGCACAGCGCTGGACGTCCAGCTCTAAGCCTTCGACGCCGATATCCAGGCTCATCTTGAAGGCGACAAGAGTATTTTCGGGCGCCCAATGACGCCCACCTCTATGTGAAATATTTTGAGGCTGCGTTTTCGACAACTCTAAATCTCAACAACCTTTTGTGGTCGCAAAAGACCGAGTTTGACAGTGACGATCAAATTGGGAGGACTAACGAGAATCTTCTCCAGCGGAAGATCAACACCGTGCTCAACGGCAACCAGCCCAACGATATCGTGGAGCAGCAATTTGCCTTTCTCGGTGGTTACTTTGAAGGCAATTTTTTCCTTCTGCTTAATCAAGTATTGGCCCCATTTTTCAACGGCGGCGTGCTCGTTAATAATATTGATGACATCCGATTTGCGCGCAATCTCATGAACGTGAGAGGCTAGTACGCGTATCAGTGCTGGAATCTTATCGGGATCACCAAAAGCGCCCAGGAGCACCCGATTGACGATAAGACCAGGCAATGACGAGTCCTCTGGACGGTCATGCAAGAAATTGATTACACCTGAAAATGGGTCACTGGCTTTGTTGAGGAATTTAACCGCTGCATCAATCAGCTCTTGTTCCTTATCCAAAAATTTCTGCGCTATGGGTCCGATAGCCGATTCGTCGCGACAGCAATTACAGTTCAATGAACATACCTCTTAGGAACGATGACGGTGTCTGTGTTCAAGATTCCCAATATTCGGGACTTGTCACTCGTCTTTAACCGGCTAAAAACACATTTTAGGAGTCCCGCCGGTTTAGTTATTATTCGACGCTCACCTTGAGTATAGCCAAATCTCTGATTGGGGCGGCGGAATACTGTTCGATTGAGGACACGGGCGGGCTTGACGCCAAAACATTAACAATTACTAATACAGGTAGGAGCCTTTTATTGCACACTGACCAATCGAAAGGCTAAAACCTCAACCAGGCCCGCCTTTGGCTCCCGAAAACCGAACCGATAACGGTTCGAGTTTGACAATAAGTCTTAATAGCGAACCGATAACGGTTCGCGGCCAAATAGACCAGTGCCCATTTTTTAGACCCGCGACGATGTAAACAGGTAAAAAATGACTTCAAAGCGCCAAATTGCAGCCATCATTCCCGCTCGTTACCAGGCCAGCCGCTTTCCAGGAAAACCGCTGGCGAAGATCGCCGGCAAAACAATGATTGAGAGAGTTCACGAGCAAGTGAAGAAAGTGAATGGACTCGATCGCGTGATTGTCGCTACTGATGACGAACGGATAAGAGCTGAGGTCGAGCGCTTTGGTGGCGAATTTGTGATGACTCGTAGTGACCATCCATCAGGCACCGACAGGCTTGCGGAGGTGGCGGAGAAACATCCCGAGATTGATGTCATCGTCAATGTGCAGGGCGACGAACCATTAATCGATCCAAAAGCTGTCGAGCAGGCATTCGCTCCTTTTCTCAGGGACCAAAACTTGCAGATGGGCACGCTAGCCTGGTCGATCACAGTCGAAGAAGAAGCCTACAGTCAGAACGTCGTCAAGGTGGTTGTCGACAAAGACGATTTCGCGCTGTACTTTTCGCGCTTGCCTATCCCTTTCTATAGAGACGATCGCAGCTTTGTCGAGCGCAAGTATTTGGGCCATGTAGGGCTTTATGTTTACAGCCGCGAGTGCCTCTTGAAAATCGCCGCGCTTAGCCCGACTCCACTCGAGATGAGTGAAACACTCGAGCAATTAAGGGCACTTGAAAACGGCATTCCGATAAAAGTGTCCTATATCGAAAGTCGTTCATTGGCAGTAGACCTGCCGGAAGACGTGGAAAAAGTTGAGCGCGCTCTAAAGGTTTTGCGCACTTAAGGCAACCCCTGTAGAATCTCTCCTAGAATCTATTTCTTTGGAACTGGGAAAACCTTTCCCAAGACTACTTCTTTCAGGTCGCAAACAGATATGCTCAACCGCCGCGCAAAATCCAGTTTTTTAATTGCCGCTGCATCGATGGTGGCACTTACGCAAATCGCACCGGCCGCCCAGGCTGCGCGCAACGATTCGCGCAACCCTCGATATGCACCGGCAATCGCGCCGTCGCGCATGGCGCCCGGCAAATTGATGGAGCCGAAAAATCTACCTGAATTTGCAGAACATTCTTACTCGCCGACAGAAGGCACTCGTATCGGCTCTGACGATAGTCCGGGTACGGCTCTTAAGATTGGCGCCCAGTCCACTACCTTGCCTGTAGAAACTAGACTGAAGCTGGTTTTGGAATGCATGGTCGATGCCAAAGAGAGCAAGCCAGGCGACATTTTTGAAGCGCATGTGAAAGACGATCTGGCAGTTGGAACACAACTGCTCTTGCCCAGAGGCAGTCTCGTCCGCGGTCGCGTGGTCGAAGTAACCAAACCTAGGCTAATCAGCCGAGCCGCCAAAATCGGGCTCAAACTCGACCAAATCGTAACTCCGACAGGCGAAGTGATACCGCTTGATGCAGCTCTAGAATTTCGCAAAGGTACAAGCAACGAAAAAGGTCAGCTTGATCCAGGCACCAGCTTTGGTACCAGAGTCTCTGGCAGCGTTAAATCAGTAGCCGGCATCAACGCCGATGGTTCAAGAAACGGTGCACTGATGGCCGCAAACATTGCAACATTGGGAGCACCGGCAGCCGCGACTCTAATTGGCAGCTCGGCTGTAGCACTCTTTCGCTCCGGCGATAATGTCAGCTTGAGTCCAGGGCAAGAGTTGGAAGTGCTGCTCACCCAGGACCTTGGGCTACAGGTCAACTAATCGAGTTCTTGATGATTTCAATTCGCTCGATCAGTTTCGATACTTCCGAATGGATTCAGCTTGAATCGACTGAAACATGCATTACCTGGCACAACGACAGGCGCGAAGTGCTGTTCTTGCATTACTTTCCGATTAGGCCGGATATTCCTTGCTCGTTAAACGATCTGGTCACGCTGCGCGATTCCTACAGGCGTGGCGTCAATCAATCGGGCGGGGGTCTTGTTTCTGTCAACGTCGTCCGCATTCAGGGACTTCTCGGAACCCGCACCATCTTCAAGTTTCCGCAAGAACCGTCGGGAATTGCCTATGTAGCTTCGCTGACATTTCCATTTCGCGATTTCAGTTTTGTCATCAAATTACAGTGCCCTGAAAACGGGCCGATTGGAGCGAGAGAAACAGTGATTTTTGAGCAATTGCTAAAAGCTGGTGAAATCTCGATTTCGAGCGAAACCGGAAACCCTGTAGGTTGGTCCCGCGATCCGTACGAACCAAATCTGGTGACAGGCACACAGATGACTCTGGCTGAAGAGATCAAATACGACGAACTTTTCCCGGAGCATCCACTTTCGCGCGCTCGCGCATTTCTCACGCGCGCAGCAAACAGCATCACCTTTTCGCCTGAAGTCCTGAGTTCGGCAGCGTTTCCTACTTAGGCGCCGACGTCTTTTTTCTTCAGCTGTGCCTGTACTGACTTGAGATTCTGCTCGAATGTACGATTCGCCGGCTCGAGTTTGATCGCCTTCTTAAACTGCTCTTCTGCTTCTTCCAGATAATTGCGTTTCTGGTAGATCACACCAAGGTTATTGTGCACCCAGGCGTTTCTCGGAGCCAATTTAACGCACGCTTTTAGCTCACCGAGAGCACCTTCAAGATCGCCTTTCTCAATCAAAAGATTGGCGAGATTGTAGTGCGGATCGACTTTGTAATAGTTGATTTCAATGGCTTTTTTGTATTCAGATTCCGCTTCGTCCAGTTCGCCCGTTTTCTTTAGCAAGACACCGAGATTGACGTGCGCTTCGGTCATGTCCGGTTTGTATTTGACCAGCTTGCGATATTTGCGGATAGCTTCGTCATTGCGCTCTTGAAGTTGCAGCGACAAACATCCTACATACATCGCATCCCAATAGTGCGGGTTGAGCGCCAGCGCCTTATTCACTTCGGTCAGACAAGCTTTGTACTGTTTCTGGTGCAAAAGGTCTTTGGCCAACAGGTAATGCCGCCTAGGGTCTACACTTTCTGCCTTTCTTTGCTCCGGCAGCTCAAGTTCTTTGTTTTCCTCGAGTACTGAACGATCGGCTTTTTCACCAGGAAGCCTGCGCGATCTTTCTTCGCTGTCGGCAGGCTGTTCTTCCTCTGACAGCGGAGCTTCCTCGTCGCCTTCGATCATATCTTTGGCGAGAGGTTTTTCATCGCTTTTAGACTTTTCATCGCCACTAGACTCTTCACTTTCGGTTGAGCTGGTGCCAGGCTTTAAAGTACGAGCAGCTTCAGACTCTTCCTCGTCCTCATTATTCAGCAAGTGATCCGGCATCCTCGGCGGACCTGAATCTTCTTTCTTCTTGCCGAAAAAGGGCATCTTGGGCAGAGCCTGGGCTTCCGGGCTCGTCCCGAACAACATCAGGCCGCAAAGGCTCAAAACGTAATGACTAGCTATTTTCCTGCTCATACTGACCATCAGCACTAAGTGAAGGGACTACTGTAGCACTCAAAAACTATATAATACCTACTTGTTGCTACTGGTTTAGCTGGGGCACAGATTCCAAAATGACGGCCGCTGCTGGTTTTCCGGCGATGCCGCCGAAAAGAATTACACAAAAGTTAGATATACAGCCGCTATGCGCGGCAAATGAAAGACTATTTCACACATGCGCCTTTACAAAAAACACGACTTTCCGGGCAAACTCTTCGTAGTCGAAGGAGTGGACGGTTCGGGAAAGTCCACTCAGCTCGACCTTTTGCGCAACTGGTTGGAATCGAAAGGCAAAAGCGTCATCTTTACCGAATGGAATTCGTCCACCCTCATCTCCAAAACGATCAAGCAAGCAAAACGCTCAAACACTCTAATTCCTGTGACGTTCAGCATTTTGCACGCCACCGACTTTGCCGACAGATTGGAGAACATCATCATTCCCGCGCTCAAAGCCGGGTTGTTCGTGCTTGCAGATCGGTACTGTTTTACAGCCTTTGCACGTGACGTTTCGCGCGGCGTTGATAAAGAATGGGTGAGAAACCTTTATGGCTTCGCCATTCGCCCAGACGGAACCTTTTACTTTCAAGTACCTGTCGAAGTATCGCTCGGTCGCATCAACAATATGCGCGCACCAGGCTTCTACGAATCAGGAATGGATCTAGGGCTCTCCAGCGATCCACGCGAGTCGTTTCGAATATTTCAATCCAATATCATCAATGAGTACGACCGCATGGTCGACGAATTTGAATTCCAAGTAATGCCTGCAACCAGGACTATTCACGAACAGCAAATGCTGTTTCGCGACAAAGTAAGCAGCTTGATTGAAGATTAAAGCGCACTTAAGAGGCAGGAGATAAGCGTGTCTATGAAAAACGAAGACAGTTCGCCTAAGCACCCAGAGAGGGTCAGACACGAATATCCAGGGAAACTCATAGTCATCGAAGGTACAGATGGCGTGGGGCGCTCTACACAAACTGAATTGTTGAAAAACTGGCTGGCCGTCGAAGGTTTTGGCGTCACAGTGACGGAGTGGAAATCTTCGTTACTTATTTCGAACGTAATCGAAAAAGCAAAAACGAAAAACGCACTTAACACGATTACATTTTCTCTGCTCTACGCCACAGATCTAGCCGATAGACTCCACCATATTATTGTGCCGGCATTGAAAGCAGGCTTGATGGTTATTTGCGATCGATACTATTACACCGCATTTGCCCGCGACGTCGTGCGCGGCGCGGACCCGCAGTGGGTGCGAAAGTTGTACGGCTTTGCCGTTGAGCCCGATCTGGTTTTCTACCTCAAGATGCCACTGGACCCTTTGCTGCGCCGCATCATTACGACCCGCGGCAGTCTCGATTTCTACGAGTCCGGACGCGACATCGGCATGTCCACCGACCTTTATCAATCGTTCAAGCTCTATCAATCACAGATCATGTTCGAATACGAGCAGATGATGACCGAATTCCCGTTCGTCGCGATTTCTGCAGACGAAACGCCCGACAAGATTCAACGCAATTTACGACAGCACGTCGGCAAAATCCTGGACAGAGAAACAAAGCCCGAAGCAATGCTTATTGTGTAGGCTCTTCTTTGGCGACAGCATCAGCAAAGCGGTTTTCCAGGAGCATGGTCACAGGCCCGTCATTGACGAGCTCCACCTTCATGTCAGCCCCGAATTTGCCTGTTTCGACCTTCTTCACCCCTAAACCCCTGAGCTGTTCTACGAAGTGCAGGTATAGCCTCTCAGCCTCAGCAGGCGCCGCGGCCCGCGAAAAGCCTGGCCGGCGCCCTTTTCGCCAGTCGGCAGCCAGAGTGAATTGCGAAACAACCAGGCATCCGCCTTCAACATCCATCAAAGATAGATTCATTTTTCCGGCTTGATCGTTGAAAATTCTCAGCTCTGTGGACTTCTGCGCCAAGAAAGACGAGTCCTTCTCCGTGTCGCCCTGCTCGACTCCTAATAGGATCATGTATCCCGAACCGTCGATTGCGCCAATTATTTCCCCATCCACCGTCACACTGGCCCGGGACACTCTCTGCAAAACTGCCTTCATAAGGTGAGAATCGTTTCCTTTCCGCGCTAAATCGGCGCGAGAAATCTAGTAAATAGACCCAATAAGCAAAGTACCGCCCAAAAGCGGGGTGTGGCAAGGCGAAGGCTGCCAATGTTAACATTCAAATTGTCATTACCTTGATTTGCCACTTTGGTAGGCCTCATCCTGGTAAGATCGTAAGTCGCGGGGTGGAGCAGTCCGGTAGCTCGTTGGGCTCATAACCCAAAGGTCGTAAGTTCAAATCTTACCCCCGCAACCAATT
>PNLN01000216.1 GCA_013823055.1 Cyanobacteria bacterium DS2.3.42
TACGCAGGTTGCTGCAAGGCGCTTCTGATTTGCGCAACACGTTCAACGCTAGTGGTTGAAGTCGCAAGTTCGGCATCGGTGTAATGCTTGAATCCAGGTTTATCCGCCGTGCCATGCCAGACTTCCATGAGTTTTGCTGCAAATTCGCCTTTCACTTGCTGCATCTCGCGATGAACGTCGTACCTGTTTCCAGTAGCGTTTAATTCCCAGGCTTCCTCACCCTTCTGCACCCTCTCAAAGTACTCCGGCAGTGCCTTTTCAAACGTGGTGACGGGATTATTCTCCGGCGTCAAAGGCGGTTTTACGGTTTGCACTTCTCGTGGGAAACTGCGCTCCATAAAGCGCTTCAGCGGGTGCGCTAGATTATGCTCGTTGGCAAAAGCATAGGTCGATTCACGGGCTGCGGTGTAGCCTTCTCGGATGTTTCCGCGCGCACTCCAGTACAGGCTTTCCGCTTTGCTGTTTTTCCAAGCTTCAGTTACCGGCTTCGAGTTTATAGCGTCGTGAGCGGCAGTGCCGGCGCGTTCAAATCCCTTAGTGATGAAGTGTTGAGTGGGTGGCAAGGCTACATTCATAGTACCGCCAGTGATACCAGCTTTGAGCAACTCCTCGCCGTTTACACCTTCGCCCGAAGCCAGACGCGAGCCGGTGTAACCAGCCATGCCGCCAACCGTGCCGATGCCGAAGCGTGTCACGCCACGCTGCACAATGCTTTCCGAAACGCCCATCAACGCATTGCCCTTAGCAAATGCGAACATGGCGATACCACCGCCTACAGCATTGCCCAGGCGAGTTTCACCGGCATGTGTGTCGCGGGAGAAATCGAGCACTGCGGCACCCGTGGTTGCGGCTGCGATATCGCTGGTCAGGACAACCGCAGTCGGACCGTTCAAAGCGAAGCGGGAAGCAGTGCCCCGCATGGCTGCGCCTGCAGTTTTGCCGGCGATGACATAAGGAACAATCGCACCCAATCCACCGGATACATTTTGCACAAACCAGCCAGGAGTCAGGAATTCAGTTTGTGAAACAGGCAGCGTCTCGGCTTTGCCTAGTAAGTCGCCAGGAGTGGCGAAATTAACTGCATTTGCCACGGCGTTGTACGGCGTAATGGCGATGCCGTTGACGAATGGGTTGAGGACATGTCCTTCCAACCAATTCGGCTGCTCATTGACGGGCGCAGAAACCTTGCGCTCGTCCGGTGTAGCGTCTATTTCCATTGCAGTTAAATATACAAGCCTGATCCTGTTACTCAGACTACACGCGCGCGCGCCCGTTGCCATTGGGGGAAGTCCCATCCAGAGATTAAAGATGCAATTCATGGCCTGGGCTGGATAGCCGGGCTGCATATATTGGGTGGACACCCGGAAGTCTGTGCTTCGCCAAATTCACTCATAAATCACTAAGGCGACCGTAAATTGGTTTGGCAACGATGCAGCGTATAGAGTTTGCCGATTCCACGGCAGATGCTGCGCTTCCCCCCCAGCCAGTCAGCACATTCAAATACTAGTCAGCTCGCCCTAAAGACTGCCTTTGGCATTTCAAAGGGCTAAGCGATTCGCTTGGATTGAAAATGCACAAAGATTCTACAAACAAGAATGCCGTCTCTCAAGAAAAATCAGAAAAATCTACCGCAGAGAAGTCTTCATTTGACCTGTCGGCTAAGCTTGCAGAGGAAGTTTACAGACCAAACGAGCTGCCAGCCCCGGCTTTCAAAGTCGATCAAAGCTCCGTGTCCGAGCACATTCCGGCCGCTAAGCTGACCGATGGAGTCATAGATTTCACACCGGTCGGCAGCTTAAAGACGCCTGCAGAAACAGTTGGTGTTGCACGGACACAACAATTTCTCTTGTACGATGCTGCTTCCATGCGGGGCACAGCGGGCATTGATAAAAACGCTCAGCGGAAGCGCGAAATCCCCAGTGTGCGTGATATAGCTCCGCGCCAAGTCTTTCCCGTGCCTCGGGAAAAACCGCGGATCGAAAAACCAAATCTACAGCAGTTCGTCGTCGAGAAACCAAATCCTCAACAATTGGCAGATCACCGCGCTGTTTCACTTGCCGCTGTCATTCAAGAGCGATCCAATCTAGTCTTCGGAAGAAATAACTCGATTGTCGAGCGTGATTTTCGCGATACTCTAGCGATCAGCACAAAGGAAGAAATTGATGCAATTGACAAGTCGTACCGAGCGAAATTCAGTAGAGGGATAGAGGATGCCATCGCCAAAAGCTCACTTAGTGACACGTCTAAGGCTGCTGCAAAAATACTCTTAAATGGGAGCGACCGTCGCAAGGACAGCGACAATCTCAAACTATCGGAGATTGCGCTCAATCACCAGAATCTAGATTTATTCAAAGAGGCGCTCAGGGACATTTCACCTGTAGGGCGGGCGCAGTTCCTTGACGAGCATGGAAAGGAGCGGATCTTGAAGGCGTTTGGCGGAGTTCTGGGCGGTGATACGCAAGCCAGTCGGCACGCCTTGGATTTCGCAATGTACGGAAAATTGGACGTCGCTACAGAAATAAATGGCAACATCGGCAAAGTCGGCTGGACCCAAAATGACAGAGGAATTGAACTGGCTCTTCTTTCCGGAAATGTCACACTACGCGATCGGCAGCTGTATGCGATTGGCAGAAAACTGTTCGAAGGGAAGGACGCTGGACTCCTGTCGGAAGATCTGAAGAAGGACGCACAAGAATTCCATAGCCGAGTGCGCGCTGTGCTCGTCAAAGCCGGCGACAAGACAGCCGTAGAGCGCTGGGAGAATCTGCTTATCACCGGCAAGGAAGGTTTCGTCTCGTCATTGTCGAGACACGCGGGCTGGTGGAACAGCAGCGTTGATGAAATTCGCAAAGACATCAACGGTATCTCCGAGCAGACATGGCTTGATGCAAAGGCTCACCCTGAAAGGCGAGAAGAGCTTGAGCGAATGCTCTCGACCATAAAGGGACCTTCGGAAGTGCGAGAGTTGCTGGATACTTACGACAAAAAACTCAAACCTGGCTCCTGGGACGATGCGCGCACAATCGGACGCTCAGTTTTCGACAAATTATCTGAGGCGCTGCACTGGAACGGAGCAGATCACACAGGCGCACTTGCAGCAGTAAGAGAGTTGAGCCGGCAAGAGCAAAAGCAATATCGCGAAAACTTAGACTTCCGGACGCGCTTAGATCAAGCAGTGCGCGACACGCTTGGCAGCGGCGTTGCACAACAGGCAGCAGCACAGGTTCTGGATAATATTCGTCAAGGAAAGGAACCCGAACTCGACATTATCAGCAAACTGCGCCTCAGCGCGCAATACAGCTTCAATAGTGAACAGGCTGTCCGTGACTTGAACTCGGCATTTCAATCCGATCCCAAGCTGCGCGAACGCTTTCTTAATCCGCGCTCTGATCAAGACAGAAAATTCGCTCAAGATCTGAAGGTGGCAGCTCGTGTAGCACTTGGATTGTCATTCAACGATTTCGGCAGACCACTCTTTGAAAACGGAAAGCTGCCGCTCGAACAGTTGATGAAGTTAAATCGTGGTTTGATTAGCGACAATGTGCAGGAAGCGGCCAAGGACGTTCTGTCAGCTAGCCCTGAAGAAAAAGAAAGATTGCGTTCTGACTCCGGCTATCGCCAACAAGTGTTGGGCTTTATGAGACAAGAACAGCAAAAGATTGTCTTGTTGGCTCTGGAGCAGGGAGAATTGAAAGCGGAAGACAAGATCCGAGCATCAGTTCTCGGGTGGGGCGGTTCATCCAACATTCTGTCCACACTGGCTTCGTTGAAGACCCCGGCTGAGGTTGCCGCAGTCATCGGCGCATATCAGAAAAAATTTGGTAATGACTCCAAAAATCCTGACAGTGCGATCGAGAAAGATTTGAGAGCAAAGCTCAATACAGATGACTACGCATCGGCAGAGCGCATCTTCAATGTAAAACACCCACTGGAATTGCAATACGATGCAGTGCGAAAAGATGTATACAATGCTCGCTCCGGCTTGACGGCATGGGCAAGTGACAGGGTCTTCGGCAGCGGCACCGGCGCGCAACTAGACAATGGACTATCTCTTTTGCACAGGCAGTACAGCGATTACAAGAAATTTTCAAGAGTGCTCAGTGATGCACAAGCGGCAAAAGCACAGACACAGATTGCCAAACAAGTAGAATTCACCCAGGATCTGGTGGAGAACCACCTGGATGCGCGCAACACAATCACAGAGTACACCAGCGCTGCGGCAGTGATTGGCGCAGCGACACTGACAGCACCATTCACAGGCGGAACATCATACGCAGGTGCCGCAGGCATCCTCGCAGCAGAAGGTGCGGCGGTCAATGTCGGAACCAAAGTACTCTTGAGTGACAACTACAGGCTTACGGCTGGACAAGTCGGATACGATGCGGCAATTGGTGGCATCGGCGCCATTCCATTTTCTGCAGCCAGTCGAGTTGCTAACACCATTGCCGGTACCACGCCCGGATTTGTAAATGGCGCCAGGCAGTTCATAGTCGACCAGGCGCCGAACATTCGCGTCGGCGCTATTAGCGGTGGCACTACCAGCGGTGCTGATGCCGCATTTAGAATTGATCCGGCTGAGGGGCTGACCACCAACTTTAACAAGGTCGCTCAAGCTGCGACGCTTGGCACTGTATTGGGCTCTGCTGCACCAATAGCCTTCAGTGCCGGCGGAAAAATTGTAGGTGATGGCATTAACCGCGGATACGAGGCTGTGAAGCCTATCGTGCTGCGCTCCAAAGGCGAAATGCTGCCACCTGTAGTTTACCCCGGACCCGCGCAACTGGATCCAGCAGCGAATCGAAACTCAGATGTGGGAACACCGAAACGCGCTAAACATGAAGAACCAGTAACGGAAATCCCACCCGGCCACCCGACACAAGTTGATGAACCGATCACCGCAATAACTGAATTGCCGAGCCATCGAGCTCCGCGGGAAGAGCAGACTACCCTGATACAAACACTACAGCCGAAACGACTCAATTCGGGTGACCAACCGACTTCTCTGTACAAGGACACCCCCGCTCCACCCAGTGGTCGTGTCGAGATCCTCGATCCTGTTTCAGCTGGGGAGGATGTGCATGAGCAATGGAGGCAAGTCGTTATCGACAATCAGAAGTTTGTTCTGTCCACACGTGATAATGCCCGCGGCTGGTTTTATCCGAAATATGATTTTGACGCACCATCTTATGATGTGAAGGTTCACATATTCTCACCAAGTGCAGGAACAACTGAACAAATAGCCAGAGACCTCGGCTCTGTAAATGACGCACTGCTGCCGGAATTGTTTAATCCTCACAGCAGGTTGCATCAATTGATCGCCACATTCAAAACCGCCGATCCTGTCGCAGTCGATCCCGGAGAACGCCGGGCCTTCCGCCCGAACGCTACGGGGCAGAACTCCAAACTATTTACCATATTTCCGAAAGAAGGAGTCGATGCATTTCAGGTGCAGATGGAAGTAGACCGCATCCTGTCGGAAAAGGGGTTAGGTTTCCGCAATCCTGCAACACCTGGAGTAGCAGATATTATCGGCGGCGCATCTAATCGAGTCGGAATCGTAAGAGAGTATGCGCCCCAGGCAGAGCTTATCAACATCCCCGGGCAGGCGGTGGCCTTGCATCCTTCCATCATAGCTGGCTTGAAGCAACATCTGAACATTCCGCCCACAGAGTGGATTACCGATGCTCAACTACGGCAGCTTGAGATAGATCTGAAATTGCTGCCAAATTCTGTGGGATACACCAGATCCGGTGGTCTTGGATTGAAGCTAAAAGTAGAGGACACGAAGTGGGAAGCAACTCCAGGAAAGTACTACATCAATGAGCGAAATTCATGGGATCTAGAAACAAACATCGTGGACCGGAAAGCATACTATCTGCTGGCAAAAGAAGCTGGAGTCGACCCTGCGAAACTATCATACTGAGGTGTTTTTGCCGAGATAACTGACTTGTTGGCGTCGGGGCGCAGCGCTTCGCTTAGAATGCCAATTTTAGCCACAAAACATCAATGCTGCCCCGGCAATTTACCCGTTTCGTCTATGATTTTTGCTTTTCTCAAATCTTCCTCCACTTCCCTACGCTGGCCCATTTTTTCTCAAATTCCAAGGTTCACACCTTGAAATGCTAACCTGCGGGGCGTCTTCACCTCTTTACTATATGCATGAATACAACAGACGGAAAAGGTAAAAGCGCAGGACGCTGCAGGCGTCTCTTACGCTTTTACCGGATCACTGCACAGCAAACGGTTGAGAATGCTGGATAGCATTCGTTCGGGAACGCCGGGAAAAAGTTCTCGAGCGACCCCAACACTCCTGCATTCAGGTTTAACAGATCCAACAAGCTGCTTGCCTCATGGCGCAGCGTTTGTGTGGATCAGCAAAACCAGCAGTTTAGGCTACATCAGCGCTTATCGCGCCGGCGTTCCTGAACGGGAACGAAGGCTGCGGAAACACCAAGCGCGTGGGCAGGCTGCATGGCGGGCGAGGGAGAGAGACAGTCGGTGACTGCAGCCTCCGCATCCAGTTGTTGCTGTGGGGAGAGTTCCTCAACGGTAGCGCGAGCCAGTACGTCTTCGTACCGGGTGCGAGCGGCTACAACGTCTTGGCGAAGGGTTTCGAGGGAACCGGCGTCGAGGCCGCCGAGTTCTTCCGCCAGGGAGTATTGAAGTTCCAGACGCTGAAGTGCCGCGAAGGCGGGAGCAGCTTCAGGCGGACCATCGAACGAGTCTTGCAGTGAGAGGTCTCCGCGACCGAGTGGCGAAATCGCTTTGGCGACCATCACGACGATGGCACCGACGACGATTGCTCCGCCAGCAAGGGTCGCGAAAATTGTTGTGAGCATGGTTTTTTCCAGATGTTTCCTTTCGGTCTCATTAGCGACTCTTTGTCCTGCAACCACTCCTGTCGAGTCAACGACAAAAAAGTGGCTTACGCCGGGACAATGCTGAATTTGGGATTTTGGAGAGCGCGGAGAAAGAGTCTACGAAACTAATGAGAAAACACCTCTATCTATCACCAATCTGGCTCTTGGCAAAAAAGAGATTTTTCTAGTAATTGGGTCTTTGGAGGTAAAACTCAAGAGCTTTATTGAAAAGTGTTTCAAGTCTGTTTAGCTCTTAATCTCAAATTCCGGCAAAATGGACGAAAAACCCCGCCCAGCCTGATTATTAATCGGCGCCAACGCAACCTCGCTTCGCCGCGCTATTAGCGCAAGCCTTGCGAGTGCTCGAAAAAACGGTCGAGCAACAGTTCTTAAAAGCACCGGTAGAAACGAGCCGAACTGAGTCTAATGGCGGATCGCAAAAAACCCAAGAAATTGGTTGATGCTCAAAGAAAAAGGGGCAGCAACGCCGCCCCTTTCCAATCAGTTCGATGTGATTTAGTGAACGTCCACTTTGCCGTGGTCGTCGCAATGATCGCCGCAAGGACTGTGCAGGTGTCCACCGACAAGATAATCAGTGTGATCGCCGTGCGGAACTCCGTCGTGTCCACATCCGGCGCCGTGCTTGTGTCCCTTGTCGTGCGATGAGCAGTCATGGGATGGCGTGCAGGATGAGGCATTGGCCCCACCCACGTCTACCGTGTGGTCATCTACATGGTCGCCGTGCATGTGATGCATATGACCATCATGGAGGTAGCAGTCGTGATCGCCGTGCTTAACAGCTTGGTGACCACAGCCGTCGCCGTGCTTATGATCGTGCTCTCCGTGAACTTTACAAGACATCTAAATTCTCCTTATCCAATTTCAAAAAACCTGACGCACACACTGCTTAACTCGGGTATTTTTTTCACTTTGCTTGGGCTTAATTGAAATGAAAACGACTTCCAATGCCGCGTTCCACAAGCCCTCACACCCTCATCTAACCCACTGCAAATCGATCTGTCAAGGCAATTCGCATCGCGTTTCTGCGCGATATCGACGAAAAGCCTTATGAAAAGCCAATCTAAACAATACTATCGAAAAAGATTAGATTTACCAGAACGCAATTTGAAAACCGTTTTCATTCTTAATTCAGGGCTCAAAAGCCTTGACTAGTCAGGGTTAACAGGAATAGCAATCGTTTTCATTCTGACACCATATTTGCCACCACGGACTATGTCTTTGGTGCACCGATTGCATATTCACCGGTCAGACTGTATCTCGGTGCCTCATCTTCGATGATCGCTGTTCGATCAACTGTTTTGCCCATGAAGCAATTGTCTTTGGTGTCATCGTTGAGACTGCTGATTTCACCCGCCAGAACCGTTTTATCGCCCTTGTGGCCGCAGAATTGATGGCAAAGCTTGGGCGGCAAGGTTACACTCTCACCGGGCTCGAGAATGAGCTTACCGCCCGATGGAATGATTTTAGTGATACCGTCGACTTGCACGCGCACTTCTCTTTCGTCAAAGGACTTCTCGTCATCGGCAGCCCAAGCCAATTCAACTTCAAGGCGGCCACCGCCGCGGTTGATCAAATCCTCGGTTTTCATCCAGTGGAAGTGCCAGGGTGTAACCTGTTCGGGCTGCACGACAAACATTTTTTCCGCATAAAGCTTGGTAGTTTGGGGACGGTTGTTCTGCAAAAGCCCGTTGCGCATGACGAAAAGCAAAAGCCCCTTTTTGTCGAAATCATCGCTGCCGAAATCGCTGACCATCCAACCCAGTCCATGCTTTCTAATTTCGTCTGCTTCTTCACCCATGGTTTTCCATTTGTCGGCGTTCCACTTCGCCCAGGTCGGCAGATAGAAGTGGTTGCTGTGAACGAATTCAAGGGCACGGTCGATCAGGTTGTTAATCTGGCTGCGTTTCATCTTTTGTCTCCAACTGAAATTTAGACGGGCATCTGAAAAGTGGTCGCACTCTCATACAGACCTTCGCGAGGCTATCAATTCGTTGCCTGTTCCCTTGTACCCTCTTGAATTGAAACTTTGCAGCAATCCCTTTGCGCGAGCGCGTCGAACCAGTCCTAGCGAAACTGCGATAGCAAGATATAGCTTTGAATGTACCCCTCATAAAAAGCTAAGTGGCCCTGACTTCGCGCGTACTACAGGCTGCTATCTCCGAATCTAATGAAACAACTTGCTAAGCAAGTCACTGATGACGTTGTTTTGTGAGGCTTTTGACTAGGAGGGTTAGGTGTTTCTCTATCTACCTCACCCAAGATCACCGTTCTTCCCAAAAACTGAAAGCGCCAGCATTCTCAGCACTTTCTTTCACTCTTGTGAGTGTCGGTGATTCTCGCCTGTTCTGACTGCCGTCTCCCAAACGTGCAGCGCAGTTCGGGCTATCTCAGTTCACATGCCGTCGGGTGACGGCATAGTTTGATTTTCCACTGTATCGACTTTGCCTTGGGAGCTCAGCCGATACACCAAAACGCTCTTCGGAGCAACAAAGGAAAACTATGGACAAGTTCACTTGGAAAATGATCTTCAACCCAATCTACTGGGCCGCGATCCTCATCCTCATCGGCCGTCAGGCGCGCAAGCGTACCTACAACGGCCTCTTCCCCGGACTGATCACCATTCCGCTCGGACTTGCGTTCTCCATCCTGGCGCTCATCGTCACCAAGGACGTGGTCGGCAACGATCTCGGTCTCGGATGGTACGCATGGCTTCCCGCTGCTCTCGTGGCGTCAAGTCTCGCCGCAGGGTTCATCTGGCCGATTGCTTACAGCATCGCTGACATCGTCGGTGATTTTGTGGGGCATTTGACCAAAGCACTCGCCGAATGGGTATTCGGTCCGATCGTCGCAACACTTCGCAGTCTGCCGATTGCGTCTTCCGTCTGGCAGCACGTCGAAAGCAAACCGGAACCAGGCAAGCGTGACCGCAAGTGGTTCACGACCTTCCTGCTCGGTGCCACCTACGTCGTCGGAACTCTGGCTTGCGGCTACGCGGGCTATCTGACGACCGAATTCGTGCAGGGCTTGCTGGCCAACACCATCGTCGGCAGCGGCATCCTAGGCATGGTCCTCGGCAACGGCTGGATCATCGCTGGCTTCGCCGGCGTGGTTGCAGCGCGCTTGCTGTGGCAGCCTTTGCACGACACGCTCGACAAGACCGAGGTCAACGGTCTGACCTTCATCTGGTCGACCATCGTCGGCTACTACGGCGCCATCCTGCTGGGCAGCACGCTCATCACCCAGGTCGCCATCGGCGTAGGCATCTTCGCGGTCAACGCGGCGATCGCCTTCCCGATCGTGCTGCTCTTCTTCAACGAAGGGCTCAAGAAGTTCGGTGAGTGGATCAAGCCCATCCTCGACAACGTTTACGACGCTGAAAAGGGTGACTTCCGTCTGTTCTTCCACCACTCGATCAACATCATCGTGGCGGTGGTTCTGGCCGGCGGCGCTTACCTGCTCGGCGACAAGCTCGACTGGAACGTCTGGCTGACGTACGGCTTCACCGCTCTGACGCTGGTCTGCGCTTACCTGGGCGTGGTCAGCGTGCTCAAGCACAATGGCGGCAACGCCATCATCGGTTTCCTGACGTCGCTGGCTGCCGGCTTCGGCGCCTTCGACCTCTACGGCACGCATCTCGGCTGGCTCGGCTGGCTGGGCGGCGTCATCGCCGGCGTCTTCGCGGCTGCGATCTGGGGTCTGCTCGTCCTGCCCAGTGTCTACTGGGTGCTGGAAGGGACCATCGGTTCGTGGTTCAAGAAGGCCGGTGAAGGTCTCGAAAGCATGCACAAGACTGCGTTCGAGAACGTGAAGAGCATCTACAAGCGGGTCTTCGAGAAGGCGCAGGAAGCGACCTTCCAGGACAAGACGGAGTTCAAGCCGCTCTTCGGGCAGCTGTCCAACGTCGCGTTCGCGGCGGGCGTCTTCGCTACGGCGTGGATCTATGGGCTGCCGCATGTCGAGGGTCCGATCACCTACTGGATGGCGGTTGTCGCTGCGGTGCTTGCCACATTCACGTCCTACTTGGTCGGCGGTAAGCTGGCCAAACGCGACGGTGGTGAGCCTCTCATCGTCCTGCTGTGCGTAGGTGCGGCTCTCTATGTGGGCGGAAACGCTTTCAGCATGCTCCCCTGGGCATGGTACTGGGCGCTGCCGACTGCAGCCGTTCTGGCGACCGTCGCCGGCTACGGTCTGGGTCTCTTCATCATCCCGCCGGTTTATGCCGTCGTGAAGACGATCGTGAACGCCATCCCCGACAAGACGGGTGGCTGGAAGGCTGGCATCGCCAACTTCTTCGCGGTCATCCACACCGGCGTC
This sequence comes from Cyanobacteria bacterium DS2.3.42, assembly GCA_013823055.1. GTDB lineage: Bacteria > Cyanobacteriota > Vampirovibrionia > Obscuribacterales > Obscuribacteraceae > QKMZ01. The sequence goes on from PNLN01000216.1 coordinate 11,196, forward strand.
TACGCGCTCACCGACCGCTTCATTCTCAAGCCTTTCGAAGGCGTGATCGAAGCAGTTGCGGCGTTCCTGGCTCCGATCATCTCGGCGGTCAGCAAGGCATACAACGATCTGATGGCGCGCATCGACCGGATAGTCGGTCGCAAGAAGGGCGCCTGAGGCTCGGCGTCTCCACTTGAGCGGTAATACGCTTTGAGTAAAACGCAGTGGCAGAGGCAACTTTGCCACTGCGGGAGGCGCAGAGTGAATGCCCGGCGGCGAGTTGGAAACGTTGTTTCCCGCTCGCTGTCCGGGTTATTCACTTTTTCGAATCCTTCTACGATATATTGTAGTTTGACACAAACGACTGACGGCGATTAGATGTGCAACATAACCATGCACCAAATATGGTGCTTAATGGAAAAACGGCTCCTTTCAGAGCCGTTTTATTTTGGTGAATTGTATTGCTTCCTTACTTGGTGTTAGGCGCATTGCCAGAGGTGGCAACCTTTTGCATATTACCGGCCGTTTTGCGGCATTCGTTGGCGGTGGCGAGCATTTTGTCGTCATCCTTAAACGATTCGCAAGACTTGGCGCACTCGATACAGGCTTTAGCTGCGGTTGCAAATGCATCCTTAGCGTATTGCGAGTTGCGGGCGCTGAATTCGGATGCTGTTTTACAAGCGGTGATACAGTCTTTCAACACATTAGTGATGGATTGTTCGCCATATCTACCCTTTTTATCGGTGCAGTACTTAAGTGTCGCCTCGCATCTGGTCACGCAGGCGCGGGCATTACCCAGCGAAATCTGCTCGGTAGTCTGCGCGAATGCAGCATAAGTAGTACCGGCTGACAAAAGGCTACAAGCAGCCAACGTAATTATCGATTTCTTAAACATAACTCCTCCTGTAAGGTGCTGGCGGTGCAGCTTTGGACTGTTTTAGTACCGCTCAGAACCACTTCCCGCCCCGTTTTTCAAGGATAGAAAAGATGTGTAACAGGAGAAGGACGCGGTGAGTTGCCGAAAGTGCCCGTTTGCCAAAAAAAATTCACGGGAACTTTGAGGGATGCTTTGGGTCTTAACCCGTGTCGGGAGTCCGGCAAACAAATAGTGGATGTTTCAAGAGGAAAAGAGGAAAGTAATATGGAAATTCTGACGTTTATTTTGTTCCTTATAGTCGCCGCAGCATGCGCGTACCTCGCCGAAGTCCTCGTTCCCGGAACTATCCCTGGTGGCTTTTTTACTTCTGCCATCGTCGGCATTATCGGTGCCTGGGTAGGTAGTTCAATTATGGGAAGCTTTGGACCGTCTTTGGCAGGCGTTGCGCTTATCCCTTGTATCTTGGGATCGGCAATTCTGGTGTTCTTGCTTGGTTTGGTCTCGCGTGGTTTGCCGCGAAGAGTCTAAGCAAGAAAATCTCGGAATCGAGAGGTTCGGCTTGGTTACAAGCTAGTTAACCAGGCTAAAGGCAAGGGTTTTCACGAAAGTGCGAACCCTTGCTTTTTGTTGAGAATCGCATCTTCTCAATGTTCAGGAACCCTCGCCCGCATTACACGTCCACCAAACGTCACCCAATAGATGAATCCTAAATTCAGATTAGATACATTCAGGAGAAAGTAATGAGCACCCAATTGAACAACAATAAAAAGACCATGTCTTCAGTAGACGAACTGAGACGCAGAGCCAGACAACAAGTGCAAGAAGGCGCTGTAACTGAAGGCTATGAAGCTGATCGTCCGCAAATTCTGAAGATGCTCAATGAAGCGCTGGCTACTGAATTGGTATGCGTACTGCGGTACAGAAGGCACTATTTTATGGCTAAGGGACTGGAATCCGAGCCGATTGCCAAAGAATTCCTCGCTCATTCAAATGAAGAACTCGGACATGCCGACAAATTAGCTGGCAGAATCATGCAACTCGGTGGTGAGCCAGTTTTCAATCCAAACCTGCTTTGCGGACTCAGTCACGCAGAGTATGTAGAAACCACCGACCTCAAAGAGATGGTCAAGGAGAATCTGGTTGCCGAGCGAATCGCCATCGATTCATATCGTGAAATGATCAATTTCATCGGCAGTTCGGATTCAACCACAAGAAGAATTCTAGAAGAGATTTTGGAAGTGGAAGAAGAGCATGCTGACGAGCTTTCTGATCTGCTGACCAACAAATAGATCAAAACTATTCAGAAAAGAAACGAGTCTGGAAAGAACCGCAGGCATGCGTGGGACCTTGCCGAAAGGGCATTAGAAAAAATGACATTTTAGGAGCATGCATATGTTGACCGAAGTAGAAAGAAAGGAAATTGGACGTATTCCGTTTATTGCGCACAGGCGCCGCACTCGGCTGACATTTATGCCGATTCTGATCGCCTTTTTCGCAATGACTGCGATTCTGTGCTTGTTGAGTTTGTTCTTTCACTCAACTTTACCGGAATCGGAAGTGCGCACAAAC
>PNLN01000129.1 GCA_013823055.1 Cyanobacteria bacterium DS2.3.42
GTAGCCAATAGTTCACCGATTTTGATGGCTCAATCTCCCAGCAGGGTTTTGAAAATGAACTTCGTTCTCATTTGAGATTAGCACAACATAGTGTCGCATAAGCATTCTTCTTTTGCCAATTATGTATTATGGTGAGGGGCGGAAAGTGACACTGGGACTATGAAAACGGTTGTCACTGCCTAAAACGAAAATCGAAATTCAGGTCTAGACTAGTTTGAGCGGTATCCATAGGGTTTCACTTGCAAAGCCAATTTCCATTCACTCAAAAAGCTGCCAAAAATAAGCGACATCGAATCGTTTGTTGCTTGATTCTTTTTGCCTTCACGGCAATCTTGTGCGTCGTGGTGCCGCTGATTGGCTATGCACATGAAGGGGAAAACGAGGCATTTGCAGGGACAGATCATGGCGAGCCGGAAAACGTTACCGCGAACGAACAGGGGCAGCGTGCTCTGGGACTGGAAGTGGGACCGCCTCAATATTCATTCTTAAAGAACACACTGTCTGCCACTGGTGAGGTGCAGGCTGCCGAAACTCAGTCTTTTGATGTCAACCCACCGGTATCAGGGGTGGTGCAAGCCGTTTATGCAAAACAGGGCGACACGGTTAAGAAGGGTCAGGTCTTGGCGCTTGTGCACAGCATTGAGGTGGCAACGACGCTCACGCAACTCTTAAACGATCGCACTCGCATTCAGGGTGACATCACGCGCGTAAAAACCCAACTTGGCAGCGATATTACCTTGCAAGTTAATCAGGTTCAGCTCACCAAAACCAGTTATGACCGGGAGTCTGAGCTCTTTAAGGAAGGCATCAGCGCTCGCAAGTCACTGCAAGAAGCGAAGAATGCCTATGAATCCGCGCAAGTGAAATTGTCGACTCTGCAGCAGCGCTTGAAACAAGAAGTCGCGCTCTCGCAAAGTCAATTGAAGATGACCATCGAATCGGGAATAGACCAGCTTGCCATTATGGGTATCGGCAAGCAGGAAGTCGAAAGAAGTTTGAAATCGAATGAAGTGACTGCCGATTTGCCAATTGTGTCGCCCGTGGCCGGTGCCGTAACGCAACGTGATATGACGCTTGGCGAGCGAGTCGATCCTTCCAAGAAAGTGTTCAGCATCGTTAATCTAAACCCAATCTGGGTGATGGTGGATATTTATCAGGAGCAAATTCCCAATGTGAAGCAGGGACAGGAAGTCGTCATAACCAATCCGTCGCAACAGATTGCGCGCGGGAAGATTTCATCTATCGGCACAGTGGTTGATGATGCTACGAAAACCCTGCATGTGCGCATCGTCACCGATAATCCCAGTGGCGTTTTACGACCGGGGATGTTTGTCCAGGCGCAGATTGTCATTGGCTCTAAGGACAAGCAATCGCTGATAATTCCTGACTCGGCGCTGGTCAAGGATGGCGATCACAACTTTGTTTATACGAAAGTCGGTAATTCTTTCAAGCCGGTGCCCGTAAAGACAGGACTCGTGGTGGCCGGCGACGTTGAGATTTTGAGCGGGATAACTCTTAAAGATCAGATTGTTCTCAAAGGTGCGCAGCAGCTCAAGGCGGAGGCGGCTTTGAAGCCCGGCGAAAGTCACGAAGACGACGATGCGGACGAGACCAATCATGCAGCGCATGGAGCCGACGCTGCGCCGAAAGTCAATTCACAAGCACAACTTGCCATGTTTTTTGCCATGGGTGTGGCGGCGGCCTTTGTCGTCCTGGTCATCTGGTGGTATATCGGCAAGCGCATGAAAACCGCAGAAGGCAGCGGCTCCCAGTCATCCAGTTCGAGCAAGCCAAACAGTGCTTCAGATGAAACTGAAACACCGCAAGACCTAAAGCAGTAATCGGGCATCCCAACCAATGATCAATCGTTTCATCCACTGGTCAATCAACAATCGCTGGATCGTCGCGATTCTGGCATTCGTCTGGTTGGCGGCAGGATTGTACGCAACCGAAACGATGCCAGTGGACGTCTTTCCTGATTTTGCGCCGATAAGGGTTGTGGTTCTTACCGAGGCACCGGGATTCGCGCCTGAGGAAGTGGAGAGTCTCGTCACTCGCCCGTTAGAGGCTAACCTCAACGGCACCGCCAACGTAAAAGTTGTGCGCTCGGTCTCGACTATCGGATTGTCCGTAATCACCATTATTTTTCAAGACTCTACAAACGTGCTTGTGGCGCGCCAATTGGTATCGGAAAAGTTGCAGGCGGCGCGCGGACAATTGCCCGATAACGTCAATGAGCCGGTCCTTGCACCTATGACTACGGCAGCGGGTGACATCCTCAAAATAGGTTTGTATTCGACCGGCGAAACGACCGCGATGGATTTGCGAACACTTGCCGATTGGACGCTAAGGATGCGCATGATGGCGGTGTCCGGAGTATCGAACGTCGTGGTCATCGGCGGTGATGTAAAACAGTATCAGGTGCTCGTTGATCCTGAAAAACTAAAACAGTATGACGTAACACTTGCGCAGGTTGTAGCGGCTGCCAGAGGCAGCAATTTGAATACCGCCGGCGGTATCGTCAGAACAAATGAAAAGGAAGAGCTTGTCCGTGGTCTGGGGCGCGTCAACTCTCCTGCCGAGATCGCCGAGACGGTGATAGTCCAGCGTGGAAATCAACCGATTTTGCTTGGCAATGTTGCTGATGTAAAACTTGGTCCGCAATTCAAGATCGGCGACGCGATTGTCGATGGTCATCCCGGCGTTGTGTTGACAGTGTTCAAGCAGCCCGAAGCAAACACGCTGGAGACTACGCGCGCGCTGGAAAAGGCGGTGGCCGAACTGCGTCCTAGTTTTCCCAAAGATGTGCAAGTCATAACCACATTTCGCCAGGCTGACTTCATTCAAATAGCAGTTAAGAACGTCTCAGAGGCTGTGGTTTTGGGCGGTGTTCTGGTCATCATCATTCTCTTTGCGTTTTTGCAGAACTGGCGGACTGCAATCATCTCCTTGACGGCAATTCCGCTTTCGCTGTTGTCGGCGATCATTGCGCTGAAATTCCACGGTTACACAATCAACACCATGACTCTGGGCGGCTTGGCGATTGCCATAGGCGAAGTTGTTGACGACGCTATCATTGATGTGGAAAACATCTATCGGCGCTTGCGAGAAAATCGACTGCTCGCGCAGCCGAGACCGCCTTTGACGGTCATGTTCGAAGCATCTGCTGAAGTCCGCGGCGCGGTTGTTTATGCCACCTTGATAGTTGCCTTGATGTTCTTGCCTGTGTTGTCCCTCAAAGGGCTGGAGGGCAAGATATTCACGCCCCTTGCGTATGCATATCTTGTCTCGCTTATTGCTTCGCTGGGGATTGCTTTGACTGTCACTCCTGCCATGTGCGCAATTTTGCTGAAAAACACAAAAGCTGGCGCAGAAGTCGACGGTCATGTGATCGGTTTTTTGAAACGCTTATATTTGCCCATACTGCAGTTTTCACTCAATCGTCCGCGCTCGATTATTGCTGGCGCACTGCTGCTTTTCCTTTTCTCGCTCTCCAATTTGTTTGTACTGGGCACTGAGTTTTTGCCACCCTTCGATGAAAACAACATGATTGTGGTGACAACTTTCATGCCCGGAACCAGCCTGACTACTACCACGCAAATGGGCACGGAGCTGTCCTCTCACTTCATGAACAAACATGAAATTCTTGCCGCCAGCCAGAGAGCCGGCCGCGCCGAAGGCGGTGAGGATTACGGTGCCAGCAATTTCAGCGAGTTCGACATTCGCTTGAAGCCGGATACACCTAATAAGGAAAAACTTCTCAATCACATAAGGCATGAATTCTCTCACGTGCCCGGTTTGGTAACAGACAGCGGTTCGTACTTGCAGCATCGCATGGACCATGCGCTCTCTGGAGTCAATGCTGCTATCGCTGTAAAACTGTTCGGCCCTGATCTTGATGTTTTGCACGAGTACGCTCTGAAGATTGAAAAAGTGATGAAAGAGATTCGTGGTGCTGTAGACGTGCACGTGGAGCAGATTGTCGATGTTCCGCAGATTTCGATCAAGGTCAACAGAGAAGCTGCGGCAAGATATGGTGTCAGAGCCAAGGACCTATCCGATTCAATCGAAGCGGCTTTCCGTGGCGTCACAGTCTCACAAGTGCTCGAAGGGCAGAAAGCTTTTGATATGTACGTTTGGCTCAAACCTGAGTATCGAAATAACTTGAGTGTGATCAAATCCACGCTTGTCGACACCCCGGCGAACGTCAAAGTACCGCTCGGCGCGCTGGCCACTGTTGAGCAAGGACAAAGCCCTAACACGATCAGCCATGAAAATATCTCGCGGCGTGTTGTCGTGCAGGCGAACGTCTCCGGGCGCGATTTAGGCAGCCTGATTAGTGAAGCCAAAAAGCGCATTGCCAAAGAAGTGCAATTGCCGACGGGCTATTACGTTGTGTATGGCGGGCAGTTCGAGGCGCAGGAAGAGGCATCGAAGCAATTGGGAATCTTGCTGGCTGCTGCTCTGGTTGGAATGTTTTTGCTGCTGACTCTGGCTTTCAAATCTCCGAAAGCTGCGATTATCATCATGGCCAATCTGCCTCTGGCGCTCGTTGGCGGCATCTGGGCGGTGCTCTTTTCCGGCGCCGTTCTCAGCGTTGGTTCTATGGTCGGTTTCATGACGCTTTTCGGCATCTCAACGCGCAATGGCATCATGCTCGTTTCTCACTTCAATCAATTGACCGAGGAGGGAGGAGCGCTCGAGGATGTCGTAAAACACAGCGCTCTCGACCGCCTCAGCCCGGTTTTGATGACGGCGCTGGCAGCTTCGCTAGGCGTGCTGCCGATCGCTGTCCTGGGGGGCGCTGGACGCGAATTGGAACAACCGCTGGCGATTGTAATTCTGGGCGGCATGATTACGTCAACGGCGCTGACGTTGGTCGTAATACCGGCGTTACTGAAGTTGTTTGGCGCCGGTTTGAGCAAAGGCGAAACAGTTGGCGAAACCAGCAAACTTTAAATTTCCATAGAAAATATTTGTTGAAATTTTGAACTCTTTGCCGGCGCTTCTCGTCTTAAGAGATGGGAGCTAATGGCAGTAAAAAGTAAAAGCCGCTGAGGGGCGGCTTTCGAAGTGGGGCTCGTCAAGGTCGGTACCAGCGTTGCCTGTCAAGCTCCCGCGTAGCGGTTCAACTCCGCCGGGCTCCACTCCCCTCATCATATCATGACGACTTATTTTGGCGCTCCTTCCCACCGGAGACCTGATCTGCGCCGCACTAGAAGCAGTAAGATATGCGATTGTCGATGTGAGGAAGTGACCGAAGTCGCACTTCCTTTTAACCGCTTGTCATAGGGGAATGTACTTATCTTATGGACATTAACTCAGCCGTTGCGTCTGCCGACACTACTATTCACTATTTCTTGAAAGATAGCCCGGCACCGAAGGTTGAGCTGAAGAGCGTAGGCGGTAAAGCGCACTCGTTGATTCGCATGATTGAGCTGCAGTTGCCGGTGCCGCCGGGTTTTGTGTTGCCTGTTGAGTTTTTCAACAATTGGTTTGAGTCAATCAAGAAAACAGATGCTTGGAAGGCATTCCTCGATGCCGACGTACATTCGAAGTTGCGCTCTTCTTGCGATGCTTTGAAGAGTGAGGCAATGAAATTGAGTTTTTCAGCAGAGCAAAAGGATGCCGTCAATGCGGCGTTGTCGAAGTTCAATCACAAGGGCGGTTTGTTCGCTGTGCGCTCCTCCTCTCCCGAAGAGGACCTTGATGGTTCGTCATTTGCCGGTGGGTATGAAACCATATTGGGAGTTACGAAAGAGGGCATAGAAGAAGCAGTCAAGAAAGCCTTCGCTTCGTGCCTCGATCAGCGCGTGGCGGTATACAAAAAGCAGCACAATTTTGATTTCCGCAATCCGAAGATCGCGGTCGCCGTTCAGACTCAAATTGCTTCAGATGTGGCTGGAGTAGGTTTTTCGCTTAATCCTATAAGCAATTCCTATGACGAGGCTGTGATCAATTCCAACTGGGGCTTGGGTGAAACAGTGGTGGCCGGAATAGCCACCCCGGATACTTTTATCGTCGACAAGGAAAAACTTCAGATCAGCCAGAAGCTCCTTGGCGCAAAGGAAACATCAATCTGGCTCTTGCCTGACGGCGGAACAGAAGAACGAGCCGACAGCAGACAGGGCGATTTCTCTTTGACTGACGATCAGGTGATGGAACTGACGAGGTTGATCATCAAGGTCGAAGAGAGCTATGGACGGCCAATGGACATAGAGTGGGCGTTTGCAGGTGGTGAAATGTTTTTGCTGCAAGCTCGCCCCATAACTACTTACGTTCCTCTTGCAAAGGAATTAGTCACCGCGCCTGGTGCGCAAAAGCGTCTCTATCTTGATGTGACTATTTGCGTGCAGGGCTTGTTCAAGCCGATTTCCGTACTCGGAACCTCATTCTTACGAGGTGCCGCTTCGCTCATCACAACTAAAGTCTTTGGCAAAGACCTGACCAAATCCGTAGATGATTCTTTTGCGTACATGACTGATGGGCGCATCTATTGCAACGTCTCGAATGTTTTTGAAGTTGCTGGACGGGAAAAGGCCGCCAAGTTTTTCAACAACATGGATCCGTCCGCTGCGAAAATTGTCGGTTCTGTAAACGAAGAAGAGTATCGCTCGCACAACAAAGACATAAAGCATGTTCCATTCCATCTGCTTTTGCAGCTGCCTGCCATCGGGCTTCACGTACTCGAGGCGCGTCTGTTGCCTGAGCACGCGCACAGACATGTTGTTCAGGAAGTAAAGGAATTTCGTCGCGATGTGCGTCATCTTGCCGAGGAGGACATGCCCTTCGACAAACTTGCCGCTGCACTTTTCGAGCGCGTCCGCCTCTCAGTTTTTTCACAAGTGATGCCTGCCTTCGCGACATCGCGAATTGCCCTTGAGAGAATGAAAGCAATTGCAGGCGAAGGTAAGTACGACAGCGAGTTCAAAGATCTGGAACGCGCCGTACCGCACAATCCGACCATCGAGATGGGGCTTTCGCTTTATCATATGTCGCAGCTTCTTCCCGAAGATGTTGATGGAGCGAAGATAGAGCTGTTGCTAAATGAAAGGCAGCTTCCCAAGCCGTTTTTGGCTGCCTGGGATGAGTTTATGGATCTCTATGGGCATCGCGGTCCGACTGAATTGGATATTGCCGCGCCGCGTTTTCGCGATGATCCTGCCACCTTGCTGTCTCAGATAGTCACGCTCAGAAAGTCGACTTCGCCTGAAGACAATCCACAAGAGCGCTTTGATCGAGGTCAAGTTTCGCGCCATCAAGCATTTGAAAAACTTTGCGAGCATTTACACGATAAAGGTTGGCTGGCATTGAAAGATTTCAGTTCGCTTTATCGCGTGTATGAAACTTTAGCGGGCTATCGCGAGATGCCTAAATACATGATGATTTTCTGCATCGATACGCTGCGGCAGCGCGCTTTGAAGCACGGGCACGAATTGTTTGAAGCCGGGCGTCTCGATAGTGTGAATCAGATTTTTGACTTGAAAATAGATCAGATTGCAAATGCGCTCGATGACAAAAATTTGGATTTGAGAAAACTGGCAGCCGAAAATAAAGTGATAATCAATCAATTGAATGCGGTGGCCAGCCTGCCCACCGTTATTGATTCGCGCGGCAGGATCATTCATCTTCCGCCCGTTGAAGCGAAAGAAGGTGAAGTTGTCGGTACTGCCGTCAGCTCGGGTGTTGCGCGTGGACCAATTAAGGTCCTTCATTCACCGGATGAGAAGCCGCTTGACCGGGGAGACATTCTTGTCGCGCGGGCTACGGATCCAGGCTGGACGCCATTGTTTGTCAATGCGGCTGCTGTAATTTTGGAAGTGGGCGGCATGCTGCAGCACGGAGCACTAGTTGCGCGCGAGTATGGCTTGCCTTGTGTCACAGGCGTCGCTAATGCGACCAGTCTCTGGGAAGATGGAACCATGGTCGAAGTAGACGGAACCAACGGCACAATACGTGTGATTTGAGCGAAAAGCATGACCGGTTAATGGCTTTCCATCCGGCGAAAAACCTTCAGCAAGAGCGCTACAGCAAGCGGTACTAGCAAGAAGAACCAGGGATTAAACTGACCACCTTTAAGTAAATAGTCATATTGGATTTCGATTGAAACCGGCAACACAAATATGATTGCTCCGAACAGGACGGCAAGTTTCCACCATTGTCCGAATTTGATCACGGAATCATTGAACATCAAGATTATTGTTGGAACCAACAAGAGCAAATCGTAAGTGTGGCAGTGCAAGGACGCAACCAATGCAAGTGGCATGACGGACAAGACGCCCAGCAGCACTGAATTTTGTTTGTCTCGAAATTTCCAGCCGACGAACACTGCAAAGGCTATTGTTGCTAAATAAAGCGCCGATGTTATGGTGAAAATGCTTGGTGCTGCGGATGGAAACAGTCGCATCAACTGTCCTCTAAAGGTCGGAGTCAACTCCGGCTGCATGTATGGAAGGCTGCTTGGAGCGCCGACTAGCGCTGCATAGTTCGCCAATCCGGTTTGACCCATCTGAACAAAAGCAATGATGCTAAGGACAAGAAAAACACCCAGACAAACGAGCAAAGGTTTGAAACGTTTTGTCCCTGCAAGATATGCGAGAAATGGCAAAAACTGCTGCGGTTTCAACACAATCAAAGACAGCCACAATCCCGCACTAATATCCTGTTTTTTCTCAAGGCAGCGAATAGTGCTGATATAAGACAACAAAAGAATGGGTGCAAGTTGATCTATGCGAAGTGAATTGTATGCGGCATCCGAAAGCGCCACTGCCGCAATTAAATAGCAAGTTTGTTTGTAGTTGAGACTGAATGTTTTTCTTAGAAGGCAGATTGATACGCCAAGGCTGATCCCCAAAATTGCTTTCCACACATAGCGGATGACATCCGGCGGAAAGAGCGCGATCGGCGAGAGCAATGCTAATCCTTGTGGTGGGACAAACAATGGGACGACACGTCCTCCCATCGAGGGAAACAGCCTGTGCTGCGCTTCTGCCAGACCGGCGAGGGTGTAGCCCTCGGCACCCTTGCCTTCGAAAATGAGCTTGGCAGGCGCATAGTACTCAGGCAGATCGCTAATGCCACCAAATGCGGGCAACGACAAATAAGTCAGTGCGCAAAGTGCCACAACACCCAGCACGGCAAAGAGCGTAGCAATAATGTTCTCAATGCGAGCAGTTCGCTCAGCCTTTTTTGAAGCTGCTGGCGGGTCTTGATTTTCACCAGGATTTTCTTTGGTTGTCAAACGTTGCCTTCATCCATCAGGCGGCACCTGCATTGTCTTTCAGAGCTTAGCGTAGTTGTTTCAATCATTGCTGGCAAGAGGGTTGATAACTGCCTGAGATGCTAAGCTGATTGGGTTTTGACGGCGCCGGGGAGTTCCCTTTGCGACCGCCGGCATTGGCAACCAGGAAGTTTTTCAGTCGTGAAGAAGGTTTCGATCCTAATACCGGTCTACAACGAACTCGGCACGCTCGTGCAGGTGTTGGAAAACGTTATTAAGGCTGAAACGCAGGGGCTGGAAAAAGAACTTGTCATTGTCGATGATGGCTCGACAGATGGCACTCGTGACATTCTCTCCACGCTTGACGCGCGCGAGTACAACGCCAAGATTTATTTTCACGACAAAAACATGGGCAAAGGTGCCGCACTGAGAACCGCTCAGCAGAACGCCACCGGCGACATTATTTTGATTCAGGATGCCGACCTCGAATACGATCCGCGTGAGTATAACGAGCTGCTCAAGCCAATTTTGGAAGATCGCGCTGATGTAGTTTATGGATCGCGATTGTCTGGAGGAAAACCAACCAGAGCGTTCAAAATCACGCACTTGTTAGGCAATAAGTTCCTCAGTTTTCTCACAAATGTTCTCTACGACTGCACTCTCACTGACATGGAGACTTGCTATAAGGTCTTCAAAGCTGAGTACTTCAAGAAAGTGGTAATTCGCTCCAATCGATTTGATTTCGAGCCGGAAATCACCGCCAAGATTTTGAAACAGAAAGTGCGTCTAATTGAACTGCCAATTTCTTACTTTGGCAGGGACTATGCCGAAGGCAAGAAAATCACGTGGCGAGACGGCTTCGCTGCCATTTATGCACTGGTGAAATTTCGCTTTTCTGATTAGCCTCAAACTAAGCGATTATTCTTGCAAAAAAAGTTTATGCAGGCTTGTCACGCTTCTCTAGTTTATCCATGCGTCGCTCGATTTTCGCGATGCGATTCTCTAGGACAGCACTAGCTTTTTCGCTGTTCAGCAAAAAAGAGCTGATGCCGTTGAGTTTCTTTGATGTATTTGTGGCGAACTCTTCGAGCTTGGTGTTTGTTTCTTCCAGCCTGGAATTTGTCCCGTCAAGCTTTTCTCCAAGCATGCCAAAGCCGCTTCTCATCTCGTGTCTGAGCATCTCAATAAGTTTGGAATCGCTAGCCATAACGTGCCCCTCCGTCTCTACAATATTTCAGACGGAAGTTTCGTGTCAATAGTTCAATTCATCCAGCATTGAGTACCAGATTTAATCTCTTTGAATTGCTGGGAATTTTTCAGATTCTAATTTGCCTAAGGCCGGCAACTGATTCCATATGCAACTCCAGCCAATGCCCACACGCACAAGAGCATTGAGCCAAGCAGTGGAAGCCTTCCGCGTTTTAGCCAGGTCATCAAACATAACAGAATGCATGAGACCCATGTTGCAGTTGTGAGATAGAACGATCGCGAAGTTTCGACATCTGCGAATGTTCCGACTTCACCACTCACACCATATCGCGGATCCACTGGAGCTCCGACAAGACCTTGTGCTTGCGCACTGGAGAGAAGTCCGACCCAAGCAAATGACATGATCACAGCGGCTGCGCAGCGCTTCATTCGGTCGCGAATTTTTCGCAAACCTACTGGGCAATTGTCCGTGATAATCGTTCCGTCTTTTCGTTTGTACAACCTCAAGCACAAGCGCCCTTCGTTTCCACGTATCAGTGTGGCCGCTTCTTTTGTCGACATCTCTGCGATGTTGTAGACGTTCAATTTGCACTGCCCACAGAATCGAGTTCGTTCATCTCCTTCCATTGTGTCCCAACCTACATCACACGGAGCCGCTATGTAGAGTTTTTGCACAAGCGCATCATCCGCGCACTTGGAGCTGTTTCCTATGTCCATGCGAAACCTCATTTCCTTCTAAGCGAGTTAAATCTTAGAAGCTGAAGCCGGACGAAATACCGGCAACAAAACCAGCCGAGATCCAGATGGCTACAAGCATTAGACCAATTGTTAGTGGGCGAGCTTTTTTCCTGATATATAAAACTGCTACGCCAAAGGACGATAGAAAACTTGCTGAAACCAGCCAGGGTGTCAGCACTGCTGATAGAGGTTCTGCTTGTTTGCAAATATTCGTAGGAGCAACTGCTCCCATCATTACTTGCCCTTGCGCTTGTGCGCCGCTGGCTAGTCCGAGAAGTGCAAAGAGTGCCGTCACGGTCGCTGTTTTCGTCAACACTCGATCGCGCAAATTTCGCAAACCGACAGGACAGTTATCCGTGATTATGGTCCCGTCTTTGCGGCGGTAAAGGCGTAAGCATGAGCGTCCTTCTGATTCACGAATCAGTTGGGCTGCATCTTTTGTCGACATTGTGGAAACGTTGTATACATTGAGTTTGCAGTCTCCGCAAAATCTTTTTCTCTCGTCGCCCGTCATTGAGTCCCAGTCTACGTGACAGGGGGCGGCAATCTGAACCTGATTCAGAAGGCTGGAATCATCATTTGCTTGGCTTTGCGAAAGAGGCATAATTCCTCCGAACTGAATGGAAGAAGCGTAGAAAGCTACCGGCCGACAAGAGCGTCTAAAACTAAACTAGCTCACCAGGTGAAACCTGTCACTGGTGAAAACCCTGCTATCGTCCTGGGCTGCTCGTGTTTCAGGAGCCCCTGCCCGTTTGCATTGCCGACCACTGTCTAAGAGCGCCTTGGCTGGTGAATAATTCTTTTGAAAGCAAATGGGGGCGCGCTGAACTATGTCAGAAAGTCCATTGCAGTTGTCGATCAAGTGGATAAAGCTGTTGGCGGACGGTAAAGAGCGGATTGCCGCCGGCGATTATGTCGGCGCCTTGCCCGTGCTGGAAAGCGCCCTGGCTGCCATTGAAGCAGTTGATGCATTTTCGAATCCTGTGAGCCCTGATATCCGCGTTGCCGAGACTCTGGAGCGGATTGCCTTTGCCTATCAGCAGCAGGGTTTGCTTGACAAGGCAGAGCCTTTATATCGACGCGCGATGGAGATAGCAAACACTCACATTTTGGGAGTGCATTTGAGAACGGCGATCTATCAGAATCTTGCGCAGTTGTTGAACGATACGGGCAGAGCAGAAGAGGGGAAAGCACTTCTCGCGAGATATCCGCTTTCGGGAGGCGCTGAGGAGACTGTCATAGATCCGATTGCTGAAGGAAAGGGGATTGAAGCTGCGATTGATGCATTTGCAGAGGCTGCAGTAGCAATCGCGGAGGCGTCGGCAGCCAAATCCAAAGGCTATGTGATGCCGTCGAACGAAGTCTCCATGGTGCAGACGCTAAATATTCTAGCTTTCATGAATCGTGAAAGTGCGCAAAAGGTGTTGTCCTTCGTGCAGGAAATCGTCGAGCATACTGAATTTTGCTATGGAACCGTGAGCCCAGAATTTACGGAAGTTGCGGAGAAACTGGCGCGGGGATACATGCACACATTTGATATGTCCTCCGCACTGCCGTATCTCCAGAAAGCGCTGTTCGCAAAGATGTCTGTTGGTGTCGACGACAGCGAGCTCGAATCGCTTAGTGTGGATTTGGCCATGTGCAACAGAGAAAGCGCATTGAGCAAAGCTTTGATCGCCAAGTATCATCGCCCGGCGAAATTCGACGACCCTTTGACTTTAGCCGCTTCCATAATGTCGAAGATTGCCGCTGCGCAAGGCGAAATTGCCAAACCATCGCCGACAGTTGCGGCGGCGCAGGCTGTTGGTGATGAAGAGGCGGAGAAAACAATTGAAGAGTGGCGTGCGGAGCAGGCTCTTGCGGTTAAGGCTCCCGCCTTTATGACAATGGAAGAGAAATGCCGTCAGCTCCTTCCTCTGGCAGAAAGGGCGGTGGCGCTGGCGCGGGAAGTGGAGGCGAATGACTCTCATCCGTTCAGCCTTGTTTGCCTTTTGAGCGAGAAGGTCAAACTGCATCAAGAGCTAGGTGAAAAGGCCGAGGCGCTGAAGGTGAAGCAGCAGGAATTGGACGTAATCACCAAACATTGGGGCGAAGGTCATCAGCTCACGGTCGAAGCCTACCTTGCGTTTACTAATATGCAACAGGAAATGTGATTATTTGCCGATGCGGACGATCATTTCGTCTGGTCCGGCGAGATTCAGCCTTTCTCGCGCGAGACGCTCGATACCGTCAGAAGACCGGTAGCTTGAGAGACCTTCTCTAAGTTCTTTATTGACCTCTTGAGCTTGCGATTCACCTTGCTTGAGGGCGATTTCCTGCTGATGGAGGAATATCTGCCTTTCGACGCTCGTGTATATCGAGCGACCAGCCTGATACATAGCCAAAAGCATGACGAGTCCGATGAGGACCTCGCGGATCATCTTCTGGCGCTTCTTATG
>PNLN01000128.1 GCA_013823055.1 Cyanobacteria bacterium DS2.3.42
GTCGTGGTCGGATACGGTGCCGTTGGCTCCGGAGTTGCATTCCACCTCAGAAAAGAAGGCGGCATCGTCAACGTCGTTGAGAGTGATCCGGTAAGGCGATTGATAGCGCACTTCGACGGATACGCAGTCGGCGATCTTCTTACGTCATTGAGAAAAGCAGATGTTGTCGTGACGGCAACCGGAAGACGCCAGATCATTCAAGAAGCGCACTGGACTGCAGCGCGAGACGGCGCTATTTTTCTGAATGTCGGTCATTGGCCGGAAGAACTGGATATGAATTCGTTGAGAAATCTTTCCAATAGTGTTGATGATCTCGAGCTTAAAACCCAGCGTTTTCACCTGACGGATCTCGATGGTGTGAAAAAACGCCTCTATGTCGTGGCCGATGGCAATCCCGCTAATATTGTTTTGCTGACCGGTTCTGTCGAACCAACCCTAATTCACTTGGCAACCGAAGCGCTATGCCTTTCATATCTGGCGAAACACGGCGCAAGTCTGGGGCACGGTGAACACTTGGTTCCGTACGAAGTTGAACAAAATTCAAGCATCCTCGCCCTTGAGGCGCTCAGGGCTTAGCATTGCCGCGTTTTCATTTGCAGTTAATGTGCTTGAATTGGCTCTACATTGGACAGATGAGCTTTATTTAGCGTGTCAGTATATGCTAACTTCATAACCGATTATCGGTATATCGATACTGAAATTTAGGTGAGAAAGGCAAAGATGAACGAAAGAGAAAGGCATAACTTCATGCACTCTGCAATGCACTCTGCAATGCGCTCCGCACTTGTTGCTCAATTGCTCCTGGCATTGACGACTCCTGCATTCGCGCAACAGGACGACAGCTCGCTCGATGCACTGTGGAATGAAGGTACGGACACCTCGAAAAGCCAGCCGAAATCCCAGAGTTCAGAAAGCTCGCGAGCGACGACAACTACTAAGTCAACAACAAAGCAACCGAGCAGCATCGACACTTCGCCTAATTTCAAAATCACTACAGGTGGTGCAAGCGAATCTGCTGCAACCACTACAACCAAACCGAAAGTAGATTTTTCAACAACCTCTGAAGCCACAGAAGCGGAAGCGCCATCACCCAGTGCTTACACAGGCTCCGCGCCTCTATGTACTATCGATGCCTTCAAAGGCAGCGATTTCGTAAAGTCCGGCGGCTGGCCAGGGGTTGGACCTTTCAATTTGACATTGAAAGTTCCCAATGAAATGAAAGATGCGCAAGACAACCATCTGAGACTGAAAGTAGACGATCAAAAAGTAACTGAAGCCGAGTTGTGTCTGGTCAAGCAGCCAAATGCATCGAGCAATTTCATCAATATCCAGATGACCACCGACTATTTCCTGGAAGCGCTTGGAGTCAAGCCAGGCAGAATTTCCGACTTCAACAAGGCACTGGAGAAGAACAAAGCCGATGTGGTTAAGGAAGAAGTAAATCCGATATCTTTACCCGCCGGGAAATATCAAGTTTCAATAGCTGCACCTACCGATGAAGATTTATCTTCGATACCTCAAGACAAGAAAGAGAAGATTGCACTCGTCATCAAAGTCTCCAGTCGCGATGCCAGCGTGGACACTCTGAAAGCACACTCGTCGGCACCGGTCGACTCAGGCTCTGACGATGCAATTGAGCAACCTCCTGTACGTGTCGCTACTATTCCTGCAGTCACTTCGCCTGTACTGCGAACTCCGGTCCGTACTCCTGCAACGGCAGTAAAAACGCCGCCGCCAGCGACTGCCTCTACACCGCCTGCCACGCACAGTTCAACGGATACACTCAAAGTCACATTTACTGAATTACTGAAGAAATGGCAGACAGTCAAGAAAACTGCTGTGCGAAACCGCACTACCGGCGAGTTGTCGGAAGTGCTGGCTGGAAAAGCTCTCGAAAAACAAACCGGAGCAATCAAGTATTTGATGACGACGCACAAATACTATGAAATGACCTCACGTGGAGTCACCGTCAATCGCTATCAAGAACTCGTACCCGGCAAGAAATATGCCTGCTTCGCTCTGGTTAAGGAGTTTCGTCGCTTTGTCGATGATACGACAGGACAAGTTTTGAAAGACGCAGAAGACACCTACAACGTTAATTACACAATCGAAAAGATAGACGATAAATGGTTCATCACCGATAGCACCGTAATCAATGCTCCGGCCGCACCAAAAACCAGATAATTAGACACAAGACTGAAATAAGAAATGACTGAACAAAAGAATCATGCCGGTCCTCTCGAATCAGGAAAGAGCCGTGTCCCTTTTGTTGCAGGAATCGCATTCCTAGTGGTCGGCTTCGTCTTTTGCAGATCGTTATCTGTTGCCGGCAACGAAGCGACAACTGGCGCAGCCCTTGCGCAAAGAGCCGCCGGAGCCGGAGGAGTAGCCCCTGCACATGATGTCACCGGACATATCAAACGTGACATGCCGCCAGCAAGCGGCGTAACTTTGCACCACGGGCAAACTCAGACTCATACGGAAATCGCTCCCAGTGTGATTCTGCAGCCGCATCCTGCTATTCGGCAGTTGCCGCTGGGGTACTCACATCCGTCTCTTCCGCTGCATGTCAACACGCAGAGACCAACATCATTTAGTTCTTCTGCACACCCGTCCATTCAATCTCACTCGCTGTCTCAACCACATGTACTCGCTCAACCGCATGCAATCGTTCAACCAAACGGACAAACACTGACACAACCTCAGCACCAGGCGCGCCCTCAGCCTGCCGCCAAGCCGGTCGAGCAGGAAAAAGGCAGTTTTATCTCCCTGGTCGATGAATCAGGGAAGCCTGTCACGCCATCAGCAGTGGTGTCACACATCGGCAAGTTTTATTTTCTCGGACCAAAGCATTTGTGGTCATTGGAATGGGCGCATCAGCAAAATGGTGGACCCAAGCGCCCCTTTCTCAAAGCCTGCCATCCACCTCAAGCGATAGACAAAATTCCGGTGCAGGAATTCAATAATATGATTTCCGTGCCGCCCAGAAAATCTCTGGTTATTCTCTCCAAAGCCGGTGATCTGTTTGAGTACTTCACCGAAACCGGCGCCTGGCATCAGTATCGCGCGAACCTCTGGCTAACCGGCTCGCCGGATCCGGATTACGTCGATCTGGCATTCAATGGAAAAGACATCATCCTCATAGATCCAGAGCGCAATGACATTTGGGTGTGTGCTCCCAACTCGAAATATCTCACGCCCTATTTCCGCGAGGTAATGCCCTGGGCGGTGCGCCGCGGCGATTACTACGTCGGAGATGGAATTTCACTTGCCTATGACGGCTTCACTTACCTTCTGCGAAAGAACGGTGGTATCACAAAGTTCAGCGGCAACTCTAGAGCCAATGTCCGGCAACTAAAAATGCCGTTTCACGCCCCTGGTCGCGCCAGGATGCGACCTTCACGTTTGGTCACCGCACCGGCAAGCCCCCTATATGTAGTCGAGCGTGAAAACAATCGCGTTCTGTCCATTGACAAGAAAACCGGGCAAACCAGCCAGTTTGTTTTTTCAAAAACCAGTGACCTCCGAGGTCTAGCGCCAATCAAAGACGGTTTTGTAGTTGTAAATGGCGACCGCCTGGTGACCAGGCGCAACGACACTGCCGACCTACCAAGTGCAGAAATTCATCCAAGAAGCTTCGACCAACGCCTGGATGGCATCGGCATCCCCGTGCCTAAAGGGCAATTGCCGGCACACCTGGGCGTCTTCCCGGGCGCTCGCCGGCTATACCGCTATGGAATCCACGCCGGGGTCGATTTCTTCAACGGCGGCGGCAACAAGGTTGTAATGGGCACGCCCGCGATCGCTGCCGACAGCGGAAAGATTATTCGCATCGATGACAATTTCAAGGACATGGACGCTCCCACTTTCAACCGCGTAATGAGCCAGTGCGCAAGGGAGCACAACACTTCCGACCACAACGAAGACCTCTTTAGAGGTTGCCAGGTTTGGATTGATCATGGCAACCGGATGGTGACGAGGTATGCGCATTTAGATAGAATCAATGCCAAACTCAAAAAGAATGCTTTCGTAAACAGGGGAGACTTGGTCGGGTACATTGGCGTTTCAGGTACGGGGCAAAACCTGCCCGGAAGAGCAAAATACCCGCATCTGCATTTTGAAATTTGGCTGGACGGACATTACGTCGGATACGGGCTTACACCTGGTGAAACTTTGGGAGTGTACGAAGATATTTTCGGCACAGCTCAAAAATAAGAAGAAAAAAGGGGCAAAATGAGCGTGATTACAAGTAAGAACAGAGCAGCGCTTTACGTTTGTGTAGCAATTTCGGTTTCTTTGATCGCACCGCATCAGCCTGCGGACGCGAAATACAAAGGCTCCCGGCATCGCGCCGAGAATGTGCAGATAGCAGCATTGCCGTTCTTCAGAAAAGATGCGACTAAAGATTCAGCCAAAGACCAGGACGCCAAAAAGAAAGCTGCCGATAAAACAACGGCAGCCGACACTAAGAAAGATAAGGCTCAAGCAGCCGCGGCGGCTAAAGATGTAAAAGCCGACAAGAAGAAAGGCGCGGCCGAAGATGTCACCGCAAAGAAAACTGACAAACCCGCAGCCGAATCAAAAGCAGCTACAGCGCCGGTGAAAACGGAAGCGGCAGCAGAAAAGAAAGACGATGCAGACGCAGTAGCGACTGAAGAAAAGGCTCCAGTCTTTGCGCCGGACTCTTCACTGATCAGCGTTTTGAAAGACCTTTCCAAAGCTCTCAGAGACCCTGAGCAAGTTCAAAAACTAACAGAAGAATCAAATCAACAAGCAGTAATTGCGCAGGCACAAAACATCCTGGCGCGCTCGCTGGAGAATTCCGATCTCACATTCAATAGAATTATTTCAGCCGATGAAGAACGCCAGGTCAACAAAGCCTTGACCCCGGAATCATGGGCATCCGGTGAAATCAGTTTTCCAGACGGAACGGGCTCACTTACAGCCGTTTGGGCAAAGCGAGTGAATGGATTGCTCAACTTGACCATTGCCGGAAAGTGCAAGGACAAAACTGCGCCCAACGGAAAGAAAATCGGTAGTTTCGTTGTCGTGATCACCGGACGTTCTCCAATCGAAGCCGGCTTTGACATTCAAACTCAATCCAACGTCAATTTCTGGCTCGGGCAATTGGCCTCGGCGACCATTGACTCGGATTGTTTGAGCGAGTCAGCGAGTGCAGAAGCGCCATCGGCGGCCGGAGATGAAAACGTAAAAAAAAAGTCTCTAGCGACGCTCCCAATTCTGGTAACTGATCGGGTCGTCGCTTACAAAAGAGACTTTACAGCTTACGAAACGCGCCGCAAAATTCTGGCTCAAAAGGCAGAAGAAGATCAAAAGGCAAAAGACGAGCGCACCCAATTAACCGCACAGGCGATTGCCGAAGCCACAGCCAAGGTGCTCCAAGAATCCACTAATCGCTCGCTCACAAAAGACGAAACATTGAAGGGCGACGGCAAGAAAGACGATGACGATGATGCACCCGAAATTGTTGCAAAAGCAGATGGCGACGCAAAGGCAAACGGCAAAACGTCAGACAGCAAAGCTGCGGACAGTAAAGGTGCAAATAGCAAAGTTGATGCAAAAGCTGACAACAAGGTGGAATCGCAGTTTGAACGCAATGCCAAAAGCGAAGCTGCCCTCAAAGAAGGCGTAGACAAAGGCGCTATAAAACCAGCTTCAGCCACTCGCGCCAAGACAGAAGCTCCGGAAATTGACAGTAAAGCCTGGAGTTCGCCAGGCGATAAAGTGGCAATGACTGTTCCTTCCACGCGTCCTGAATTGACACGTCCTGACACCTCACGTCCTGACACCTCACGTCCTGACTTCTCGCGCCCTCCTGTCACACCAACGCGCAGCGCCCCCACAAATCAATCAGTCTGGGAAAGTCCTGCCGGAGCCCCACAATCCAGGCAAGCTAGCCTGACGGCCACCATCGTTGCTCCTGAAAAAGCGGTTGCCGGGCAATTTCTCACTACTGCCATCATCGACAAAGACAAAAATGGCGAGCCTGCAGTTGAACTGAGTTTTAACGGCGCCGCTCTGGCCACCGACAACAAGGGACAAGCACTATATATGGTGCCTGAAGACGCCACACCGGGTCGTTCGCTTAATGTCAGTCTGGGCTCGAGACCCGAGCTGGCAACTAATACCGTAGACATTCTCCAGCCTTTGATGACCTCTTATGAGCCGCAAGCACCGAAGATCGATAAAATCAGCTCGATGATTACTCCAAAATCAATTCTGGTGATTGAAGGGCACAATTTTGACGGCAACGCCCGTCACAATCGCATCTTAATTGATGGACTGCACGAGGCAAGAGTAATAGCGTCGTCACCTGTCCAGTTGAAGGCGATGCTGCCGCCCGGAGTCGGTCCTGGCAGTCATTCTCTTTGCGTCGGCAATGCCGGCATGCGCAGCAATTCAGCCACCTGCGACGTGATCGCGGCGGAAGTGCAGCAAGATCCAAAGGAAATGGGCAGAGACAATCTTTCCAAACTGGTGATCAAGGTTCTGGGCACCAACAATCGAGTCAATGTCCGACTGACAAACAATACCCCCGATGTGCTGCGAATTCCCCGCGGCAATGACATGCTCGTCACCACTCCTGGTGGCAGCAACAATTCGGTAGTCGTGGGAGTGCAACGATTGAAAAAAGGCACGTACAACGTTGAAGCTGTCATCGAGCAGTAGGCTCCCGCGGCGGAAGCACAACCTCTGGAGCATCGCCGCTGTTCGCTGTTTAGCTTGTGCCGCTTTATTGGTATTGCCGGTTTTCGTTCTTACATCCTCTGTTGATGCCCAGCAGGTCAAACCGAAATCAGCCAACGAAGCTATCAACGAAGCCTACTCGCTCATTCTCAATAGAGGCGCGACACAAGCTGAGCGGCAGTTCTGGAACGAAAGGCTGAGCAAATTTTCGCCGATTGCTATTCTCGATTTGTATGAAGGCTTAACGCGCCTGCCGGAGTACAGAAAACGTTTTGCAGGACTCAATCCAAAAGCGCAAGTGGCGCTGATGTACCGTACGCTGCTTCGCAAAAATACGGTCGACGCGGGAAGCGAAGCAACCTGGCTTGCATACTTGCAAAAGAATGGTTTGCAGGGCACTATCGAGAGCATCGTAACCTCGGTCGATCGCACCATGGACGTATACAAGTCAGTCGGTCTTTCAACGCAGCAGGAAGCCGATGCAGTTCATGTCGCCGAAGACACGGCACAAAACGACAGGCCAAAAGCCGTTGCCCTCTACAAATCGATAGTCAGGAACACCCGAGTTCCGTCGCCTTACTACTATCTGGCACGCGTGCAAGAAGCTTTTGATATTAAGGGGTGCATAGAAACTCTTCGACTTGAAACGGCGAGATTTCCGGATGATTGCATTGCCGAATTGAGACTGGCGCGTCTTTTATACGACCATGGTGTACAGGGAGTTTCATTTCAACGCTCTCGAAACGCCATGCATATCAGCGACGAAAGAATAGGCGCAGATGCCTTAGTCACAAATATGCACATGAAACTTGCACAGGCAAAGCATCCTGAAATTCTCAGTCGCGAGATGCTAATGACTCGAGCCCAAGTCCACGCGCGCGCGGATCAATATCCTTCCGTGTTTGCAGAAGTTGAGCGTGCCATGGCCTATGGACCCGGTGACGGAATGGTTTACCTCTACCGCGGTGATGCCTTTTACAACACGCAAAAATATGAAGAAGCGATCAAAGATTTGAACATTGCAGAAAAATATATTGGCAAATCACTGGAGCTTTTGTGGGCTCGAAGCATCTCTTATTCTGAGCTAGGACGTTGGCAGCAGGCTCTAAATGATTTGAATGTGTTAGTCCCGATGGCGCCATTTCCCAGGTTCTACTCGACCCGCGCAAAATGCTATGGAGCGCTCGGCAAGCGAAAAGAGCAAATTGCTGACCTCAATCACGTTATTGCTCTCGAACCTCGCAGTGCCAAACCGCTCATAGCCCGTGGAAGGGCGTACTTGAGTATGGGAAAAACCAAAGACGCGCTGGCAGACGCAAATAAAGCCGTCAGCCTGGGGCGAAGATACAGAGAAAGTTACAAATTCAGAGTCGAATGCTACACGAAAATGAAAAATAAAGTGGCTGCTGACGCCGATCGAAAAACAATCGAGCAGCTCAGCAAGGTTTTTGACGAAAAACACAATTTCTAAATTCTGTTCAATCAAGCCGTTTTCATGTAAAGACCGGTCTTAGAAAATACGAACCTTTCGAATCCGCGCTCTCGATATTGTTATTATGCTTGGCAGCCAAAAGGCGCTATTGACATCACTCTATCTATAGAGACGTCCTTCCCGGAAAAAGCCATTCTATGAGCCCCCAGACAACCGAAACAAAGCCCAATATACCGACACCGCGGACTTACGAGCCTGAAGAAAAAATCTTCTCCACCTCGCCCCTAGCCAGCGCCACGCGCACAAAAGACATTCTGGCTATCCTGGTCACCGCCTTGCCGATTCTTGGCGCGCTGGGGACCTTCTTCTGCTGGACAGCTTCTAACTTTTATGTCGGCGATGTTGAAGTGCAAACCAGTCGCCCTTTCAGCACGATAACAGTGAAAGTTTTCGATTCAAAAGGATCTGAGGCGACATTTCACACGCCAAAATTTCAACTAATGCCGGGCGATTATCACCTGATTATTTCCACAGACAATAACGGCGCACAGCAAGCAGACACAAATGTTGCTTTCCACGCAAAAACCAAAGTGCAAGTTGAGCTACCCAGCGACCTGGATAGAACAGAAGCGCAGCCGCAACCAACTAAAACCAAACGCTTCTGGCAGTTTTGGAAGTAGCGAATTAGCAAACATTGAAAACGCCGGACATAGACGCTAAAGCAGTAAAGACTGAAAATTCCCAATCTGCCTCAAAAGAAATCGCTACCTTGATTCCAGGTGGCGTAAACAGCCCGTTTCGCTCGTTTCATGAAGTGGGCGGGCATACAATCTTTTTCAAAGCTGCACAAGGCTCACAACTTACCGACATCGACGGCAATCAATATACAGATTATCTCGGCGCCTGGGGACCAGCTATTTTAGGGCATTCTCCGCCGTCCGTAGTCAAAGCATGCCAGGAAGCAGTCGAGAGTGGTGCCGTATTTGGTGCTCCTTCATTGCTGGAATTGGAAATGGCCAAAAGCGTCATTCGCCATTTTCCCAGCATTCAGCAAATTCGCTTTGTAAACAGCGGCACTGAAGCAGTAATGAGTGCAATCAGGCTGGCCAGAGGCTATACCGGCAAAGACATAGTGATCATGTTCGAAGGAGCGTATCACGGACATAGCGACTCAGTGCTCGGCTCAACGACACACCAGTCGAGTGCTGGGCTGCTTGGAGCGACCAGAGAAAGAACAGTCCTGACGCCGTTCAACGACTTGGACGCTTTGACTATTGCATTAAACAAGCATTGTGGGCAGGTAGCTGCAGTAATTATCGAACCAGTCTGTGGCTCCATGGGAGTGGTCTTGCCAGAACCTGACTTTCTCCAGGGCGTAAGAAAGCTTTGCGACGACCACGAGCTTGTACTTATCTTCGATGAAGTGCTGACCGGATTGCGCGTGGCAAAAGGTGGAGCACAAGCCCTCTATGGAGTTAGCCCAGACCTGACTACATTCGGAAAAGCTCTCGGCGGCGGCATGCCCATTGGCGCCTACGGCGGCAAAAGAGAAATCATGAGTGCGTTAATGCCGATTGGTGAAGTCTACCAGGCTGGTACATTCTCCGGAAATCCAGTCACTATGGCCGGTGGCATAGAAGTCTTGAGATTGTTGGACGATGACGCCGTATATAGAGTTCTAGAAACCCGTACTGCACAGCTTTTCAATGGCATTGCCGCACTGGTCGAAGATCGATCTTTGCCCATTCAATTGCAACGCGCAGGTTCGATGTTTTCTATTATTTTCAGCGACCATCCAGTCTTGAACTTCCAAGATTCAAAACGAATTGACGCCGAGCGTTTCGCAAAATTCTTCCATTTATTATTGGATAACGGTGTTTATCTGCCGCCTTCATCAGTCGATGCGGCCTGCGTTTCAGCCGCGCACACCTCGCAAGACATTGACGACACAATAGAAATGGTCGAACACGCTTTCAAGCGCGTGTTTTAGCTGCGCCGCGGAAAAACTTATTTTGAAGGTTTAGTGACCCCCAGAAAAACAACTTTCCTTTATGACGAAAAATGCACGTTTTTCGTCGTAAAGGGAGGACCTAAATTTAGGCATCTGTGCACTTTCCCGATTTAGTAGAGTAGCGCACAAACCCTGTCTAAAAATCAAACCCTCACCTGCTGTGCATTTGGGGCATTACCTTTATGACGAAAAATGCACATTTTTCGTCATAAAGTTTATTGTGATTTCCGAAGCACTCCACGGACAAAGCTCGTAAAAAAGTGCCGCAAAAAAGACTCCACTGAAACAAGCCAGCAAATTACTACATCACAATAGAAAAGGGCGACGCATAGCGCCGCCCATTCAAAATAATAGCCGGGCGATGCATGGCGTCGCCCCAACAAATACAGACTATTTGAACGTTCTGCGCATGCTGAAGAGGTCTGCGAACGTTTCCCAAATAACTGAGAGTTTGCCGCCTGAAGCGCCAACTGACAGTCTGGGCAAGTGCTCGATTGGAATCTCTACGACCTTGTATCCAGCTCTTTCAGCGCGAATGCAGAGTTCTGCGTCAACGAAAGCGGTGTGCGACAGGAGCGTCACACGGTCCACAATTTCGCGCCGGAAGAGTTTGATCGAGTTTACGTCTTTGTGCTTGTGTCCGTAAAGTATACGCAGCATCAAGTTGTAGACTTGCGACTGAATCTTTCTGCGAGCCGGGTCATTGCGATTGACCCTGTGTCCGATGATGAAGTCGTGAGCGTTCAGTCCTTTCGCCATGGCGAAGATTTCTTTAGGCGCATACTGATAGTCGCCGGGCAACGAGAAGACCAGCTCCTTTTTGCCGGAGAGGTAAAGCTCGCGGATGGTGTAACCAAAACCCTTATTTTCAGGGTGATTGATCACGACCACTTTGGGAAACCACTTCGCACATTGCTGAATGACAGCCAGGGTGTTGTCCTTGCTGCCGTCGTTGCAGACGATGATTTCGTAATCGGTGCAGGCTTCTTTCAGAAGCGCATCAGCATCGGTTATCAATTTGCCGATGGTCGTTTCATCATTGTAGGCTGGTATCACCAGTGATACCGTGCCAGGAATGACTTGCATCCGTCTTGGCAGAGTTGCTGTATTTGAGCTTTGCATTACGCTGATGTCACTCATTTTGATTTGGGCCCCGCTTCAGTTTATGAAATCGAATTGGCAGTCACCTTTGCGGATGACTTAGATGACTTTTGTTCTCTAATGAAGGTTCCAATTGCTTCAATAACCGCATCAACCTGTTGGTCGGTCAATCCCGGATGCATCGGCAAGGAAAGTATTTGTTTTACGACCTTTTCGGTCTGCGGCAACGAACCAGGCTTATATCCAAGGAAGCCGTAGGCTTTCTGCAGATGAGCCGGATTCGGATAATGAATCAATGTCTGGATACCTTTATCCAGCAAGTATTCCTGAAGTTCTTCGCGATTTTCGGTCTGGATTACATAGAGGTGATAGACGTGTTTGCGTCCTTCTTCCTCCACCGGTGTTTTCACAATGCCTTCCAGGCCTTCGTTATAGCGCTTAGCAATTTCGCGGCGGCGCTCATTCCATTGTTCGACAAAAGGCAGTTGGGCGTCGAGAATGGCAGCTTGCATCTCATCAAGACGGCTGTTGATGCCGATGATGTCGTGGTAGTAGCGCTTCGACTGACCGTAGTTGCGCAGCATTACGAGCTTGTCGAAATTTTCACGGGAGTTGGTCGAAATTGCACCACCATCGCCGAATGCGCCTAAGTTCTTACTTGGATAAAAGCTGAAGGCGCCGTAGTCGCCCAGAGATCCGGCGATCGCACCTTTATAGGTAGCTCCGGTCGACTGAGCGCAGTCTTCCAAAAGCATAATTTTGTGCTTCGCCGCTATCTTGAGCAGCGGTTCCATGTCTACCATCTGTCCGTACAAATGGACCGGCACGATGGCTTTGGTCTTTTCAGTAATCTTGAGCTCGACCAGGTCCACATCCATTAGACAGGTGTTGGGGTCGATGTCCACAAATACGGGAGTGGCGCCGGTCATCGAAATCGCCGAGATAGTCGGTACTGCGGTGTGCGCAACCACCAGAACTTCATCGCCTGTGGTCACTCCGGCAGCAGCCAGAGCCAGGTAGATAGCTTCGGTTCCGGAAGCGCACCCGGCTACATAGCCTGCGCCTAACCATTTCTCAAAGTTGGCTTCGAATTTTTCTAGTTCGCTGCCCAATATATAGTGACCGCTTTCAAGAACGCGATGGACTGCCTGGTCGATCTCGCTCTTATAGGTCTGATAGTGCAGCTTCATGTCGCCAAATGGGACTTTCACCGGTTAGCTCCTTTGCTCTGTAGAATCGGGCCCATCAATACTAGAAGAAATGGTCAAGAAGCGAATTAAGAGCAACTTAATTGACATCCAGCCAGAAGTGACACAGTGGGGGGATTTCAGCCAATTGTCATCGATTTGCATGGTAAGATCATTGCCCTGGATTTAGCCGGCGGCGTTTCCCAAAACGCGCACAGAATCACCGTTTCCGCCTGAGTCTCTAGTCTTTCAAATGTGAGCGCGATTTTAGAGTTAGACACAGATCATGAACGAACAATTCAAAGGTAAGACAGCTCTCATAACCGGTGGCATGGGCTTCATCGGATCAAATCTGGCTATAAAGCTGGCAGAGCTGGGCGCTAAGGTGACTGTGCTGGACGCGATGATCCCGGATTACGGCGGCAATGAGTTCAATCTCGCCGACAAGTCTGAAAAAATCCGCATCAATTTTTGCGACATAAGAGACCCTTCAGCTGTCGATTGGCTGGTGCGCGGTCAGGACTATGTTTTCCACCTGGCCGGTCAAGTTTGCCACTTGATGAGCCTTTCCAATCCGTTTCCCGATATTGAAATGAATATCACCGGCACCGCCATCCTTATGGAAGCGCTGCGCAAACACAATCCAGAAGCAATTGTTGTTTACACGGGTACACGCGGTCAGTACGGTTCTGTCGTATCCATGCCGGTCAACGAAGAAGCGCCGACTAACCCAAAAGGCATTTACGAGATTTCTAACCTCACCGCCGAGAAAATCATTAAGGTGTACAACGACGTACACGGCATCCGTTCCTCATTGTTGCGCCTGAGCAACATCTACGGACCACGCTCACAGATGATGCACTCGCGCTTCGGCGTCGCCAACTGGTTCATCCGCCTGGCGATGGACGACGACACCATCCAGCTCTTCGGCGACGGCACCATTCTGCGCGACTTCTGCTACGTCGATGACTGCGTAGACGCGATTCTTCGAGTCGCCACCACGCCGGAATGCTACGGCGAGATTTTCAACCTGGGCTCCGACATTCCAGTCAGCTTCCGAGAATTGTGCGACTCCATCGTCAAAGTTGCAAAACAAGGACGCTGGCAATTCGCCGAATTCTCGCCAGAGAGAAAAGCACAAGAACCCGGCGATTTCTATTC
>PNLN01000020.1 GCA_013823055.1 Cyanobacteria bacterium DS2.3.42
CGATTACCGCATAGCTTCAACTACCCCAGTAGACATTTAACGATCGGACACTTGGCATTATCGAGATGCGCTCTGGATATAACTACTGCGATCGAATTTGCATTAACAAGCGCTCGATCATTTGCACTGCGCGCGCTAAGGACTCGCGCATATACAAAACAGACAAATAGATATCCCGTCTAAAAGGCAATCTGAATCGCGCAATCTGCCGGCTTTAGGCACGAACTCCAGGAGCTTGGTCTACAACCTGCGGATTTGATGAGGTATTGTCGACAATGCATCCATCTTCCATATAGATTATGCGATCTGCCACATCGAGAACTCGTGCGTCATGAGTCACCATCATGATTGAGCAGCCACGCTCTCTTGTCAGGTGCTGCATTATCGTGACTACTTCACGACCTGATTTCTTGTCGAGGGCAGCAGTTGGCTCATCGGCAAGCACCAGCTGCGGTTGCGCCGCCAGGGCTCTAGCTACCGCAACGCGCTGCTTCTGCCCACCCGACAGTTGGTCTGGATATTTGTCCAAGTGGTCCATCAGCCCAACTCGCTCAAGTATATCTGCTGCTTTTGATTCAACTTGGTCGGAATTCAGTCCGTGCAATTCCAAAGACATACGAACATTCTGTTTTGCTGTGAGAAAACGCAAAAGATTGTGAGCTTGAAATATATACCCAACTTTTCGCCGCACAGTCAGAAGGCTCTGATAATCTGCACCACGCAACTCGCATCCTAAAACCGACAAATTGCCGCTCTGAACTGAACGCAAACCTCC
Organism: Cyanobacteria bacterium DS2.3.42; assembly: GCA_013823055.1. Classification (GTDB taxonomy): domain Bacteria; phylum Cyanobacteriota; class Vampirovibrionia; order Obscuribacterales; family Obscuribacteraceae; genus QKMZ01. The sequence continues at coordinate 776 of PNLN01000020.1, forward strand.
GATCAAAGTAAGCAATGTGGTTTTCCCTGACCCAGAAGGTCCAGTCAGAATCACAATCTCATTTTTCCTGAGTTGAAAGTTTATATTGGTCAATACCTTTGTCTTCAGATGGCCTTGGCCAAAACAATGTTCAAGCTCACGTATTTCAACAACATTTTGCATGGTTACTCCTAAAACACATCGGCTGGATCTGCTTCCCTCAGCCTTCGCGTTGCTATGGCGGCTGAAATCGCACACATAAGAACAGCCAGTGAAAAAACAAATGCAGCTCTTTGCCAAGTCATGAAAATTGGCATAGAGGTTGCTGTTTCCGCGATTGAATAAATTAAAAACGTCAGCAAAAGCGCCGGAATAAATCCACAACAGGAGAGTATGAGCGCTTCTTTTGTAAGAACGCCTAAAAAATATGAATCTGCATAGCCAATAGCCTTCAAGGTCGCATATTCTGGCATATGATCCGCCACATCAGAATAGAGAATCTGGTAAACAATCACAACACCAACGATAAATCCAACCACGACGCCCAGTCCAAAAATAAATCCTATCCCGGTGCTTTCCGCCCAATAGTTTTTTTCAATTTCAGCAAATTCATCCCTCGTGTACACAGAGATCTCTTTGCCGTAGGCATTCTTTAGAGATTCTCTGATAGCAAGAACAGATGCGCCGGGCTTGACCTTGATCAATCCAAGCTGAATCTGCCTTGAAGACTTGCTGCCGGAAAGAAAGGAAAATGTGGTGTCACTGGTAATTGCTGTTCCATCAGCCGCAAATGATGCCCCCATAGAAAAAAGTCCAGTAACATTCACTTTCTTCTCGTTGATATCAACTTCAAGTCTGCCTGCCCTCGCTAAAAGTTCAGCAACTGGTCCATACTCAGGGCGAGATTTCCTGTCAAACAGTATAGTCCTGAACCTGATCAATCCTTTCACTAGAGAATCAGAATTGGTGATCGACAACGACTGCTTTATTGGATCAATACCCAGAAGTAAAATTGCCCTGATTTGATGCGTCACGGGATTTCTCCAGTGCAAAATTGCAAGCTGAATTGCGCTGACAGACTCAACGCCCATGTACCCAGAAGCCTGATAGAGTCTCTCTTTCGGAAAACCTTTCGGAGTAAGCAGCGTTTGGAATTTTGGATGAGCAATAACAATATCTGCGTTAAGCAAATAGTGCGGTTTGGTAGCACCTATAAACAGTGATTCTAAAAAACCAAGCTGCATAAATATTAGGATGCAAGCAAAACTAATGCCCGCTATTGCCACAAAAAATCTACCGCGCTGCCTGGTGAGCTGGAGCCAAGCTAGAGCGTCTCGAACCTTCATAATTGGCTCGGGCTCTGAGTAAGAGCTTTGGCGCCTGCGCAAGCAATCGCAACCTCAACCTGCAAATTGGTAAGCCCTTGAACAAATTTACGATCCGGCTTGTCTATAAATATTTTTACTTCAATCACTCGAGCATCGCTGGATGCACTTGGATCCTGCGCATAGACGCTCTGCCGCTGAACCTGCCATCCAATGCTCTTAACGAAGCCATGTATTTTTTTCTCAAAAGTAGCAGAACTAATCTCGGCGCGTTGACCAATGGTGACTTTATCGATGTCGCTCTGATGAACATCTGCCACTACAACCATCTCGCTCGTCAAGCCAATGTCGGCGATTCCTTTTTCTGTAACTATCTCTCCGGGCCTGACATTCAGCTTAAGAATTCTGCCGTCCTGCGAGGATCGAACAGAAGCGAGATCAAGATCAGTACGTACTCTGGTCAACTTAGCCATGGCCTCCTCTAACTCCGCAATTGCGACAGAAACATCGACATCGCGAACTTCCGCAATTTTCGAAAGCGTATACTTGGATTCGGCGACACGTGCTGTAAGAGTCTCCTCAAGTCTTTTCCTTTCGGAGACAGCCTCGGACAGAAGAGCCCTGCTCGATCTCATAAGCGTCTGTTTGCTGTCATATTGAGAGGTGCTTATTGCCCCAGATTGATGCAAATTCTGATAGCGCTTCGCTTCATCCACATTGAAGTCCAGCTCGTTCTTAAGTCTCCCTATTAAGACGTCTTGAGCCAACAGCTTGTTATTTAGTTCGTATTGGACATTTGCTATTGCGGCCTTTTGCGCTTCAATTTCACCGAGTTTTGCTCCGGCCTTTATTTTCGACAACTTAGCGTCAGCCACTCGCACAGCACTTTGGGCTTCCCGCAATGAAGACAGGAGCCGAGTGCGAGCCTCTAGCGCGCACAACACCTGTCCGCGCTTAACCCAAGCGCCCTGCTTCACAAAAACCTCAGTGACTCTTTCGTCTTTTAAGAATGCGGGCACAGACACATGAGCTATCTCCCCCAAAGGCTCCAGGCGGCCCAGTGCAGTCACAGCTATCTGAGCGCCGGTCGCAACGCCCTCAGCGCTTGTAGTTGCATCAACTCGGGATGACTTAGCCGCATTGACGCGCAGCAATTCGAGGGCTCCAAATGAGGTGTTTGCTACCCCAGCCCAGATACAGGCAATCAGGATCAATACCAGAGGAAAAGCAATCCACCAATTCCATAGTTGTTTTCCTCCTGCTTTGTTTGCTTTCTTCAAGGACAAAGCACTATCGTCACTGCAGCCAATCATGGTTCGATCCTCAAGATTTTTTTTGCCTGCATTTAATTGCGCCGGAAAGAATTGCAACCTGCTCCCCAATTAAAAAACGACCGGGATGAAAGCTCATATCCATGACCAAACCCGAAAGGTAGCCGCAAACAAATGTCACCAGACTCTCATCATCAGTATTGAGAAATTCCGCCAACCAATTGCGATATCGCTTATAGCTGCGAGCAATCGCCTCGTTTGTAGTTAGCGCCGCAAAGCCATTCTGCCTGCCAAACTCCAGCCAGAGGCATGTCTGCCTAAGCAGGTAGTCCTGATGCTCAACCATCAAGCAAAGAATTGACTCTAGCTTGAGCTCAAGAGAATCGAAAACACCCAGTGAGGAAGCTAGAAAAAGGTCTTGGTCAGCTTGAAAGTCAACCAACTGCTCGAAGATCGCCTCCTTGCTTGCGAAATAATGATAAAGCGTGCCCGTTGATACACCCAATTGCTTCGCCAAATCCCGCATGGTTAATTGACCGTAGCCTGTCTGCGTGAAGCATTCAAAACTCCGCTCCAGAAGCTCACGCCTGTACTTTTCATGATCGACTATCTTCGGCAATCGCTCTCCTTTTTTATTTCGAACGTTCGTTATATATTATTTCAAAGAAAGAGAGGGCTGTCAACGGCGCGACATCAAAAACACGAAAACGAACAATTGCATACACAAAGAACGGGAACATCCTTTATATGGCAAATTGCGGAGCGCCGAACTCATGAAGAAACCACTCTTACTCGCTTTCATCGGCATGTGGGTTGCGTGCGCGGGCTCATACGCCCAAAACTGGAGAACACCCAACCCCAATCAACCAAATGGCTACAGGGGCACTGAAGCCTCCTATCACTTCCACGGCAGCTATAAAGAACCCTCGCAACCATCAAATGGTTATAGGGCGAGCGAAGCACGAAGCCATGTTGGCATGAACAGCTTTGCACCGCCATCGACATCGGAGAAAAGCGGCGGCGGTCGTTGGGGTGAAAACGGGGGCAGCCGATTCAGCGGAGGCGAAGGTAGCCGCTGGGGTGGAAACGAAAGTGGCGGCGCACGCTGGGGCGAGAGCGAAGGTCGCTTCGGCGAAGGCGAAAGTAATCGCTTTGGAGGCAGTGAAAACCGACGCTGGGAAAACGCGACAGGAAGCAGTTTCCAAACTGGCACAGGAATGCAAAACAGACAGGAAGAGTGGAACGAATTCTACAAGAGACGCTTTGAGGCAACAGAACAGGGTGGTTACAACAATGCAGCGCGAGGACAAGAAGCATTCGCGCAACAGTCGTACGGAAATGCACCACAGCAACAATACGCAAATGCAGCGCAGCAGCAGCAATATGGCTACGGAGGATACTCACAACCTGGAGCAAGCTTTGGCTCCGCGCAGGCAATGCGAGCCGCGGTCGGAGCGAGCGCAGTAAGGCGTATGCTCAGGAACGGAGACGACGGCAACTTTAACCGCGTCTACAGCAGTAATAGCGGTGGGTTCAACCGCATTTATGGCAGTCCGTAAAACTAAGAGTCTATTACCGGCAAATTGCTTAGCATTGGTGCAAAGATTCGCTCAGTGCTGCGACCTATCTTCACTTCCACTGTATGCTCGCGGCGATCATCAACAAGCGATATCGCGTTGTCGGCTTGCACAGCACCATCGACTGTGACTGTTTGTTTAACATTACTTTCGGAAAGTTGCACCACCGTAATGTGATAAACAGTCTCACGGTAGCGATAGTGAATTTTGAATTCGTTCCACTCCGCAGGCAGGCAAGGCTGGAAGCGAAGCTTATCGACCTGCAACCGAAGTCCAAGGATCGATTCTATGATCAGACGATACATCCAGCTCGCTGAGCCTGTGTACCAGGTCCAACCGCCACGACCGGTATGAGGAGAAACAGCATAAACATCGGCCGCCACCACATATGGTTCAACTTTGTAAATCTGCGTACTGTTGGGATCGAGCGCGTGATTGACAGGATTGATCATGGAAAACAGCTGCCAGGCTCGTTTACTGTCTCCAAGAGCAGCAAAAGCCATCGTCAGCCAAATTGCAGCATGGGTGTATTGCCCACCATTTTCTCTGACGCCAGGAACATAGCCTTTGATATATCCAGGATTCAATTCTGATTTATCAAACGGCGGATCCAACAGCTGAATCAGACCATCCTTCTGGCGCACAAGACGCTCGTACGCAGATTCCATGCCTTTTTTAGACCGCTCGAGCTCACCGCCACCGGAAAGAATCGACCAACTCTGAGAAATAGAATCTATCTTGCACTCAGTGTTTTTCGCCGAACCTAAAGGTGTTCCATCATCAAAATACGCTCGTCGATACCAGTCTCCATCCCAGCCATTCTTCGCCAGGCGCTGCCGCAACTGAGCAGCTTCTGCTTCACAGCGATTGGCAAATACTTCATCCTTGCGCATTCTAGATAGCTTCATGAATCTGCGAAGCACTTCGTGCAAGAAGAATCCCAGCCAGACACTCTCACCTTTACCGGCTTCACCGACCAAATTCATACCATCGTTCCAGTCGCCGGTGCCCATCAATGGCAATCCCTGTGCACCAAATCTCAATCCGTGGAGAATTGCTCTCTGACAATGTTCGTAAAGGCTGGCTGTTTCTTCTGAGCGGCCAGGAAGATCATAATAGGAATCATCCTGCGGATTTACAGGTCGCCCGGTGAGGAAGTGAGATTGCTCATCCAATACACCGGTGTCGCCCGTCATCATCACGTAACGGCAAGCGGCTAGCGGTAGCCACAGGTAATCATCGGATATGCGAGTGCGTACGCCGCGTCCTGTCGGAGGGTGCCACCAGTGTTGCACATCTCCTTCTACGAACTGTCGAGATGCGGCTAAGAGAAGTTGTTTACGCAAGAGTCGTGGCTCGGTATGCACAAGCGCCATAGCATCTTGCAGTTGATCTCTAAAACCAAATGCACCACCGGATTGGTAATATCCACTTCTAGCCCACAATCGGCAGCCGATAGTTTGATACAGCAACCAACCGTTCGCCAGCATATTCAAAGCAGGATCAGGTGTTTGAACGTTCACCGCGCCAAGAGTGTGTTTCCAATAATGACAGAGTTCTTCATACGATTCACTTCTCACTCTGCTGCCGCGAAAACGATTTATAAGGTTGGTAGTGTCAGTGACATCTTGTCCGATTCCGAGCCTGAAAACGATTTCTCGCTCCTGTCCATCCTGCAGTTCAAATGGAACTTGCACTGCACCGCAAGGATCAAGCGCAGCCCCAACTTTGCCTGAGAGCTTTTGCCTGCTCATGGCGGCGGGATTGCGCATGCTGCCGTTGCGTCCCAAGAATTCAGCGCGATCTCCAGTGAATGAACGGTTTGTTTCATCCACATCAATGAAGGCTATTCTTTCTCCGAACTCTCTATTGTATGGATTGCGTGCAAAAAGAGCACCTGTTTTGGAATCAACTTCAGTATTGATGTGCATTGCCGTCTTCGGTTGCAAATCACCCAGCACCCATTCGTAATATGCTGTAGCAGACAATTTGCGAGGGCGCCCGGAATTATTGCGCACTTTCAACCCGGCGATTTTCACGGGTGCATCAAGCGCCACATAAACGCATAGTTCGGTTGTGATACCGCCTTCGGTGTGTTCAAAAACGCTATATCCGAATCCATGCCGAGTAGTATATGGAGTGGCACCACGCACCGGCATCGGCGTCGGCGACCAGAAGTAACCGGTCTCCTCATCGCGCAGATAGAAAGCTTCTCCGGACTCATCCATGACCGGATCGTTGTGCCAGGGAGTAAGTCTAAATTCGTGGGCATTCTCGAGCCACGTATATGAAAGTCCGTTCTCCGAGATGACAGTCCCGAAGTAAGGATTCGCCAACACATTCACCCATGGCAATGGTGTGACATGCTTGTGCGCTGTGCTGATTACGTATTCCCGCCCGTCGGTTGTAAATCCACCCAGACCGTTGAAGAATATGAGATCGCCACGCTGTTGCGCGGGACTCGAGTTGTTCTCGGGCAGACGACTTTTTGACGGTGCCAATGGTTGCACGCGCACATCGCGCAAAGTCCGTCGATTGAGCTGCTCAGGCAGAGTGCCGTTTGTATCCTTGATGATTACACGCGCTACGGTCTGAAGCAAAATTCGATCTTCAATTGAAATCTGCTCAATTTGTCGGACGAAAATACCTCCCGGCTTGTCGATGAGACTTGCTTCGACGCCGCCTGCGATCAGTCCCATAATTTGATCTTGAATCAATTGCCTGTAGCCGGCTTTATCTTCATTCCAAATTACAAGGTCAACGGAAAGTCCCTTGAGGCGCCAGTAAGCATGCGCTTGCACCACTTGTCTGACCAGGTCGATATTGTTGGGGTCTTTGATCTGAAGCAGGACAATCGGCAAATCGCCGGATATTGCATATCCCCACAAATCCGACTGTCCTCGATGGTTCTTGATGATTGTCGCCGGATCGGCTCTAAAAGTCGAGCTGGCATAAATCACGGAGTTTGCTAATCGGGCATAAATCTGACCGTCCGACTCGTTGGCATTCAATTGGCGCAGCACAACCTGGCTGTGAGTCCACGCCAGATCAAAGACACGGTCGGCAAGCCCTTTGTCCTGATACTTCTCAACGAGGCTAATGCAAGCTTCGCGGCTGTCGGTGACACCAGTGACGATGTTGACTGTGGCCGACTTTTCCGGATCCAGAATTATTTGATAGCGCACAGAAATAATCGGATCTAAAACCGATCCTTGCGAGTTGGAGAGAGCACCGGGCATTTGCATGGCGGCAGGATTGACCAGAGAGTTACCGCGACCAATAAACTTCATTCGATCGGTTTCACGCGAAACTTCACCGGTCACCGCACCATGAACAGACATCAGGTGGAACATCCAGGGCTGATGTTCACTCTCAGAACGCGGGCGACGATTGCAGATGATGGCATTGCCCTGTTCGATCAATTCTGTTTGCACAAACAAGTTGCTGAAGGCGGGGTGGGCATTATCGTGAGCAGGATCAGCCAACACCACTTCCGCATAACTTGTAATATCGATTGTCTTTCGCGAACGAGAATGATTGGTGATACGCACTCGTCTAAGCTCAATGTCATCTTCCGACGAAACCACAACTTCGGTATGAGTATCGAAATCGTGGTCACGTCTGCGAAACTCTACGCGCGCCTCAGAGAAAATCGCTTCATATCGCTCGGGTTGTTTGAGCGTCGGCTGATAAGCTGTCGACCAGAACTCGCCGGTGGCCGTATCGCGGACATAACAGAATGTTCCCCAATGGTCGCGAGTTGTGTCTTCGCGCCAGCGTGTTACGGCAAACTCTTTCCAACGACTGTAGCCGCTGCCGGCGTTTGTAATCATTACATGATATCTGCCGTTCGAAAGAAGTTGGATTTCAGGCACTGCCGTATTGGCATTGCTATAGAATCGCACAGGAGCCTCATCGGCAGCAGTTCCGAAACGCACCTCTGCGGTTTCCGCGGTTTGAGAGTGGAAGGCAGTAGCTTTGGGAATTCTTTCTTGCAATAACAATAGAGTCGATTGAAATGCCGGATCGCTCTCAAATCTTTTCTGCATTGGCTGATTGAGCAGAACACGCGCCAGCGACAGGAAACTCATTCCCTGGTGGTGAGCCATATAAGACTGGACTATCGCTCTGTTGTGACCGCGAGGAATTCGCGAGGTCGTGTAATCAACCGCTTCAAAGAATCCGTAAGTCCCCGCAAAGCCTTCCGCCGTCAAACGCTGAAGATTGGCGCAGGCCTCTTCCGGCGCCACCATCAATGCCAGCACTGTTGCGTACGGTGCAATCACAAGATCTTGAGCCAGACCGCGCTTCAATCCAAGTCCAGGAACGCCGAAAGGACGATACTGATAATTCAGGTGAACATCGACTGCAAAATATCCGGACTCGGAAATACCCCAGGGCACATTGCGCTGCTTACCATACTCGATCTGTCTTTCTACTGACGCCTCATAGGTCTGGTCGAGAAGAGTGTTCTTATAGTTGGGCATTACCAGCAGTGGCATTAGGTACTCGAACATCGAGCCTGACCATGAGAACAAGACAGGTTTTCCGCCTGCCGTTGTCAGCGAACGCCCCAATGCAAACCAGCTCTCCTGCGGCAGTTGCCCCTGCGCGATGGCTATAAAATTACAAAGCCTTGCTTCGGAAGCGAGCAAATCATAGTAGCTGGCATCCACCCGCTTTTCGTCGGCATTATAACCGATAGAAAGTAAACGCTTGCCTTTGTCGTAGAGGAAATCATATTCCATTTCCGACAACTCATTAGTATGCAAAACCAGCTGATCGATAATACCCAGTCGCTCTTTTGCACGACGGCTGGCTTCCGAAAAAAGCGTCAAAAGCTCGCTGAAGCATTTAAGCTCATTTTGCGTTCTCATCGGAGTACACATCTTCTGTATGACCGGTTGGAGGTCCACGAAGATATTGGATAATTCGCGCAAGGTCGGAATTCTGTCCAGCACAGGAAGCTCAGCAGCAGCGGATTGCAAGCCTGGCAGTGAGGTCCAAGGAATCAGCAAGACCAGCTCCGTGTAAGCAGCGGAAGTCTGGCGTTTTAACGTCAACGCCCATGACTTAATTTCACTACCGGCAGTATCACCAGTTCTGGCAATGATCTCGGTCGACAGTTTTAAAAGCTGCTCGAGACAATCGTGCATCTCGGTGATTGTCTTGGGCGGATCCAATTGCGCATTCTTGAGCAAGTCTTCAAATTGCGTCAATTCAGGCACAATCGTCGTTTGCCCGACGAAGTCGCTCAATATCTCAAGCGTGTCTCTCAAGCCGGAAAAGACCTGCGCAGACATTACGGCATCGTCAGGCAACGCCAATAAACCAGCCTTAAGCGTGACCAGATGTCCGCCAAGATTTCCGCTGTCAACCGTGGAAATGTACATGGGTTTGAGCGGTCGTAATGTAATTGTGTCGTACCAGTTGTAGAGGTGCCCACGGTACCTATCCAACGCACGCATGGTTACCAGCGTGCTGTAAGTACGCTCGAGCAACTCGCCGGATTGGATGTATCCAAAGTCGTAGGCGCCAAGACTGGCGAGCAATGACAAACCCATGTTAGTAGGAGAGGTTCGATGTGCCACAACATAGATGGGCAGCTCCTGCATATTATCTGGTGGCAGCCAGTGATCTTCGGCAGTCACAAATGTTTCAAAGAAAGACCAGGTCTTGCGAGCCACCTTACGAAGAAAAACGTTCTGTTCTTGCGTGAGATTGGCCGACGCCGACGACAATGGACGACTCAGCCCCCAGGCAATTGCAGGAGATAGCATCCAGAGCACCAATATCGGTGAAGCCAGAAGTGCCTCTACAGGTCTCTGCAAAAACAAGAATACAAGTACACTAAATGCAATGATTGGCGCGCTGGCCATCTGCGAATACAGTCCTACGAAATCAGTCTTTTGCTTTCGATTCGCGATGTTGGAAGGATTCCATGCAAGCAAATGCTTCTTAGAAAAGATCATCCTGAACAAAGTTCGAATGATCGCATCAAGGCTGTAAGTCGCTTCATATGGAAGGCAGGCGATGTTGAACATCGCTTGTCCAAAATTTCTTGCGCTTGAGCTCAACGACCCACGAATGTGTTGCTCCCACAGCACATCCTCCGACTTTCGGACAAGATCAAGCAAAGAAGAAACAATGGTAGGAAGAAGTAGTATAGCGAAGACAACAGACGTCCACAGCCAGGTCTGCGACGGCATAGTCCAACCGACAATCAGCAATGCAGTCAATGCAGCAGGCACCAAACTACGCCTGAGATTGTCAAAAATTTTCCACTGCGACAAAAGCGAAAGTGGATTTTTCTGCCTGCGTTTTCCAGATACCGGCACATTCTGGCGCAACCAGGACAGAATTTGCCAATCGCCTCGAATCCATCGATGCCGCCGTGCAACGTCCGCGGAATAAGCCGGCGGATACTCTTCATACAATTGCACGTCGCTCAAAAGGCCTGAGCGCACGTAGCAGCCTTCAAGCAAATCGTGGCTCAAGATGCGGTTGTCCGGAAAACGTTCGCCTAATACACGCTCAAATGCATCGACATCATAAATGCCCTTACCTATAAATGAACCTTCATGAAATACGTCCTGATACACATCAGAAACGGCACGAGTGTAAGGGTCGATACCTGCGTCATTTCCATGCAGCGCTGCGTATCTCGATAAATTTGTACCAGGCAAACTGACACCGACACGCGGCTGAAGAATGCCATATCCATGCTTGACCAGCATTTTCTCAGTATCGATTTCAACTCGATTCAAAGGATGCGCCATCGCAGCAACAAATTGCCTGGCTGCATCGCGTGGAAGTTGCGTGTCCGTGTCTAGTGTTATTACAAACCTTGTGCCTGCCAGAGCAGTCAGATCTCCAACGATTGTTGAAAAACAATCCTGGCTGCCACCACGCAAGACTGAATTGAGGGCGGACAGTTTGCCGCGCTTGCGTTCGAACCCCATCCATACGCCCTCGCCGGGGTTGAACAGCCGAGGACGATGAAACAGGAAGAATATGTCGCGCGAAGAGGTTTTATACTTCTGATTTAGTTCGTTGATTTTCACGCTCATCAACTGAACTAGAGACGCATCTTCCGGCATATTCTCTTCTGGCGCATCGAGAAAATCGGTTAGTAGCGCAAAGTTCAAGTTATCATCGCGATTGGCCAGAAAGCGCACTTCCAATGCCTCTGCCAGATCTTCAACATTACTTTCACTCGAAATCATGGTCGGCACAACTACGAGTGTTCTTTCGCCCTTAGGTATTCCCTTGGAATAATCCAGCTTGGGAAGTGGTTTGGACGGGACAACGAGCGTAGCCAACCAATTCACAAGAGAGATGGCCAGCTGACTTGCACTAATCATCGAGATGATGGCAATGAAAATCACCACCCTGATCCGCAGCCCATCGGCAAAAGCGAGAGACGAAAGAACTGCTGTTATCGCAAGAGTGATGAAAAATATGGGAGCAAGATAGGAAAAAAGCGGAAACCTACGTCCAAACTGTTTCCCCCACTCCAAAGATGAGGCTCTGACCTCCGCTGCTTTCTTCAGCTCAGGCAGTCCTTCGTCGATTAAATAGTAGCCAACATGAGCTGTTCGGTCGTTTCGACTGCCTACGGACCCTGCTTTTGATGCGAGTGTTATGGCAGTGCGCGCGACTTCTCTTTCAGAAAGTTTGGTTTTCTTCGCCAATTTTTCTACAACGTGGCGATACTCGTCGCGAGTTGAAAAATCCATCTCGACATATGCATTTTGTGGATCTTCACACAAAACTTTTTCGACGGCACTTTGACCTTCGACAAACTTCCGCCAATCCATCGAGCCGAGAAAACGTAGTGAGCCGATGCTGTTACTGATGGATACCTGGTCGGCTGCCTGAATTTGTGCTTCGGTCTGAACCATTTGCTCGATTGTGTTGTGAGCTTCAGACAGGCGTTGTTCAATCCAGGTGAGTCCTAATGCCAGTGCAGAACTCTGCCCTTGAAGTTTTCTCGCCAATTCCGAAACAAACGCACTTACCATCGGCGGGTTAGAACGCGCCATGTCAGCGATGACCAGGATCAAACTCTTTGGATCATTGGTGGCAGCATCGATCATTTTGTCGGCCCACACGCCGGCCTGAAGGTGCTCGCTCATGTGATGCACCATTCTCACAGCTACGCGCCTGAGATTTTCAATGAGCGCCAAGCGCAACATGATTGGGATAGCCCAAAGTTCGCCTATTTTCAGTTCTGTAACTGTTTGATATGACGCTACAAACCTGTTAAGGCTATCTGAATCCAAACGACCGTCGCCATGGGAAACGACTGTAAGTGCAATGTCATAGACTCGCGGAAATCCGGACGACGGACCGTTAACCAGGTGTGGCAGCTCTCGGCTGTAGCCTTTCGGTAAGTGGCGCTTGGCGGTTCGAATCTGCTCTTCTATCAAGTAGAAGTTGTCTAAAAGCCATTCTCCAGCCGATGTGATGCGGCGATTGTCATTGACTGCTGCAGTTAGAAGATTGCATGCATAAGTCAGGACTTCTTCATTCTCAGCGAGCCTCGCCAAGAGCAAGTCGCGTGCCCGCCCAAAGTCCACTTTGTGCAACGAAGCAAGAATCTTGCCGTGCTGCTCCATCTGA
>PNLN01000231.1 GCA_013823055.1 Cyanobacteria bacterium DS2.3.42
GTTTTGCAAAATAGTTGAGAATAAGTCTCAACAAATTCGAACTCAGTCACGGCAGCACAGTTTGCTTGCCGGGGTGGTTTTTGCGCATTGTCGGTGGATGACATCGCGCGCAGTTTTTTGCGCGCGTGAGGAGATCATGATGGGAAAACTTTTTTACGGAACACAAACAGGCACCACAGAAGGTGTCGCAGAAGTAATCCAAAAAAATCTTTCAACCTTAGTATCGGAGATCAAGTGTATTCAGTTTGCCAAGAAAGAAGAGCTTGAGGCTTGCGACTTTCTTGTCCTGGGTGGCTCGACCTGGGGCGATGGTGAATTGACGGACGACTGGCTGGACTTCTTTCCGCAAATGGATCAAATTTCTTTTGCCGGAAAAAAGGTGGCGCTGTTTTCTCTGGGCGATCAAACCGGTTATTCGTACAACTTTGTCAGCGCCATGCGAATTCTATACAACAAAGTCATAGAACTTGGCGGTGAAGTGGTCGCCTGCAGAGTTTCCAAGGAAGGCTTCGAATTCGATCATTCCGAATCAATTGTGGACGGACATTTTGTCGGGCTGGTTGTTGATGAAGTCAACGAGCCGGAATTGACCGAACAAAGAGTCCAAGTCTGGGCTCAAGAAGTATTGCGCGCTGTCGGCAATACTGCAGTGGCTGTTTAGTCGCCTGTATGGGGCGAGTCGATAGGAGGTGCTTCATGAACGCAACGATCACTTTCCCCACTCGGACTCGCCCAAATAAAGCGGCGCCGCATGTAGAACCCCGAAGTGCGCGCCGCTCAATTTTCTCCATGATCGAGAGAATTCTCTCCTGGTTGATGTCCTATCCGGTCGAGATTGTCTAAATGAACCAAGCTAGTAGTCACCACCAGTGGTTGCACACGAGATTTCCAGTCGGACCGGTTGGAAGTCAATCCGATCTGACTCGCCAGCAGGTGCATAATAATCTGCGCGGGCGCCGGGTCTGGTCGAAAACACCCCTGGTGGACTGGCATGGCTGCCAGGTTGTAGTAGAAAGCGAAGTGGGCGGCACCGTCGTCTTCCACGGCTCAGACGATATTTTTGTTGTGCGCTGGGACAACGGGCGCGTGGCAATGCATATTAAAGATGATCTACTAAGATCTGCTGTTCTCATCGGTGCGCATGAAAGTCTGAAAAGCTATCTCGACTGTATGAGGCAGCACACATGCACGCCATAGTTAGCGCCCGTGAGGCGGAAAATGGCTTCACAGCTTGGCTGGCGGGGTTTCCAAAGCCCTCCATATTGCGCTTGCGCGCCATCAATACGAGCACATCATCAAGCCGCCATATTATCCTTGCGCTTGCTTATGGTTTGACGGATTTGCGCATCGCTAAATTGAATGGATTGATCACGGGCCTGATGCTCAGGCGCATGCAAGCAGAACGACGGGGCGATCATAAACGCATCGAACGCATTGAAAAAGTGCTGCATGCACTGCATATCGCGATTGACGCTGTCACAGGTTTCGAAGCCTCGAAAATACACGGAGACGGGCAAATCTGCCGCGCCCGCACCAAAGCTAAAAAGGCTTCGTAGGTAAAACACCTGGAGAGCCGTTTGATCAATGTTGCACGCAAAACTAAAAGCGTGATTCCGTCCTATTGAAGAATAGTCCCGATCGCTTGTTCCAAATCAGTAAATGCTTGCTGGTATGCGTTAACGGCATCCAAATATTGGTTCCTGATCTGAATGTTTGCTTGCTGCGTCAGCAATGTCGAAGTGATGTCCGACTGCCCCACTTCGTAGCTTCGTCTTGAAAGACGCGCCACTTCATTGGAATCATTTAGCAGTTTTTCCTGATAGGTAAGAATGCGTTGTCTGGCTGCCAGAACTCTTTGATAGGCAGCGGAAACTTCTTGCTGAATGACATTTTCCTGCGATGTTACTTGCGAGTTCAAAGCCCTAATAGTCGCTTTGTACTTGGTGATGTCGCCTTGATTCAAATCAAAAATCGGCAGAGGTTGAAACACCTGGATGAAGTAGCCATGGAAAACGTTCTTAGGCAGCGGCTTGCCCGGATCCAGTTGAGCAGGGTCCAGGGGAGGACCATTAACCACAGAACTGCCTACGCCTAGCGTTGGGTTTGGCAGCACTGCTCCGTATGCAACTCTCAGTTGCGCTTTGGCTGCGGCAATTGCCTGCCCGAGCACTTTGAGTTCCAGTCGATTTTGTTTTGCCGCTGCCAGCAGTGTGTCGAGCTGCGGCATTTCTTTGTTGAAATCAGGCAGCAGATCGACTTTTTCGGCGCGCAATTGGAACGGCGAAAGACGCGGCACCTGTACTTGCGTGTCGACCGGGCGTCCTAGAATTGTGGCCAGAGCCTGGCGTGCTTGCACAACTCTTCTGGCTCCGACGTCGCGTTCAATTCCGTTTTGACCGTTTAACAGCCGCGCTTTGAGCACGTCAAGCTCTGGCACATCGCCGGCCTGGAAGCGCTTGTTGGCAACTTCGTAGAGGCGGGCGCTCAATTCGTACAAATCAACCAGTGTTTCATACGTTTCCTGTGCCACAACCAGTTCCGTATAGGCTTTGCGGATATCGCCGCGCAGCTGCCAAAGCGCGTTTCGAATTTCAAAGTCGGTTTGCTTGATTTGCTTTTTGGCTGCCAGAATGCGGAATACGATTTTCCATGGCGGCTCGACCGGGATGGTGACACCATAGCGGTAAGTAAATTCAGCTTTGTAACCGCTATCCATAAATATGGTCGGGTTCGGCATTTCTGTCGCCCGCCAGAGTTCGGACTTGGTGATGCCCAGGTTGAAGCGAACGGCAGCTGCCCTGGGGCTGTTTACCAGGGTTTCATTCATCGCTTGACCGATAGTCATCGAATCGCCCATCGGACCGCGCAAATTGAGGGCGTCGGTGGGAGTCGCAGAAGGTGGAGTTTGGGCGCCCTGCTCGGGTATCCCGGACGGGTTGCTGTCACCTCTAGATGCCGAAGGAATTGGAGATGTAACCGGCGTATTTGTGAGCGGAGTAGTGCTGACCGGCTCAGGAGTAAAGCTATCTTTGGGATTGACTGCGCTTCCTTGGCCACCCGGTCCTTCGATACCTGGGGAAGGAACCGCTGTGCCGCCGCCCGGTATGCCTATCGGCAAATTGAGTGACGGCTGAGTGGGAGCTTCAATGGGTTGGACGATACGCGTCTTCGCTTGCGGAAGAACTACAGGTGGAGCGTCGGTATAGGAAGGCGGGTCCTTCTTTGCAGCAGCCAGGTGCAGACGCTGGCGCAGGTTGAGTGAGTGCTTGTAATTAGGGCTGAAAGACCTATGGACGCTGCCGTCGGCGGCGACTACCGCTTCAATTGAAGAAGCGGCAGTAGATACTAAAAGTAGGATTCCGACAGAACGATGTCTGGTAAAGCGTCTCATTATCACGGTCAAGTATAGCCCAGCTAGACTGAAAGACCGGGGAAAGAGGCATCCCGAAGCCCGCTGTGTTGCGGTGTTGGGGATCAAAAACGCCATAATATCGGTGAGAAAGGTCACACCTTGTCCGTTACAGAGCGCGCTTGCGGCTGAAATCCCCAATAGCAGGCAGCTTTCAGCTTGGCGGCGGTCTGGATGCTTGCGCCAGTGCACTTATAATTTGCTAACATTGGGCCGGTTGGCGTGTTGCTCAATTGTTATTGAGCTTTGGAATCTAGACGATGTCCGAGATCGATTGAAATCCGTATATATGTTGGAGGTGTCGGTTTGGACATGCAGCCTCGACCAGCTATAAGGCGGTCGTCGGGCAGACGGGGGATATGAAGGACAGCGAAAGCAGGGCATTTCTTAGAGGGGAGATGGATTTCACCCCCCAGCGCATGATGCGGTACATCCGCTCTCGCGCTCGCCTTGCCACAGATGAGGATATCGAAGACATCCTACAGAACGCCCTTCTGTTAGTAACCCAGCATTTCGACTGTAGCCATCCTGATGGCAACCTATCCTTATATTGTTTGGGCGCCTGCAACAAGGCAATTGCTCAAAATCTCGAGCGCTATCACAAAGTAGTCCTTAAGAAGAGAGACCCGGACGCCAAGAACAAGCCTCGTGTCATCCCTGTGGCTGTTTCCACCTCCGAGACCGAGATGGACGGGCAGGCTATGAAAGTGACCGGCATTGCCCCCGGCAAGTCTTTTGACGATTCACCGACCAATGTCTCCCAGTGGCGGACCACGTCACTGGACTCCATGTTCGACGAAGACGACGGCAGAAATCCCGAAGACGTTCTGGGCTGGGAGCTGTCTGTTTTGTCCGGCGATTCTGAGACATCCGACCCGGCAGTTAAGGCCTTAATTAATG
Organism: Cyanobacteria bacterium DS2.3.42; assembly: GCA_013823055.1. GTDB lineage: Bacteria > Cyanobacteriota > Vampirovibrionia > Obscuribacterales > Obscuribacteraceae > QKMZ01. Next base: position 4,310 of record PNLN01000231.1, read on the forward strand.
ATCTTATAGAACAGATTTTGGCCGAGCTACCGACCCAATTGCACCGTACCTGCTTCCTTTTGAAGTATGTGGAAGGTCATAAAAGAGAAGATTTGATTTCGTGTCTAAAAATGGACCCCAAGAGTATAGATACGGTCGACAAGAAGATCGTCCGAACGCTGAAAGCATTCAAAGAAAAACTCGACAGGGACGAAGCACGAATCTAGGAGATGAAAATGAATACGCTTCAAGAAAAACTGGCAAAGATTCTCTCTATAAAGGATGAGCGCGCTTGCGCTGAAACTTTCGAATCGTTCTGCCAGGATCATGCAGACATTCTGCCGATGCCAGGCGAAAACAGCATGTTCGACAAAGCGATGTGGGCTGCCTCCAAGCACACAACTTTGTCTAAGAAGGACGAAGCGATTCTCAAGCGTGTCACCGGACGTCTGGTTCAAGAATCTGTTGTTAAGCCGGTTGTGGCTGCTGCAGAATCGACAGTGCTCAAGCTCAAAGATCTTGTCGGCAGTACGAAAGAAACGGCTATCGGCGCATGGCAAGACATGCTCGCCGCTATGTCCTGGCAACAAATGGTCCCGGCTGGCGCGCTGCGGGGTGTAGGAACTCAGTTGGTGTCGCTTGGCACTTTCCAAAAGCAAATTGATGATGCAACCGTACAAGTTAACTTGGGTTGGTTAGTGGACAAAGACCAACTGCGCGTTCTCTTGCAAGCTAAAGACAAAGAAGAAAATGCCCTTGCCGACGTAGAAGTTAGAGTCACTGAGATGGAACGTGGCGTCGTTTTCTCTCGCAAGACAAATGAAGACGGTTCGGTTGTTGCACCCAGTGTGCAATGCGGACCGGGTCAATACCAGATCCAAGTGATCTGGCTTGACAAGGTCGTTGAAACACCGTTTTTTAGAATCTAAAAAACGATTCTCGATCTAGATTCTTAGTCGCATCTACCTCGGCAGCAGATGAGACTAGATAGCGAGTCCCCGGATAAAACCGGGGACTTTGCCTTTTGGGACTGAATATATTTCGTTTCAATGTGGTGCGGTCAATAATAATTCGGGAATGAGATCAGTGGAGTCTGACGGAATCTGGTTCCTGTTTTGAAACGGAGACACTGGAGGCAGATTGGACAGGAATGTCGTTGTAAGACCAATCGGCGACTGGCTCGTCGAATGGGGAATGATCTCGGAAAAGCAACTGCAAGTTGCTTTAAATGACGCACGCGTCCATAGCTTGCCGGTGGGGATGTGCCTGATTCTGCGCGAACAAGTGGACACCGAAACTATCCAGTCAGCAGTAATCGGGCAGTCTTATCTTCGCGATGGCGCCATCAAGGTTGAAGAAGCTACCAATGCGATGGCTCTGGTCAAGCGCAAACACGTGTCACTGGGAATTGCCTTCAACTTGCTGGCAGTGCAACCGCAGTCTTTGCCGCGCAACCGGCTCGGTGACCTACTTCTGGCATCAGGAGCCATATCCAGTGGTGAGCTGAAAGTGGTTTTGAGTCTTGCCAAGTCTACAGGACTACCCCTTGGGCGCATTCTCCTCAATCATGGCAGTATCACGGAGGATTTGATTCAAACGGCACTTTTGTTGCAAACCACGATTCGTCGCGGTGAAATAGACAGAAACACTGCAATCGAGAAGCTGAGTCAGTATGTTGAGGACGGGGCGCGAAACTCTATTTTGGCAGGCATCGGTCTGCATGCGGAAACCTTGACCGGCAGTCTTTTGGTCAAGTCCGGCGTAATTTCAGAGGTGAATATTAAGGATGCACTGAACACGAGCGTCCGTGCCGGAGCCAGGCTGGGAGAGGTTCTTGTCAGTAAAGGCATGCTCAGGCGCGAGATGGTTGAGTCGACACTAGAAGTGCAAAAATTGATTCGTTCGCACAAATTCACTGTTCCACAGGGGTTGAGCGTACTTCGCAACGTACATGCAGCGCAACGACGCGATGAGATCAAGTCGGAATCAGGGCACCACGGACAACGAACTAAGCCACTGGTGATGTCTTTCTACAGATACCTGAAGCTGACCCGCGCTCTGCCTGATGTAATTCTGCGCGGCGGTGTCAGTCACGACGCTTTGACGCGCGAGGCTGTGCAGAGCGAAATGGAAATGACCTGGCAAGAATTGAGAGCCGTTTCTCCTCTGGCTGAGCCGGTAGTGCCATGTTTGCCTGAAGACGTTCGTTCTCTATTGCAGAGATGCGGTTTCATTACTGACGAACAGTTAGTTATTGCCCAGCGTGCAGCGTATACGTATAAGCTTGTTCTGGACCAGGTCTTGTCGATCGAGCAAGCGCTCATTGAATTCCATCGCCTGAAAATGGAAGAGGTTCAGCCGAAAGATTGGACCGGCACCTTTCCTAATTTGTCAGCGATCTGAAGCGTGCCGTTTAAAGATTCAACTTGTAGCTGGAGCGATTTTTAAGATTCCTAAGCGTGGCGTCTGTGTTGCCAGCCATTCAAGTGGGCGTGACGCATGCAGCTTGCGTCTTTCGAATGCATTCGGAGCAGCTCCAGTCCAATGATTTCGACGTCGAAAGTGCCCATTCTTGCGCATTCCGATTGGAAAGCAAGAATGTTTGAGGCGCTTGTGTGATCGACAAGTCCGACCGACGGTGCAAAATAGAGTTTTACTTTGCTGCAGTTCGCTGGAATTTTAGCCAATTCGTTTTGCACATGCAGGGCATTGAAGCAGACTACAGGTCCGTTGAAACGAATTTTGTGGACGCCGTCTTGAGTGTCGTGAACGGTGACTGGATTGCGGAACAGCTTCACGAATTCCAACCAGAGAGTTTTTGCTCTCACTGGTCCGTGACCGTGGTGTCTTTCCAGTGTGCTTTGCAGTGAGTACAACCAGGCCAAAACCAGTTTGGCAGCCATTCCGTAGAGCAAGCCCCAGAGAAGGTCGGTGTACAGAGTGACAGCGATGGTAGATGCGAAGAGAAAGAGTTGTTCTTTACCTACAGATGCAGCATATGCCCATTTCTTTGGTTCGCATAGTTTGTATCCGATATGGATCAAGATGGCTGCCAGTGCTGCCAGCGGAATCATATTAATGAATTCGCGAGCGATGAGCACGTAGCAGATCAAGAAGCAGGCATTGTAGAAGTTTGCCCACAATGTCTTTCCGCCCGACAAAATATTGGTTGTGCTCTTGATGCCGCCGGGGATGATCGTCAATCCACCGGCCAGGCTGGAGCAGATGTTGGACATGCCCATTGCAAACAGAGTGCGGTCCGGATTGGACTTTCTGTGGTGAGGGTCGATTCTGTCGACAGCCATGATGGTGGCGAGCGATTCGAAACCGTCGATAAGAGTGAGGGTGAGTACGCAGCCGGCCACTGTCCACCACAAGGATGGGTCTGAGAACAAACCGACGAAGTTGGGCATCACCAGCCCGTGTTTGAGTGGGTCAACGGGGATGTTGATCAAGAATTTGGAATCCAGATGAAAAACTTGACCGAGCACGGCACCGACAATAACTGCGATCAATTGTGGTGGCACCATGCGCAGTTTGGTCTTATTGAGGAGTTTTCCAAAAGTAAATAGGATGAGCAGGCAGATCACTCCGATAAACAGAACTTGAGCGTTCGCCTGCATAACATTGGATGGGGTTTCAGCCATCAGTCCGAAGAACTCGTGCGCATGACCTTGGTGACCGACCAGTGCCGGTATTTGTTTGGCAATGATCATCAGGCCGATTGAAGCAAGCATTGCTTCGACTGCAATAACAGGGAACATGGCGCTGAACCGTGCCGCTTTCAAATGGCTGAGAATTAGTTGAACGCAGCCGGCCATGGTGATGACACCGAGCACCAGTGTGTAACCAAGTTGCATATCGCCTTTGCCCAGGGCCATGATGCAGACCATAATGGCAGGAGCCAGACCAGCTGCCGGTCCACTAATAGTGCAATAGGCGCCACCCAAAAATGGAAAAACCAGACCGGCGATGATGGCGGAAATAATTCCGCATATTGGTGGTGCACCTGAGGCGACTGCTATTCCTAAGGATAGGGGCACCGACACCAGCGATACGATCAAACCCGCAATCAGGTCCTGCTTCCAGTGTTTCAAGCCCTTTATCCCATTTTCCGGTTTGTCGGTTGAGGGGCTGGCCTTGGGTGTAACTCTGGTGACTGTTAATTCCATGATTAATGATTCCAATGCAACATGAGGGAAGCCATCAGCTTGCGATGGCTCGGCACTTCGGTATTTCTTTCAGGAGGAGCAAGCCGTTACCTGGCTTGGTTCATGGACAATTTAACAGCGAGATGTAATTAACTTGTGATCGCGATGTGATGGTTTTGTGATCGTCGAAGTTATCCGTGGTGAAACTCCCACTTAAGTAGTTAAGTTAATGGAATTACTCCGGAATCAAGCCAGTGGAATGGTTACTTTGAAGGTGCTGCCGCGCCCCAATTCGCTAGTCACTGTGATGTTTCCTTTGTGCGATTCCACCACTGCTTTCACGATGGAGAGCCCGAGACCTGCGCCACCGGCGGCTCTTGCTCTTGCCTTGTCGACGCGGTAAAAACGATCGAATACGTGATCGATGCTTTCCGGCGGTATTCCTATGCCTGTGTCGCTTACTTTTATAGCTAAGTTTCGCCCTTCCACTTCCGACCAAATAACTATGGTTCCGCCCTCATCTGTGTAACGAAGTGCGTTACTTGCCAGGTTTGTAACCATGCGCCGGAGGAATTCCAGGTTGCCCATGACCTCCAATTCTGAGATGGAGCCAAGCTTGAAGTTGATATTGCGGTTCTTTGCCAGAGTGGTGAAGTCCTCACAAACATCTTCCAGGAGCTTCTTTATTCTGACCGGCGCGATTACATAATGCGAAATAGGATTTTCCACGCGGGCGAGAAAGATCAAGTCCGATGCCAGTTCGCTCATGCGCGCGCTGGCTTTGGCGATGATTTCGGTCAGATCTTCTTTGACGTTGTTTTCGCGCAAAATCTCTGTCAGTGCCTCTAAGCTTGCTTCAATGATCGCTATCGGAGTGTTCAATTCGTGACCGGCATCAGCCACAAAGCGGCGTGTCAATTGCATTGCTTGCTCAGCCGGTCTGAGCGCCAGCCCTGAGAAAAAATAGCCGGCGACTGCCACCAGTGCCCCGAGAAATGGCATGGCCACAATGGTTGCATAGATTGCCAGTTCGCTGGCTTGATCGTTTTGTTTTGTAGAAACTTGAACTTGCAGGTATCCGCAGTCCTTTCCTTCAGATTTGATCTTTTCGTTGAATGAGCGCACTTTAGTGCTGCCAGTCTGATCGCGCTCTTCCATACGCCCTTTGCCGAGCCTTTCGATGCCGTCGTCTCCGTATTTTTCGAGCAGTTTTTTGTCTCTGTCGAAAACCTGGATACTGGCAGTAACCATGGAATTGGCTTCATTGGCTCGTTTTGCCCAATCCGCTAGAGTCGGGGTGCCGTTTTCTACTTTTATAGACGGTCTGATTTCCGAAAACAGATCGGATAAAAGCGCTTCGTTGGAGCGCACCAGGCTGGCTGAGAAGAGCACGTAGAAAGCGGTGGCGCCGACCAGGTGCAACACCAGAACCAGGCACATGAAGTAGAGAGCGAGCTTTACCCGCATCTGATTAAGCATGTTTTTTACTCATGTGTTTGTGTCCTACGACTCTTCGGTACCAAGTTTGTAACCGACGCCATGCACTGTGATGATGATGGACGGCTCGCCTTCGCTGTCCAGTTTTTTCCTCAGTCTGGTTACATGCCCGCGCACCGTATCATGATGAGCATTGGTATCCATTTCCCAGACGCTGTCCAGGATTTCATCGGCACTGAAAACCCTTTGCGGGTGTCTGAGAAGAAATTCCAAAAGGCGAAATTCTTTCGGCAAAAGATGCACTTCCTTGCCTTCTTTTAGAACTCGGTGGTTGTCTATATCAAGTTCGATTGCGCGTATTGATAGTCTTGCATGATGCTCTGCTGATGAGCGTCTGAGCAACGCCTTTACGCGCATGGCCAGTTCTTTTAGTTGAAATGGTTTGGTCAGGTAATCATCAGCTCCCGATTCAAAACCCTGAGCTTTGTCATCCAGCGATTGTCTGGCAGTAAGCATGATGATTGCGGCATTGCCGCCCGATTGCCGGTAGCGTCGGCAGACATCGATACCTTCCATTTCCGGCAACATCCAATCAAGAACAACCACATCAAAGCTAGAGTCGGTCATTTGCTGCAATGCGGATTTGCCGTCGAAAACCTGTTCGACAAGGTGATGATCGCGCCTGAGCCAGTCCGCGATCAGCTTTGAGAGATCCTTTTCGTCCTCGACTACCAGTATGCGAGCCATGCAGCAGGTGTTAACCAGAAGGGCGGATCTATTATTCTTGCGAGGTTTTGAGCGCGTCTGCTCCGCGTTTTCCAGAGGCGATATCGACAACTTGATCGATATTGGATACGAATAGCAGTCCGTCGCCATCCTGATGCGTGCCTACGGCCTGAAGAATAATATTGATCAGCTGTTCGACATGCTCGTCTTTGATGACAATTTCCACCTTTGAGCGGGGCACCAGATATTGTGGATTGGAAATGTCGGGTTTTGCCGAGCCTTGCGATTCTGTCACTGTGTAACCGCTGATAGGAGCCTTGAAGAGCGCTCTGGCCAGTCTGTCGATCATGAATGGCTGAATGATAGCCGTGACGAGCTTCATCGCGTGCTCTTTCTCCTTGTCGCCGTACTTCTTATTTTGCGATGCCGGCTCCAGCCCCGTGTAGGAGCGTGATGCCACCGATGCTGTAAATCCTGAACTCATTCGGATAATTGCTTCAACATTTGTCCTTGTAGTTGCAAGCTGCCATGGGCAACAACTGTTTCGCCGGGACGCAGTCCCTTTAGAATTTCCACGCTGTCACCAAGCCGTCTGCCTACCTCGATTTTTCTTTCTTCAAAACTATTCTTTCCCCGCACCACATACGCTATCGTCGCCTCTCCGGTTTTGCGCACTGATTCAAATGGAATCGAGAGCGCCTCTGTCTCGCCAATTTCGACGCGCATATTTGCAAACATCTCCGGCTTGAGAACAATCTGCGGATTTTGCACGGTGGCGCGTACGGGCATTGTGCGCGTGTCCGTATCGAGCATGACGCCAGTATAATCCACTTTTCCCGGAAATACCTTGTCAGGATAACTGTTGACAGTTACCTTTACCTTTTGACCTTTCTTGATGAAATGGATGTCTTTCTCGAATGCTTGTGCGGTTAGCCATACTTGCGAGAGGTCGGTAACCACAAAGATATTATGGGAGTTGTCAATGAGCTGTCCGATATCGGCGTTTCTCTCTGTGATGATTCCGGCTCTGGGTGCCTCTATATAGAAGTCATCATCGATTCTCTTAGTGGCCAGCACTTTGTCCAGCTCGTTTTTCTCAACACCGTAAAGCCTGAGCCTTTCGCGAGCGATAGTGATCAGGGCATTGCGCTTTTCTTTTAGGGTTTCCAGCGCTACTTGAGCCTTTTGAAAATCGCTCTCGGCGGAGTCCAGGTCTGCTCTGGCGCTAATTCCTTCGCTGAAAAGTTGCTTGTGGCGACCGTATATTTTCTCGCAAAGTGCCAGTTGAAAGCGCGCTTGTTGTATGTCGGCTTCAAAGTCGAGTACTTGTTTAAGCAAGTCTGCTTCAATTTGCGCGATGTCGTCACTGCGGACAAAAGCCAGTCTCTGTCCCTGTTTTACGACGTCTCCTAATTGCACAAAACTTTTTTCGACTCGTCCGGGCACCAGCGAAATAACCGGCGTCGTCATATTCGAATCCGGCTCGACCTGTCCTGTTAGGGATACTTCTTTGGCGATTCTGCGCTGCTGCACAACAGAAGTAGTTGGCTTTATTTCTTCCAACTGTTCCGGGCTCAAAGTCAATTTGCCTGTTGCAGCTGTTTTATCGTCGAGATCTTGATCGCCAACAATTGGTAATTTTAGTTTGTCGACCTGAACACTGGCGCTGTGCGCATCGCCACATCCGGACAAAAGCGGCATGGAAAGTACGAGCGATAAAGCAAGGCATGAGTGCCCGACTGCGAATGCTTTTTTGTTTTGTTCAAAACTCATCATTCTTTCGTCTCTTCAGTCTTGACCTGTTTCTCGTCCGGTAATCTTTTGCCCACTTGTCCGGGCCTGGTCGCTCGCGGCTGGAACTTTATGTAGAGTACCGGTAAAACATACAACGTTAAGAGAGTACAAGATACTAGCCCGCCAATAATCACTATAGCGAATGGTCTTTGGGTTTGCGAGCCGATTTCGTTCGACAGCGCTGCGGGCAAGAGACCGGCTGCAGCGATTACCGCGGTCATTAAAACCGGTCTGAGCCGTATCATCGAACCCTTATAGACTGCTTCTTCAATCGGCAAGCCCTCCTGTCGCAGTTCATTGACAAAGGAGACAAGCAATATGCCGTTTTTTACCGCTAGACCGAACAAGGCAATGAAGCCCACCCCTGCCGATATCGACATGTAAGTATTAGTCATGTACATGGCTAATACAGCGCCGATGGAGGCCAGCGGAACGACTGAGAACATGACCATGGCACCTCTGAATGTACCGCACGATAAGTACAAGATGGTAATGATCACAACCAGGGTCACAGGCACAACGATTGCCAGTTGGTGGGATGCTTCCTTTTGCCTTTGAAATTCGCCGCTCCAGGACACCATATAGCCTGTGGGAAGCGAAACTTCTTTGTTTACTCGGGCTTGAGCATCTTCAACTGCAGTGGCTAGATCTCGACCTCTGACGTTGGCTCGGATTGTCGCTAGGCGAGAGCCTTGCTCACGCCATATCTGCACGGCGCCGCTCACTTCTTTGAGAGTGGCAAATTGAGAAAGCGGTACTTTTTTCCCTTGAGGGGTGTCCACGAAAATGTCGCTCAAAGACTCTTCGGTGTCGCGATACTCCGGTGCCAACCTGACGATCAAATCAAATTTCTTTTCGCCCTCGATCACCTTAGTGGCTGATGATCCGGCAATTGCTATTTCCACTAGTCGCTTTAAGTCGTCGACATTGAGCTGATATCTGGCTGCCGCATCACGATCGATCTTGATTGCGAATTGTGGCTGACCGACGAGCGGATCGACAATCACGTCGACTATGCCCGGCGTTTTATCCATGATGCTGCCGACTTTATGTCCAAGTTTTTCAAGCTCATAAAGATCTGGTCCGGATATTTTTGCAACGAGCGACCCTTGTACGCCGGAAAGCGCTTCGTCG
>PNLN01000088.1 GCA_013823055.1 Cyanobacteria bacterium DS2.3.42
ACCGGGTCGTTTTGCAGCATGTACTTTTCGCGAGTCACTTTCACGCCCAGGAGCGTTTCCATCAGTTGCGGCTCAAGCGCGCAAAGCTGGCGATATTTGTGAGCCAGGTCGTGCAATGCGCAGTGGCGCTGAAAAATAAAGAAATTACCGTCCGGCAGCTTCTCCCACTCAGTCATATATCCGTCTTCCGAGAAGATCTTCGCCACTTCCTGGACGCGCTCTTCGAGGGTTTTGCCCTCCACGCGGGGCAGCAAGCGGATCGCCCGCTTCTCATTGCGCCTTTCGAGAAGCTTCATGACGCCCTTGTGACCGGACTCTTCAAAAACCATATCAAGCAGTTCGACAGCCAGATTTTGCATGCCGGAAGGGAAGAGAGATTCTGCTTTCTCGGACAGGCTGTACTTATAGGTCGGGCGGCCGCGCGATTGCTTGACCATACGAGAGAGAATCAGCCCTTCCTGCATGAGTCCAGAGATGTGGCGCCTGACTGCCATTGAGGTTATATTCAGTAATTCGCAAAGCTCGCCGACAGTCATCTCACCGTGGCGCTTCAGGTAAAGAAGCACGGCTTGTTGAGTTGTTTCAGGAGTAGTGGAAAGTGGCTGGTTGATCATGTTTGTACTGTGTAACTGTGTCGCAACAATGCCTTTTGCACATTGTCTATCTCTCACCTACCCCAAATTTCTAATTCGGGCGGCTCCAGAAGCGCCGATTCGCCTTACAAAAACTATCCTTAAGACCCGCGGGTATTAGAGAGATATTTGATACTATTATATCTATAAAAGCCAACTAGCCGAAACTTTGATATGTTTAAGGTGTCTTCTCAAGGAGCTAGTTGCCTAAAAAGGATAGGATATATATCCATTTAAAAAGGCCTCTAAGGCTGGCGATTCAACAAAACCAAGAAAGACAAGTAAGAAAAGGACCGGAATACAAATGGCAGCACGCGAACCACTTCTGAAAATTGAAGACCTCTGGGTTTCAGTCGAAGGCAAAGACATCCTCAAAGGCGTCAACCTCACCATCAATCCAGGTGAAGTGCACGCGATCATGGGACGCAACGGTTCCGGCAAATCGACTTTGTCCTATACCTTGATGGGGCATCCGCGCTACCAAATCACTGGCGGCTCAATCATCTTCAAAGGCGAAGAGATTGGCGAACTGCCTCCCAATGAAAGAGCTAAAAAAGGTCTGGCATTGGCATTTCAATATCCAGTCGCCATTCCCGGAGTCTCGGTTTCCAACTTCCTGCGTGCATCAGTAAAGGCCGTGCGCGGCAAAGATATACCAGTCAAAGAATTCCGTCAGGAGCTCAAGGCTCAGATGGCGCTCTTGGAAGTGAAAGACGAGTTTCTTTCGCGCTACATCAATGACGGCTTCTCCGGCGGCGAGAAGAAGCGTTTGGAAATTCTTCAGATGACGCTGCTCAAACCGGCTCTGGCTGTGCTTGACGAAACAGACTCCGGTCTCGACATCGACGCTCTCAAAGTGGTTTCAACCGGCATCAATACGCTGGCCACCAAAGAGACAGCAGTGCTGCTGATCACCCACTATCAGCGCATCCTCAATTACGTAAAACCTGATTTCGTCCACGTTTTCCAAAGTGGTCAGATTGTCAAAACTGGTGGAAGCGAGCTTTCCGAAGAGCTTGAAGCACGCGGATATGACTGGGTAACACAAGAACTTACACCCTCGGGCGTAGCTTAGCCTGAAGGAGGCAACCATGGCAGCCGAACTTAGACAACCAGAGACCAATGAATCGATCAGATCGATTGCATCGGACTACAAATATGGATTTAGCGACACTGAAGACTACGTCTTCAAGTCCGGTCGCGGTTTGACAGAAGAAATCGTCCGCCGAATTTCCGAAATGAAAAACGAGCCGGAGTGGATGCTCAAGTTCCGCCTGCGCGCGCTCGACATTTTCAGAAAGAAACCAATGCCGACCTGGGGCAATTGCAAGTTGCTCGGCGACATCGACTTCGACAACATCTTCTATTACATCAAGCCTTCAGAAAGAGGCGAGAAAAATTGGGACGAAGTGCCCGATGGCATCAAGAATACGTTCGACAGACTGGGCATTCCTGAAGCCGAGCGCAAATTCCTGGCCGGCGTCACCGCTCAATACGAATCGGAAGTCGTCTATCACTCCATTCGCGAAGACCTGGAAAAGCAAGGCGTCATCTTCCTGGATATGGACTCCGGACTGCGCGAGCACGGAGACATCGTGCGCGAGCATTTCGCCACAGTTATTCCAGCGGCAGACAATAAATTCTCCGCCTTGAACTCGGCCGTCTGGTCAGGTGGCAGTTTCATCTGGGTTCCACCAGGTGTCAAAATCGAAATTCCTCTGCAAGCCTATTTCCGTATCAACGCGGAAAACATGGGTCAGTTCGAGCGCACATTGATTATCGCCGAGCCCGGCAGCTATGTGCACTACATCGAAGGATGCACTGCACCTACTTATTCAACCGACTCACTGCACTCGGCAGTGGTTGAATTGATTGCCAAAAAAGGCGCTCACATTCGCTACACGACCATCCAAAACTGGTCGAAAAACGTCTACAACCTGGTCACCAAGCGCGCAGTTGCACACGAAGATGCGAAGGTCGAATGGATCGACGGCAACCTCGGTTCGAAATTGACCATGAAGTATCCTGCCATTTACCTGGTCGGACCGCGTGCTCACGGCGAAGTGCTTTCCGTTGCTCTTTCCGGCAGCGAACAGCACCAAGATGCTGGCGCCAAGATAATCCACGCCGCTCCCAACACCACATCCACCATCGTTTCGAAATCTATTTCCAAAGACGGTGGCCGCGCCTCCTATCGCGGTTTGATCAAGGTGTATCCGGAAGCGAAAAATTCCAAGTCCTCAGTTCGTTGCGATGCTCTCCTTCTTGATGAACATTCTCGCTCCGACACTTATCCAACTATGGAAGTAGACGAGAAAGAAGTAACCATCGAGCACGAAGCAACCGTTTCAAAAGTCGGCGAAGAGCAGCTCTTCTATTTGATGAGCCGCGGTCTGACAGAGGCGGAAGCCAAGGCGATGATCGTCAACGGTTTCTTTGAGCCCTTCACCAAGGAGCTTCCACTGGAATACGCTGTTGAACTCAACAGGCTCATCCAGCTCGAAATGGAAGGTTCAGTAGGTTAGCCATGGGCATTGAAGACTGAGGCCGAGCCATGCAAAAACATGGCCGTAGACCGACGCGAACACGCGTGACAACTACAAATCAGAAAGTCGAAGTAAATCAAATTAGGTGAGACGGTGAAAACGATAGCTAAAGAGCGAGTAGACGAAATAACCAAACAAACGGCTGAACCGGCATGGCTGAAAGATAGCCGCCTCAAAGCCTTTGAGTCTTACTTGAAGACACCGACACCGTGCAATCGTGATGAGAATTGGCACCGCACAGAAGTCGATTCGCTTGATCTAACCACTCTCAATGTCATCGTCAGCGACAGCAAAGAAGTAAAAGCCGGCAAAGAACCGGATGTAATCGCTGCGGCACTTGCTCATCTCGGCAAGCAACTGCCATTCATTTACACGACGCCGCAAAGTGTTGAAATTGGAAACGCTGACAGCGCGCTTCTCTCCAAAGGTGTAATCTTTTGCTCGTTGAAGACGGCGCTTACTCAACACGCAGATCTTTTGAACAAATATCTTTCTTCAGGAGATCTGTCGACACCGGATTTTGCCCATAACGACAAGTTCTATTTGATGAATCAGTCGCTTTTTAATTGCGGCGCGTTTTTCTATGTTCCGAAAAACGTCATCCTCGAAAGCCCTGTCTTGAACGTCTTTACCAGCGGAGAAGAAAGTTCAATTGCTGTTTTTCCGCGAGTAATCATCATCGTCGAAGATGGTGCAAAAGCCGAATTCGTAAACATCTCAACTTCGGCTCGAAAAACCGCCACCGACAATACAGCACTTTCACTGATCAACTCATCAATCGAAACTGTAGTCGGACAGGGCGCTACTCTTTCCTACCTGGACGTTTCAGATTTCTCCGACAATACATTTGCAGTCTCGCGCGTCTACAACGAAGTAAAACGCGATGCCTCTCTGCATTCTTCCACGATCGCCCTGGGCGGCTGGCAGATCAAATCCGACATCCAAACAAACTTGAAAGAGCCCGGCGCCAAAAGCGATATTCGCGGTGTTGTTTTGGGAGCCGGCAGCGAGCGCTACAGCTTCAACACTATCCAGGATCATATTGCACCGGATACAAGCTCCACCATCAATTTCCGAGTGGCGCTAAAAGACAGCTCTTCATCAGCATATCTGGGCACCATCCGCGTCAGCAAGCAAGGGCAACGTACTGATTCGACTCAAAGCAATAAGAACCTTCTTCTGGGCGCAAACGCTCACGCTGATTCGATTCCCAAACTGGAAATCCTGGCTGACGACGTCAAATGCTCACATGGAGCAACCGTAGGTCCAGCCGATAAAGAGCAGATTTTCTACTTGATGAGCCGCGGTCTCAACAATCTTGAAGCCGAAGAACTGATTGTTACAGGCTTCTTCCGTCAGGTCGTGCAATCTTGTCCGGTCGACGGCGCAGGCGACTGGATAAACAACCTGGTTGCCGAGAAAATTCTCAGCTCGAAGAAAGCGTAACCTTCAATTTTTCAGGAGCAATTCTCAGATGACAGTCGAGTTCGTAAAAGTGGCAAATGCGGCGGATATCCCGCTCGGCGCCGCGCGCGTGTTTACCGCATTCGATACTGAACTGGCCATCTGCAATGTTGAAGGCGAGTACTACGCCATTGCCGATTTATGCACGCACGACGGTGGACCCTTAGGCGAAGGTGAGCTTGTCGACAATCAAATAGAGTGTCCCCGCCACGGTGCGCGCTTTGACGTAATTACGGGCAAGGCGCTCTGTTTACCGGCGATTTTGCCGGTGCCGACTTACAAAGTCGAATTGCGTGGGGATGAAATTTGGGTGGCGGCACAAGCCACTGCCAGTGGTGCGAGGTAGACTATCTTGAGCAAACTTAACGTCGAACAAATCCGTAAAGACTTTCCAATTCTGCAACGCCAGATTGAAGGAAAACAGCTTGTCTACCTGGACAACGCTGCCACGTCGCAAAAGCCGCGCGCCGTCATCGACTCTTTGACCGGATATTACGAAGGCTACAACGCCAACATCCACAGAGGCATTCACACTCTGGCAGAAGAAGCGACAGACGCCTATGAAGCCGTCCGTGAAACAGTCCGCGAGTTCATCGACGCGGATCACACCCACGAAATCATCTTCACCCGCGGCACAACTGAAGCTATCAACCTGGTTGCCTACTCGTGGGGCAATGCCAATATTCTGCCTGGAGACGAGATTGTTCTTACGGCAATGGAGCACCACTCCAATTTGATACCGTGGCAAAGACTGGCTACAGAGCGCAATGCCAAATTGGTCTTCATTCCGATAACGGAAGACGGACAGCTCGACATGAAAGAAGCCCAAAAGCTGATTTCGGATAAGACAAAAATTGTCGCTGCCACACAAATGTCCAATGTTCTTGGCACAATCAATCCGATTAAAGAACTTGCCAAATTGGCGCACGAAAAAGGTGCAGTCATTCTCGTCGACGGCGCTCAAGGTGTCCCGCACGTAAAAACATCAGTACGCGACCTGGACGTCGATTTCCTCGTTTTCTCAATGCACAAAATGCTTGGACCTACCGGTGTCGGCGTTTTGTACGGAAAGACCGAACTTCTAGAAGCCATGCAGCCGTTTCAATCGGGCGGTCACATGATTAGCAGCGTCTGGCGCGACAAGGCAACCTGGTCCGAGCTGCCCTGGAAATTCGAAGCCGGCACTTCAAATATTGCAGATGTGATTGCCTCCGGAAAAGCTATTGAATATTTGACTGCATTGGGCATGGATAATGTCCGCGCACACGAAATTGAAATTACCGAATACGCGCTTAACAAGCTCAACGAACTCGGCGACATCTCGATATTCGGTCCCAAAGATGCCACTCTGCGTGGTGGCGTTGTATCTTTCAATGTTGACGCCATTCATGCACACGACATCGGGCAAATTTGCGCCGACGCAGCCATCGCCATCCGCGCCGGACACCACTGCTGCCAACCACTGATGCGCGATTTGAACGTCATGGGAACTGCCAGAGCAAGTTTCTACATCTACAATACAAAAGAAGAAGTTGATTTGTTGTTTGAAGCGTTGAAAGAAGCAGATAAGGTTTTAGGTCATGTCGCTTGCAGATGATCTCTATCGAGAAACGATTCTCGATCATTATCACAATCCCCGCAATCACGGGGTCATCGAGCATCCAACCGCGCAGGTTGAAGGCGTTAATCCGCTTTGCGGCGACGAGCTGACCCTCTATTTGACCGTTAAAGACGGCAAAATTGAAGATGTAAAACTAACCGCGAAAGGCTGTTCTATCAACACCGCCTCAGGCTCTATGATGTCCGAATTGCTGCTCGGCAAAAGCGTCGAAGAAGCAAATCAAATTGTGGATTTGTTCAAGCGGATGATGCTGGACAAGAAAGAAGAAGTCGAATTACCTGACGAGTTGGAAGACCTGGAAGCCCTGCGCGGAGTCAAAAAATACCCCGTACGAATTAAGTGCGCTCTGCTTCCCTGGAACACAATGCTCGAAGGCCTTGACAACACCCTGAATTCCTCATCGAAGTAATTTGGATCATCGAACCGTTAACGGTTGAGTGATCAAAACCAATGGTAAAAAGCCCGAAAACCCTCACCACAGTAGGAGATATAGAAAATGTCCTCGTTGCAAGAAGATGTAGTGCAAGAGAATCTGAGGACAGTTATCGACCCTGAATTGGGGGTCAACATTGTCGACCTCGGACTTATATATGGAATCGAAGTTGAAGGACAAAGCGTTACGGTCAAATTGACCCTGACTAGTCCGGCATGCCCACTTGGTGCAGTAATTCAGTCGCAGGCGCACATGGCGGTAAAAAAATTGCCCTGGGTGGAAAACGTCAAAGTAGATCTCGTCTGGACGCCAAGATGGGACCCCAGAACCATGGCCAGCGAAGAGGCCAAGATGGAGCTGGGCATTTTATAAGCAGTCTTCAACTTTTATAGATAACCCTTCAGGTTTCGCCCCGGATTCATGAAACTGGAGTTCAGTGCAAGTAAACTGAACCTTCAGGCAGAAGCCTGCAAAGTGGAGCCAGGGAAATCTTGTTTAACTGATGCCGAAGCCAGTCCTACACGACCATGATGGACACGTAGATGATATTCTGAGCGCTGTTTTGCTCTGGATGGCACCGGAAGTCGACCTACAAGCTATTGGTATCACAAATGGTGACTGCTTCGCCGATCAGGCCTACAGTGCCATGGTGAAAATCGCCACGTACCTTCAACTTGAAGGAGCCGAAATCGCGGTCACAGAAGATCCTGTGCCCAACCCATTTCCAGACAATTGGCGCAAAGAAAGTTTTATCATCAACGAACTGCCACTGTTTAGCGAAATCGAAATGCGCCGCTCCTATCAGCCAAAGCAAGGCAGAAAGATCGAGTCCGTTTTCTATGATTGCTTGAATAACACAAAGACTCCGATGACGCTCGTCACCACAGGGCCTTTGACCAATGTAGCACCGCTGCTGCGCGACAATCCTGAGTTTAAAAGCAAGGTAGAAGATCTCGTTATTATGGGCGGCGCCTTCAACGTTCCGGGCAATGTCCAGGAAGAAGGACATGACGGCAGCGCTGAATGGAACATCTACGCGGATCCGGAAGCATTTAAAGTGACGCTCGACAGCAAAGTTCCCATCAAATTGATTCCTCTTGATGTGACGAATCAATTGCCTGTGACGAAAGAATTTCTGGCCACTCTAGATGCGTCTTCGGATCGCTCACGCGGCTGCAAACTCGCTTTGCGCCTGTGGTCTCTCGTCAAAGGATTCGAATACTATTTCTGGGACACGCTGACTGCGGCGGCGACAATTAAGCCCGAACTCTTTACCTTTAAAGAGATGCGTATCGACGTAGCAACGCAGGGTAAAAGCATGGGTAAGACCTCAACGTCATTGTTCGGCGGTCGCAAAGTTCAAGTTGCCACCAACGTAGACAAGGACGGCTTCGAAGCCTTACTGCTGTCGATTTTTAAGGCAAGATAACGCGTTCCATAAGCAGAAAATTCGCCAGCCCGATGAGACAAGCCGAATTCATACCAGCCCGCTGAGCCATTTCAGGTTCCCAGAATCCGATGAATTTTAATAGAGGAACTAACGCGTGACTGTTCCGTCAACCTTGCAGCAAAGGCAAAAACGTGAACACTGCGCATCGCGAAAAGCCTTATATAGCAAGCACGAACAGGCACAGACTGGGTATTGGTTATGAGCAAAAAAGATGTCAAACAAGGAGAAAGGGGTACGGCTCCAATCACAGAGCTTAAATGGATGGCGGAATTCTTAGCCTCCCATGGGCAGCATAAAAAAGCACTGGAAATTTATAGAGCCCTCGTAGAAACGATGACACGTAAAGACGGAGACAGCCGTAAGCTGCCCGAATCGAAGGACCAGGCCGCCTGAGCAGGTCTTTCAGTCAAGATTTTCAACAACTCACTATGTACAAATGGAACCCATCGTTTTGGGTTTTGTAGGACAAACTATGTTTAACGACCAACGAACAGAAAAATATTCTTCAGAAAAATCAATTCAACCGAACGGTTATTTGATGGTACTCAATGTAGAGAACCTGGAAATTGTTCAGGCCAGCTCAAATTTCTCGACGATTGTTGTCGGTGGGGCGAAGACCATTATCGGCCGAACTTTTGAGAATTTATTTGGTTCGCCCATTGCTGCCAATCTGAAGCGTCGCATCAATAAAGACGGAAGAATTCTAATGCTAATTTCCGGCGATTTTCCGCTGTTTGGACAGCGAAAATTCAATTGTTTTATACAAACAATCGAAAACAAAATCATCGTAGAGATGGAAGAAAGTTTTGATTCTGCAGAACCCTCAGCTGACCAGACGGCCTCACTTACCGATGCAGTTGCTGTGTTCGGTAAAGCTGAATCAATAACAGATTTGCTTCAGATGATTCCGCGTGAAATAAAACAATTGTCGGGGTTTGAACGCGTCATGCTTTACAGGCTTGACCAGGCAATGACCGGTGAGATAATTTCCGAAGAAGTTTCACCAGGTATGGATTCATTCCTAAATCATTGTTTTCCAGCCGAAGATATCTCTTTTGAAACTTGTGAAGCATACTGTCGAAACACAGTCTGGGTCGTCTCCGATTCAAATTATGAGCCGGCGTCGATTGTCGGAGATGGTGATCCGATTGACCTTTCCAACTGCGCGCTGGCCAGCCTCTCGATTAGTCATATCGAACAGTTGCGCAAACATGGCATTGGTGCAAGCCTGAGCATTTCAATTGTTTGCAATGACAGATTATGGGGATTGATTGTTT
Source organism: Cyanobacteria bacterium DS2.3.42 (assembly GCA_013823055.1). GTDB lineage: Bacteria > Cyanobacteriota > Vampirovibrionia > Obscuribacterales > Obscuribacteraceae > QKMZ01. The sequence continues at coordinate 9,424 of PNLN01000088.1, forward strand.
GCCACAATCGTACTCCAAAGCCTGTACACCACTGGCTTCGATCTTACTGTGAAGTGGTAGGCAAGCTGATCTCGCTCAAGGTTAGTGCTTATGAGGATAGTGCTCAAAGAGACTTAAAAGAAAAACTGCGTCGTTTTTTCGATGGCATCCGCGAGAATCCGACTCGACAGGCTCTGGATTCAGAATTACTTGAAAGTGCATCGACAATACTGGAACTTTTCGACGGAAAGGGAATGGCGTTGATCAGTCACGGGAAGATCGAAACATATCCGAAAACACCCGAAAACATCGACATTTCAAAGTATGCTGAATGGTTAAGAACTTCCGAACAGAAGAGCTTTTTTGTGGAAGACAATTTGCGTGAAAAATTTCCATTGGAAGGAATGATCGAATCGGCCAGCGGTGTGATCACGATGTCTTTTCCACCACATCATCTCAGCTTGCACATTTTCAGACCGGAGTTAACACAAACTTTCACCTGGGCCAGCGCGCTTTTCATGAGTGTCGACAAAGGGCGAGCGGGCAAACCGGCTTTTGAAACGCTCCGGCAAACAATTGAAAAACACAGTCAACCGTGGACGCTCAATCAGATGTTTATGGCTCAAGTGTTCTTCGACTCAATGAAAAGTGTTCTGTCTTCCGTCGACAATCGAACCTCGGCCATACACGAAATTTGAAGACCTTACTTGAGGGGCTTTTTCTCTAGGGGGCAACCAATACGCAGCATCATTACTCAGACTTCATTTTGCTCTTCCCGACTCTTGTCAAACATTAGAGGAGTGACCGCGAAGCGGGCGCTTTCCTTATGATAGGCTTCTTGGCGCGCAGCGCGGCTACCGGCAGGAAGAAACCTCATTGATGACACTGAGTGACAAGTTGGAGAGCGCGGGCAAACAAGAATCAGCAGGCCGTCGCACCTCATCGTTTCGCCTTTTATCTGCAAAAGACAGCGGCTCTGCACTTCTGTACATGCTTTTATCTCTCGCTTGCATTGGTTTTGCGCTTACGATTGCAGATCGATTTATTATTCCTATGCTTGAAGATTCCGGCACGCTAACATCATGGCGTTGGAAAGAGCAGGACGGATGGCTTCTCGAACAGGGCAGGCGTAAAAACCTGGCCTCTGATGATTGTTCGGTTTGGCGCTCTGCAGGCTGGCCCGTCAGTGAGAAGAAGCCTAAAAGTACGCGCATTCTCGTCATGGGAGATTCGTTTGCCTGGGGTACTGGCTACCCTAATATGAATACCCTCTGGTGGCGTCAGCTCCAGAAGGTCCTCAACGACCGAGGTTATAACGATGTTGAAGTGATTGCAGCGGGGATGCCGGCGCAATCGACAGCCGCACAACTTGTAGGTGCAAAAAAAATCATCGGGAAATATAAACCGGACTTAGTTATCTGGGGATATGTAACCAACGATCCAGATGAAGTAGCGCCAGACGGCAAGCACATTGTCCCCATAATGAGAAGCTGGAATATCCCCCCAGACAATTTACCTGCCCCTGTCAAAAACAGCCTTGAAAGCTTATTTCCGAATCTTGCTTGGCATTTGTTCGATATACGCCAAAACGCCAGAGCCAAAAACATCCAAAGTAAAGAAACTGGTTGGGACTATGGAACCTGGGAACTGAAACTGCTTGAAGGGCCTAACTTCGAGAAGTATGCAAAAACATTAGAGAAAGTGGCTCAGTTTCAAAAAACAGTCAATTTGCCGTTTTTCTTCATTACCTTACCAGCAGGCTATCAAGCAGGCGACGCTCAAAGAAGCTCTTTAAGAACGGGTGCCGGTCTGCTCACACGGATGCAGGAATATCATATTGAACGCTATGGCAAAGTGCAGACTTTATTTGATAAATCCGGTCTGCACTTCTTCAACACCCTGAATGATGTACTCAGCGGACTGAAAGGTGGTTTGAATTCCCACGAGCTTTCCTCACTGCAGCTTGGAATTAGTCCGGCCAACGGGCACCCTGCTGCGTCGTTGTGTCATCTTTATGCTGAATCTGCTGCCAATATTCTGGAGAAAAATTACCCAGGTATTTTAGGAAACAAAAAAGAATCAAAAACCGTTGCACCTCTATTGTCAATCAATGATTGGATGCCACATAGCCTGCTACTCAACAGATTGGCGGATGGCCGGTACCTTTTCTACGCTCCGCAAAGCGAAAAAGATGCATTGTTTCTTCCGATCAGAAAACCTTATTTGCAGCTCAATTTTGAGATTCCGACAGAACTGAGCAGACTGCGCCTGCTTGGTGCCGGTTTGAAGCGTGCCGAAATCTATTTAGTTGCTGAGAATCAAAAACTCGGCTACGACGAGCAACTTCCGCGCCGACTGGGCGAACGAAAAGGCAGCGCTCTCGTTTTCGATTTACCGAAAGAGCAGTGGACTAAGAAAATCAGCTCAATTCTGATCAGCGCAGATATAACTGGTTCTGACCGAAGGGTTTTGCTCGAGCTGAATCCTGATCGCAAAGCCACTCACTGAGTTTTAGTTTGCAGATAAGCCACGAGAACAGATCGGTTCTCGTGACTGGAGTCTTTATCAATGGGGCATAAAGCCTTGCCCTTCAGGGCGGCAAGGTCGTCAAAATGAGCCTACTGTTTCGCTTGCTTAAGAAGACCTGAGCCATTCAAGAATTCGAACAACTTGTCGGCAGCGACTTGATTGCCTTCGTTACTCAAGTGACTACCTTTGAACAACTTCTTACGCATTTGAAGCGGAAAAGATTCAAACGTCGGATTTAAATCATCGTAGGGAATTCCGCTCTTGAGCGAATGCGTACGAAACACTTTGGTCTCAATCGTGCTTTGCGACTGAGGCGGTCGCGGAAATAATACATAGGTAAATGTGCATCCTCGTTTTTCAGCGGCCGCTTTCGATTCATCGAAAAAGACGCAAGCGAGTGCGCAAAAATGCTTCATTGCGGTCTCCAACTGCGCGTCTGTCGGTCCTGCAGGCTTTTGACTGCCGGCAGGCGTAGCTACCAGCCATTTGCCCTTTAGCACTCTGTCCCACTGTCGCCAGGTCTGCCTTTGCCAGATAGACAGCGACTGCATCTGCTGGCCTATTGCGCCCCAAATTCGGCTGTAGCGGCGAAGCAAGAAAGTGTCGCGCATACGACGGCCTTCAGCGCTCTGGTGCCATCGCACTTGCTGAAAGCGGTTTTCAAACAAGTGGCCTTTACCATCCAAAGCAAAATCAGGCTTGGCGCTGGTCCAACCATTAACCGACGGTCCCAAAGAAAGCGTTTCGGTTTCACGACATTGCATGATTGCTATATCGGGCTCGTAGTCCAGGGCTAAATTCTTAAGGCGCAGATATTTTTGCGCTATGTTGTAGGCAGGAACGCCAAAGTTAAGCACCTCAAAATGACGGTCCGGAAATTCGGAGTTGAGCCGTTTCTCCAAAAGGTCACCAAACCTGTGTCCTGGATGAACTGAAAATCCCTCGGTTAAGGAGTCACCAACTAGCGCAATGCGAAAAACTCCGGCAGGTTTCTTCTTGCTTCGCTCAACATCCGGCATTCCTATACTGTTGAACCATCCCCTGGAGAATCCTTCGCCTCGATGAGTGAAATGTTTGCCTTCCATCGGCACCCAACCGGCGACTTCATCCATGCGCAAATACTCTTCCTCTCCCAGACCGGCGAAGGCGAGCACGGCCTCAAGCACCAAAACTACAACTAGCGCGCATACAAAAATTTCGACGGAGCAAAACAACACGCCCTTCCAGGAGAGTGGTGCTTTTGTCATCACTTTAGGAATTTTCGCTTCTGCAACTTTGTCTAGTACTTTCATATCGAATTAAAATTGGAAATAAATGAAGGGCGCACTAACTTTTGGACTGAAGGTCAAAGCCAGGAAGAAACTAACTACATAGCAGGATATTTGTACGGGCAGTCGTTGAAATAAATGTCGAGCGATTGCAAAGATTGGAATAAAATTTGATCTCTGAAGGCGCTCGATCAGCAAGTAGGTTGAATAAACAATCAGTGCGGCAGGTGCCAAGGATTCGTCTACCAATGACACCACATCCGATGACACATG
>PNLN01000026.1 GCA_013823055.1 Cyanobacteria bacterium DS2.3.42
AGAAGATAGGACTTCTTCGAGCGCCCAAGCGGTTATCGATAAAACAGTCCAAAATACAGAGGAACGCTCAAATCCAAAATACAAGCTAGGGCAATGGTATGTGCTTGTTTTCGTACTCCATGCCGTTGCGTTGGAAGCAAGTTGGACAGAGATTTTGAATGCAGTTGATGAATGTTTGAGAAAGGCAGAAAACAAATTCGGCGTCATGAAAGCGGGCGGAGAGCCCGGAGGAAAGCCGCGTGAGTAGGGCAAAAACATTTGTTTTGTCACTTCTTTCCGCCTGGCAATGGACAAGGCGTTTTCGCCAGCCGGCCTGCCGTTTTTATCCATCCTGTTCTCAATATGCAAAACAAGCCATAGAGAGGCACGGACTCGCATCCGGGATGCGGCTTGGCGCCATGCGTATATGCAAATGTCATCCCTTTCATGATGGAGGCGTGGATGAAGTGCCGGACACCGTGTCATCTGTTTTTGTTGGAACGACGGCATGCGCCGCTCTGCGGTTGATTGCCGAGACCGGGCGATGCATGGCCTCGCCTCTACAGAGCGCTTTAATCGTTATGAAAAGCGGGCTAAATCCTGTTTTTACTGGAATGAAAGATAGGATATTCGCGCAGGCTTTTTGCCTGAAGACGCCACTCGCAGGCAACGCGCTTAGCGCGAAATGTTCGAAGACTGCAAACAATCTGTTCGCAAACACAAGCCGCAGCGCTTGATCTGAGGTAACTAAGTGGACATCACCTATCAGTTCATGATTCCGATCCTGGAGTATTTCCACAGGATGACGAACAGCTACGGCTGGGCGATCATCTTGCTTACTCTGTTGGTTCGTGTACTGGTCTGGCCGCTGGTCGTCAAATCGACTCAGTCGATGCAAAAGATGTCCCAGATGCAGCCGATGATGAAGAAGATTCAGGATAAGTACAAGAGCGATCCTGAAAAATTCCAGAAGAAGATGATGGAGTTCTACTCCAAGAATAAGATGAACCCTTTAGGTGGTTGCTTACCAACGCTCGTTCAACTACCCGTTCTATTTGCACTGTTTGCAACCTTCTCCGGACCGCCGTTCGGTGACAAGGGTGTGGACGTCAAAATCATTGTAGTTGAAAAGGCGAAAGCAGCCGAAGTCAAAAAAGTAGAAGTTTCCGGCAACAACAGCGCTTATGTCTCTCCTGATGGAAAGATTGCCAAGGTTGTTGTTTTCCCTGGTGATGCAGTCGTTGTCGAAGGCGAAAGTCTTGACTTCAACACCAGATCGGTCGAAGGTCAATTACCAGCTGATTTTAAAGTGAAGTGGAAACTGGCTAACCTGCAGGTAAAACCAGGTGAAGCAGCACCGGCGACGATTGATGAAAACGGACACGCGACCTTCTTGAAACCTGGTGAATACCATGTCCAGGCGATGGTTCCAGGTATCGCGAAAGACGAGCAGTTTGGACCTATCAATGGTCTTGGAAAAGTTGCGTCAGGAACGGAGCTTCTCAAGCCCGAAAATCTTGACCTGGTCGTCATGATTTTGCTGTTCGGCGCGACTATGTACTTGTCTTCCAAGCTGACAATGAAACCTCCAACTGGCCCGCAGGATCAGATGGACGAACAGCAGATCATTCAGCAACAGACTGCCAAGACCATGCCAATTATGCTTTCGGCAATGTTTATCTTTATTCCTTTGCCGTCGGGAGTGTATGTTTATATGGTTGTGTCCAACGTCGTCCAGACGTTGCAAACATGGCTGGTCATGAAAGGACCTATGCCGGAATTTATTGATGTGTGTGAAGGCGATGACGATGTTTCCCCGCCGCCTTCAGACGGTGATTCCCCAAAAGGCAAAAAAAAAGACGTAACTGAGAGCGGGAAAAATGGCTCCAGCAAAGAATCCGGAAAGGATGCAAGCAAGGACTCCGCAAAAGAAGCAAAGAAAGCGGATGAGTCAGTCAAGAAAATAACGGTGGAAAGCGACACCGGTGAAACGATAAGTTTGTCAACAGGAAAGCGAAAAGTAAAAAAGAAGAAGAAGTGACCCTATGAACACACTAGACGATAACGCCAGATCATATTTGGAAAAAATCCTCGCAATTTTGGACATAGAAGCATCAGTTTCTGCAGAGGATATCGACGAAACCACCACTTGTTTCCGCATCGAGTGCCGCCCGGATGACGCCAGACTTTTGATTGGGCGAAACGGACAGACATTAGAAGCGCTGCAATTCATCGTTAGACAGATGTGCAAATCAGCGATGGCGGACCAGGGGCCGTTTGTTGTTGATGTACTCGATTACAGATCGCGCCGCCGCCGCAACTTGGAAGACAATGCCAAACGTGCTGCTGTCGAAGTGTTGAACGGCGAGCAAGAGCGTATCGCGCTTCCGCCGATGAGCCCTTACGAGCGTCGCATCGTGCACAAGTATCTGCAGGAAAACTTCGAAGAATTGGCGTCTGAATCGGAAGGCGAAGGTCAAGACAGACACATCGTCATCACGTATCGCGGCATTCCGGAAGAAGGGGCTCCGAAGAAGAAGAGCTCCAATGGCAAGCATGCTGTAGTTGAAGATTCCGACGACGATTTCACCGTTGAAGACGAAGCATACGCTGACGAAGTAGAAGTCGCCGACGAAGGCTAACTTCAACAAAGCGTCCATAACGACATTTATGTAAGATGGAACTAGACGAGTCTTTAGATTTGTTGGGTTCTTCTCTTGAGCATTAGCGATACTAAGACAGGAACGATGTGCGCAGCTGAGAAAGCTGTGGCACTTCGCCGATATGCGAAACCTTTTGTTTTTGGACTAATGCTGGGTCTAATATTTTCGTCATTAGATGCTCTGAGGAAGTCAACCAACTGTGAAATTCACGACATCTTTTGGAATCTAGACTTCAACCGACGATGTTTTGCTGAGGCATTTCATTTGCGAGAACGTGGAGAGCAGCTCATGTTCTGGCAGGTTATGTTCAATGATGGCTTTGATTATGCTTTTCGATTCGCAGTGTTCACCACATTTTTTGCTTTTGTTTTGAATCAAGCAACTGGCGGTCTGGCAGCGGCACTTAAGTGAGGTCATGTGAGCAAACGACCTTCAATAAAGCCTTATCTCGTGCCGATTCTAGTTGGCGTTGGTGTTGGACTTCTTGCTGCTCTTGGTTTTGCGTGGTTTAACGCAACTCTATTTGAAAACTATTCATTTGCCGCACGTTTGGATTTTCAGCCGCACCTTGTCTCTGAAGCAGAGCGGTTGCGCCGGGAGGCGGCACTTCTTATTTGCGCTCAATCGCTTGTCGATAATGGACTTGACTTTGCATTTCGTGGAGCCGCGTTTTCTTATTTTGGAGCCTTCATTTGGAGGCAAACGTCCAAGAAACTTGAACTTGTGAATGGGGATGTTCTGTACTTCTTTCTCGGTCCAAAACCAATTTCACTAGCAGGATTTTGTAGTTCCAGTTTTCTTGAAATTAGTTTGATGGCGATTTTGGGATTGTTTATCCTTGCCGAGACTTGTTTCTTTGTGCATCAAATTTTTAGTGGTAGCTTCGCTCTATTTGATTTACTCTGTCATTGAGTGAGCGCCAGGCTCGGCTTTTTTGAGGAAAATGGAAACATTTGCAGCGATGAAGAACGACGCCGAGCGCTAAGAAGCAGTCGTTGAAAGCATGCACGTAGGCTTCTATTTTGATGCGGTGTGCGAGGCTTTCGATTGCAGCTTGATGTGCATCGGCAATTAAATTGATTTTGCATGGTATCGAAAAATAATCATTTGGTTGTTTCAGCTTCTTTTTTATAGCGTGCGTTTACTGTTTATTTTTTCTCGCTTTGTATATTCAAAGCTGCGCTGTGACTTCATGACGAAAAATGATAATTTTTCGTCATGAAGGTGCGACTTGCATTCTGGCGCCAGTGAGGCTCTGTGAGTATCGTCAGTTTTAGAACACGGTTTGTGAATGATAAAAACTGCCATTTTATGGGCTTTTTCGGACGATGCATCATGACGAAAAATGATCGTTTTTCGTCATAAAAGGCAGACGGTAATTTGCGGGAAGTTAGGGTCAAATCCAAATTTTTGAAGGAGATTTTGAGGCATTTGAACTTTTTTCGTTGGTTGTTCGTATTAAGACAATAGAGCTCAACCAACAAGGAGAATCTCTATGTCTAATACCCCATTTGTTCGCAGGCATGTAAACCGCCTCAAAGAAAGACATATATTCGAATCTGAGGATGTTCTTGGATATGGAGCACGTTCAAGCGTCGATACGGTGCTGAAAGAGCTGGTGAGAAAAGGTCAAATTGTAAGGCTTGCACGGGGCATCTATATGCGTGGTGACGACAATACACCACGCCCTACACCTGAAGAGCTAGCAGCTTTTAGAGCGGAGTCATTAGGTTGTAGTCTTGTCTGTATGCAATCGGACGGCTCGCGAGCGTCGAAATCGTTCAACGCTGATCAAAATTCAAAGAGGCTGGAATTTTTTGTGAATGGGAAAGGCAGCTCATTTAGGTATGGTGAGTTCAAGATTGTATTGAAGCCAATAAGTCGCAAAAATTTGCGCAAATCAAAAAGACAGTGAATTTTCTGCAGTTGCAGACAAGTCTTTAATAGGACCGCCGGCCTTGTATCTGACACTGTCAGTAGTGCAATCACTAATCAATTTTCTTCACACCATTCTAAACATTTGGCTCTACCAAACGAGTTCTGGAAAAAATCACGGGCGCCGAGAAGCTCGGCACGCAGCTGATTTCTGCCCTTTTCTCCACGGAACGGAAGAACAATAGTGTGGCGTATCAAGTGCGCGAAGATAAACGCAAAAGCAGGGATTTTTTTGATGCCTGGTAAATATTGCGAAAAGAAAAGGAAGCGATTTCTAGTGTAATAGTAGTCACGCCAGAATCTGCGTTTTCCAGTTGTGGAGGCGTTTCCCGTGTGTGCAATCACGGCATCAGGAACGAGAATGCACTGCCAGCCCTTTAAACGTAGACGATGACAAAGTTCTGTGTCCTCAAAGTAGAGGAAATAGGTTTCGTCGAAAAGACCCGCTTGTTTTAGCGCATCAGCGCGCAACAAGAGGTTCGATCCGGAAAGCCATTCGCAGTCCACTGCACGTCCGTGCGCATCGCGCTTTAAGAACGTTTTTGCCCGAGTGAAGTCGATTACCCCACGAGCCTGCACGGTATTTGAACGCCCATCTGCTTCGTTTTCCACAATGCACGCACCAATTGCGGCAGCTTTTGGGTTTTCTCGAGCTATTTCAACAAGTTTATTCAGTGTTTCGGCCGGAACAGTTGTGTCGTTATTGAGAAGCCAAATCAAATCGGCACTCTTTTCTAGGCAGTAATGCATCCCGGCATTACAACCTCCAGCAAATCCGTGATTTGTCTCCAGGCGAAGCAAATCGATCTCGGGATACTCATTTTTGAGCTTTTCGCCATCTTTATCGTCCGATCCGTTGTCGACAAGCAATATTCGGAAATTTCTGTTTTGGGTTTCCTTCAGGGAAGTCAGGCAGCGTCGAGTGTAGTCAATTCCGCGCCAGTGCAGGACTAGCGCCCATATGGACGGCTCTTGCGGCAGATAATTATTCTCGGAATGGCTCACTTTACTTCTATTACAGTCTCACGGATAGGAGCGAGGCTTGATAATATTAGAGAGAGTTCCGGCGAGTAAAGAGGTTGGTTTGTGTCTGAATCGGAAGCACACAAAATAGATCCCGCTCCGGCCGCCGATGGCGCTGCTGAAGAGCAGCCAATTCGGCGCCAGGGTCTGACCAATTTCCTTCGTGCCCTCAAGCACGTCAATGAAGCCTCGGTCGCAGAGAACGTTAAGCAGCGTTTTTCGGACTATGTAACCATTGCGCTGGTTGTCCTTTGCATTCTCAGCCTGGTTATGGCTGTTTGCGTTCCCGTTCCGCCCGGAATCAAGCTGCTGCCGCTTCTTTTCACCGTTGGCGCAGTGATTTTCTACATCATCAACCGCCTGGGCATCATGATCAGCCTTACAGCTCGTCAGGCGTTGATTGTCTGGCAGATTCTGGTTGCCGGTTTCTGGCTGGGCGTCACCAGCGCTATGCTTGTGATGTTGGCTTGCTTCTATTTTGTCTCTCAAGGCAACGGCTACTAAGCTGTTTGATTTCTTCTTGAGTAAAACCAAGTTCTCCGCATTTCGCATTTATTTGATGCTGACTGTCTTTGCAGTTGTTTGCATGGCGTTTGGCTTTGAGGCGGTTGGTAAAGGCGCCTCGCAATATGCTGAAAGTAGCAAAACCGTTGTCTTTGGTATGAATTGGGAGCCGGTGGGCTTCTACCCACTGCGAGCCGTTGACTCCGCCTCCTATTACGGACAAACACTTGTCTACGAGGGGTTGGTTAGATATGGCGCCGACACTGATATCGTTCCGGGGCTGGCTGAGCGCTTTGAAATTTCTCCAGATGGTCTGACCTATAAATTCTGGCTGCGCAAGAACCTTCATTTCTCGGATGGTATGCCGATTACGATGGACGATGTTGTGAAATCTATTCATGCTGCATCGTCAAAAATCTCGCCCTACAAGGACGATTACAGAGATGTGAAAGCGGTAATTGCGCAGGAGAACACCATAATATTGAAGCTAGATCGACCCTGCGCGCCGCTTTTGTCTCGCCTTGTTGAACTGAAAGTCCTGCCGGCTTATTTGCTATCTTCGGTGGACATGGGCAAACGAGTCCTGATGCGTCGGCCTGTTTCCTCTGGTCCATTTCGCCTGGTGCGCTGGGAGTCAGGACTGGAGCTGGTTTTTGAACCAAATCCTTACTATTGGGGAAAGAAGCCCGACTTACAGCGGCTTATTTGGCGGGTAATACCCGATATGAGTCTGCTCTCAATGGCGCTCAGTCGCGGCGATGTGCAAGTAGGACAAGTGGATGCCAGAGCCTGGAAATATTTTTTGAGCAAGCGCTCGAACCTCGTTCTCGATGCCTTTGCGGGGTCCAGGACGATCTATCTCGGCTTCAACATGACGCGCTCGCCGTTTGATGAGGATGCTGTTCGACAGGCTATTGCAATGTGCGTCGACAGGCAGATCATCCTGAACAAGCTTTATGGGGACTTCGCGGTGCTGCCCACAAGCGATTCGGCAGAAGGCAGATGGTCATTCGATAAAACCGTCAAGACTTACGACTTCAATCCTGCTAAGGCTCAAGAACTCCTCGAAAAGCACGGATTCAAATTGGGCACGCAAGGTTACTCGCGTGCAAAAGACGGTAAAAGTCAATTGCTGGCCTTTCGCATCAAGTCTACGAAGGACTCGTCTGATGTCGCAGAATGCATTGCAGGGCAGCTCCGGAGGGCGCATATACCCTGCGAAGTGGAAGTCGTGGAGTTTGCCGCTTTGCGTCATCGATACCTGGCTAAGGGCGACTACGATGTCACCTTGTGGAGTCGTTCTTCGGGTCCGGACCCGGACTGCTATTTGATCTGGTCAAGCAAAGGACCGATGAATTTTTCGCGTTTCAATGATCCAGTTGTCGATGACCTCATTCAGAAAGGTCGCACGGCGACTTCGATTGCGGATAGAAAGCTTGTTTATTCGCAAATGCAGTCAATTTTGGCTAAGCGCGTACCCTGGGTTTTTGTTGTGCAGCCAAAGTTGATGGTTGCACATCAGAACTGGATTACGAATGTTTCTCATGGCTCCCAAACAAAGACGGGCCTGCCCTGGGATAATCCGCTCTTTAACGCGGCACGCTGGAGTTTTGCCAAAGAGAGCAATTAGTTTTCCAGCTATTTAAGAGTAATTCTTGTCTATAGAGATGAAGGTGCTTGTCTTTCCTATTGCACCAGATAAGGTGCTTAGGCCTTACAGGCGAAAGGCGCTCCCGGAAAATTTCCCAATTCAAGGTTAGTGTTTAGGCAATCCCCCGTCCGCATAACTATAGCCAGGTTGAGTCACCCCACGTCTCAATCTCCCTCCTCATAAGTTTCACGGAGTGTCTACCATGTCTGACAAAGCCATGCCTGCTGAACTTGCTGTCAGTGCAGATTCCAACGCTGATAGCCACGACGATTCTGCTAGCGACTCTCACGAGCCCGACTTGCAAGCAACCGTACCTGCTATAGACCGTGATGAAAATCGTATCTACTTCATGAATTTGTCCGGGCAAAACAGTGGCGAGGGTGTTTTCCTCACAAAAGTAACCATTGAAGACAAAGATGAACTCAACGGCAAAGATCGAGAAGTCCGTAATGAGCCACTAAGCAGTCCAGTCGAATTGGCTTATCGTGCGTTGCATTTACTTCCCGTCTTAGATATCGACAAAGACGGAATTGTGAGTCGGACGGAATTCGAAAACGCAGCCAAGGACCCGCAATACAAAGGGACGGATGCGCAGGTCATTGCTGGACTTTCCGATTCGTCTGCATGGGAAAGACTGATCAATTTTTCAAATGACGAACGTGGAAAAGAAACAGGAATTTCCAGCGAAGATGCTTGGATCATAGGTGAGAGACAGAATGATGTTGCTGTTCAAGCAGCATACGCTGCGGCGGTTGCAGTAAAGTAGACGAGTGAACGTTTGTCGTTAGTGCCCAGACGTTGCGCCCAGGACGTGCAAATGTTTGGCCACTGGCCTGCAGGAAAGGAGCCGATTTCGTTTATTTGAAATCCGCAATCTTGATATCGTTTTGCCAGATTTGTCGCAATGAAATCTTCTGACAAGTTGCTGATACCAAGACGTTGAAGCTCGGTAGCATCACGCTCTGGATCTACGCCGATGATCACCTCCAATACCGCATCTGGTGCACAGATGCGGTGGATGTTTTTCAACATGGTTTCATCCCCGGTGGCTATTCCCTTCAGAAGGCTGCCCCAGGGAAAGTGAATGTGGACTTCATCGGCGATACCATCGAGCTCTTCAGGCAGCGCCTCCACAGCTGCCTGAATGAAAAGAGCGTTCTTTAACCCACCTTTTGCAGGTTTACGATGGATTTTTTCCGAGATTTTCTCCAGGGAGTTGGCTGACGCGTCGATTCCGAGATAGAAGCGATGCTGGTTTTGCCGCGCGCTCTGGTATACAAAGCGACCGTCTCCGGTCCCCAGGTCCACGATGATCCCCTTGCTCTCGTCGATAGGGGGCGATAAGTGCTTTGAATTCATCTCAATCGAGTTAACAAGATCCCTTGTTTCGGATAACTTTGAGCATTTTTGTGTCTCCTTTTTGGGTGGGGCGATATTGGGTTCTGGAAGTTAGACCGTTAGCGGTCTAACTTCTAAAACCGGATAAAGGCCGCCGAGAAAGTTCGAGTCGAGGAAGCCATGTGCACCGAGCAGGCTGTGAGCACCGAGGAGGCCGTGAGAACAAAAGCCGTATCGCCTTTACAGAGGCAGACAAACGAAAATGGACGGCGCATAGCGCCGCCCATACAGGCTTTTGAAACATACCAGGAAAGGCAAGCATGACTAGCATGCTTGCCAAACTAAGTGAACACTGCCTTACGCGGCGGAGAGAGGACGGACTTGAAGGCCGTGTCTCAGACGCTTAGCGAGTAGGCGGGTTAACTTGGGTCCACTGAATACCCTGGATGTTGGATTGTTCGCAGATCGGTTTGTTGCCGAGGTGCTCTCTGTACCAACGAAGTGCTTTCGCCATGCGGTGCACTGCGTGTCTTCTTGCCGAAGTAAGAGTCCACGATGGAGGCTTGAGGTGGAAATAACGTCCCTCATCTCCACATGCTTGTGCGTTAGCTGGTAACGAAGCGATGAACAAAACTGACAAAGCTAGTAATGCTTGTCTCATAGAAAACGTCCTCTCCTTTTCTGAGGTCCCTGGCGGCCTCTAATAACGGAAACCATCATTTTGAGCCGGTTGCCATGAAGTTCTATACGTGTGTAGAGAACCACAGGTCCATTGTACTATTCCCTATTCCACACTGACGATGTCAGTACAACGGCATGTAAAATCCGTTAAGCCCACCAGTACGGGCAATTCAGGCCTGCCTCTGAGAATTAATCTGATTATCAGTAACTTGAGTAAAAACCCGTAGGACCAGGTATTAGATACATAGCTATAGTTTTCAAGTGATATAGTTATCAAGTAGAACCGGTCCAGGCTTAGCTATGTCAGCTGCCGAAAGGGTTTCAATTGGCAAAAGGTCAGAGAGAGTCCGAACAGCCAAACAAAATTCCTGTGCAACCTATTGATTGCCGGGAAGCTTTGCATTGGTTTGTTGAAACGGTCGGACTCTACAAGGGCTCTACGAGAGGACTTCTGGTTTCCAACTTTGATGAAGCGAACGAACCATATTTGGAATCGGCGGTCATCAATCTCAAGTCACGCGGCATCACTCCTGCAGTTGTCGAAGGTGCTGCAATTTATCAGCAGGCCGCCAGGCTCTGGGATCAGGCAGTGCGAGGTACCTCTTTTGGTCGGCCCGTTGCAACTCAGTTTGAACTCGATTTGACCGGCAGCCCGGTGACTGTGATCAATAACTTCACACCCCCGCAGACGGCGCAACAGCTCTGGTATCTCTATCACCACATTCTCTATCCGCGCGCTCTTGCCGGAAAGCCTCTCTTGATCACGACTAAGCATGACTACTATGAATTAGTCGGCTTGGGCGGGGATTGTGACGACCTTGAATACGCAGGTCGAAAAGTGACGTGGGAGAAGGTTCTCTACATTCTTGATGCAACAACGATTGATTTGCATCACTTCAGCCAGATGAAGGAAGAAGGTCTGCCTCCTATGTTGAAGGCGGAATACTACCTTTATAAAACCCTCAAGGCGAGAGAATTTCCGATCACTCCGATGCATGTAGTCGGCGATTATATGCTGGACTTTGCTATCTACAATCGGCACGCAAAATTGGATGTTGAGATTGACAACGTTTCTTCCCTGGACGGAAGCGGTTCATATTCGGCTGAAGCGAAGAAAAACCTGGAACTTTTGAGCGATGGCTGGCGTATTGTTCGTTTGACCAACTCCGAAATTCTTAGCAATGTCGTCGCTTGTGCTGATGCGGTTGAAGACGTATGGCGAGGCGGTCTGAAAAAGTCCTCGCACGGTCGCTTGATCTCCGGCAATTCCAATTTCGTTGTTCCGGAATTGACTGTTGAAGAAGAAGTGCAACGTTTTGCCATTTCGCACGGGGCTGGTCCTGCTGCCATCACAGGTAGTGCCGGTTGCGGTAAGACTACGGTTCTTGCACACAGAATTGTCAGCTTGCTTAACCAGGGAATCAATCCCGAATCGATTCTTGTAATCAGCTTCGCGAAGGAGACCCTAACGCCGCTCAAAGCCATGGTTGACCAGATTGGCGACAAGTTGCTTGCGCAGCGGGTGAGCTTTTACACATGGCACGATCTGGGTTTGAAAATCCTTAAGGAAAACCTTTCGGCAATCAAAAGAAAGCCGCCGCTCAAAGTTGAGCAAAACGTTTTGAAGGTGGTTCAGCGTCTTTTGCAGAAGTACAAGAAAGACCTTGATCCTCTAACGCTCGAGCTTTCCGAGGATCTAGACGAGTTCACCATTGTCTCGCTGATCTCTCTGTACAAGGCTAACTTAGTCGCACCGAAGCACGTGAAAGAGCGGGGCAAGGGTGATATTGATGAGTTGGTAGCCAAGGTTTTTCAAGCCTACGATGACCAATTGCAAAAAGCTAATCGCGTCGACCGCGATGACATGATTACCCTGTCTGCGAATTTGCTTGTTGAAAATCCCGAAGTGCGTGCTCGTTATCAGTACCAGTTCGAGTACGTTCTAATTGATGAGTATCAAGACGCATCGGCTGCAATGGATTTGCTTGCCAGATTGCTGGCGTTCCCGCAGGACAATTTATTTATTGTAGGTGATGAAGACCTTGCAATTTGGGAAGCGAAGGGAAGCTTGCCGAGATTGTTGCCTGAAGTATCCTTGCGGCTTCCCAATGCACGCTGTTATACGCTTGATAAAAACTGGCGTTGCCATCCGGCGATTGTAGAGAATGCGCGCCACATTGTGCGAGCGCTAGAACGCAGGCGCATGCAGAAGGACTTTACCTCCGGTTGGGGACCGGCACCTACTGAGGCGGTCATCGGTCCACAAATTCTTGCCGACGAAATGGCGGAGTCTGAGTGGGTCGCAGATGAGATGCAGATTCTCATCGATAGCGGCAGACTGTCAGGCGAAATCGTCGTTCTTTATCGACAGAACAACTATGCAATATTGATAGAAGAAGCGCTAACGCGACGCAATATTCGCTGCCTTGCAACACATCCTGACGCCGGAATGATACCGGATGAAGTCGGTGATGTGATGGCTTTCTTGCGATTGGTCATGGATCCGGACGGACCAAAAGCGCGTGAATCTTTTGAACGAATTTGCCAGCTGCGAGTTAAGGAAGTTGATCCGAAACTATCGGCGACGATAGCCAGTTTCGGTGAGGCAAACAATCTCTCTTATTTGAAGGCAGTGGAAATTTATTCGGAAGCTGTTTCCGATCCCTCATGTATTGACCTTGCGCAGCTCGTTCGCATCATTCGAACCATGCATGCCGAGAAACTCCCCCCGGCAGAAACGATCTCACTCTTGAAACGAACACAACGTCTCAACGAGTATTACAAGTCCATCAAAGTGCCGGCTGGTGTCAATTACGAGCCGCTGAGAAAACTTGCTCAGTTGGAAGAAGAGGCACGCCAATACAAGAGTGTCTCTGAATTTGTAAAACAGTTTAGCGCTAGACAGCAAGACGCTGGTGAAGGAGACGAAGGACCTGTAAGGATTTTGAACGTCAATGAAACGAAGGGTCTGGAGTATCCGATTGTTTTCATTGTCGGTATGTCCGACGGACTCTTTCCTTCAGATGTTGCAGACCTTGAAGAAGAGCGTCGTTTGTTCTATCTTGCCGTCACCAGAGCACGAGAACTGCTGTATGTTTCCAGCCCATCTTCTTTTAATGGCGAAGCTCTGTTTCCGAGCTTCTTTCTCGCTGAGGGTGGGTTCCAGCTTGCCTCCCCGACACGTCCTGCCGGACAGTCGGTTGCTGCTCAACTGAGTGCGCCCTCGCCGGCACCACCACCTCCTCCTCCGCCACCTCTGACGATACCGGGCGTTAAGCAAAATACAACACCGCCAAAACCCGAAGCTATACCTGTAAAACCCGATCAGGGCGGAGCTCCTGCATCGAGGACACAATCTGCGCAGCCAATTCCTACTTCTTCCATTCCGGTCAAACCGGATACTGGTGTGCAACCTGTCGTAAAACGCGATATTCCTGCGGCACCAAGCAACATTCCAGTGCTGCCGGATCCAGGCACATTATCAAAGACATCTTCACAATTCCTTCAACCGGCGCAGCCCGTCCAGGCTCAGGCAGTGCAACCTCCAGCCCCACCGCCACCACC